>DASVZU010000168.1:0-2008 GCA_036391515.1 Holophagaceae bacterium
GCCGGACGCTTTCCGTCTGGATGCGGACCAGGCAATCGAGGCCCTGGCTGTCCGCGAACGGAGGCGCACCGGTGAGCAGCTCATAGAGCATGGCCCCCAGGGCGTAGACATCCGTGCGCCGCTCGATGCGGGACAGGTCGCCACGGGCCTGCTCCGGCGCCATGTAGTGGACGGTGCCGAGGATGGTGCCCTCGAGGGTCTCTCCCTTGGAGGCCAAGTCGCGGGCCAGGCCGAAATCCAGCACGTAGGGCTTGAGGTGGTGGTCTTCGGACGTCTCGACCATGACGTTCGCGGGCTTGAGGTCGCGGTGGACGAGCCCCAGCCGGTGGGCGGCCTGCACGGCCCGGGCCACGGTCTCGAGAATCGACACCTTCTCGGTCAGGGAGAGGCGTGGCGCCAGCAGGTCCAGCCGGGTTCCGTCGATGTACTGCATGGCCACGTAGACCTGGCCCCTCCATTCCCGGACTTCGTAGACCTTGCAGATGTTGGGGTGGTCCACCTGGGCCTGGTACTGGGCCTCCTGGAGGAGCTTGGCCGCCATCTCCCGGTCATCCCGGTTCAGGAACTTCAGGGCCACCTGTCGCCGGAGGGTGGGGTCGAAGGCCCGGAAGATCCGGCCCATGCCGCCTTCTCCCACGAACTGGAGGTTCTGGTAGTTGTTCCATTTGGGAATGGTGAGGGTCTGCCGGAGGCGGCGGTTCTCGCCTCGGAACTGATCCTGGGGCGAGGGAAGGGTGCCCCAGAGCAGGCGCTGGGCGGTGGCCTGGGCGCCCTGGCTGTCGAGCGCGGGGCCCGATCGCGTGGACTCCGGCTCTTCCGTCAGGCTGCTGATGGGTCGGGTCAGGTCCTCGGAACGGGAACGCGTGTCCGGAACCGGCAGCATGCGATCCAGCTCCTCCACCTGCCTCAGGAGGTCCTCCAGCGTCGAATCGCGCAGGGCCCCGCTCCGCACCAGCTCCTGGAGAAGGTCGGGCGCTTCGTCTGCGTCCGACGGGGGCAGCCCGGCCTTTGCCTCTTCCAGGACGCGGTAGGTCAGCTGGCCCTGAAGCAGCGCCAGCCCGATGATCCGCGATTGGAGATCCCCGTTCACCCGCACCCCCGAGCCACCCCGGGAGAGGGCCCTCTCTTCTTTTCGGCGCCCCGGGCGCCAGATCCAGTCCCGGGGGATGTCCCGGAATTCTCCTGGCGGAGAAGCGAGATCACGCCGTTTCGTTCGGGGTCCAGAAGGCGCCGGGATTCACCAGGTTGGCGAGGGCGCTCAGCTCCTCGGCCGCTTCGAGGTGCGCCAGGAATTGCGCGAAGGGTGCGTCGAGGCGGTCCAGGCGGTCCCACTCCTCGTCCGTCCAGGATCCCAGGACGTAGTCCGCCAGAGGCCGCAGGAATGGTCCGATGCCCAGGCGGAGCCGGGCCACGTCGGTCGTGCCCAGGTGCTCGAAGACCGACCGAAGGCCGTTGTGCCCGCCATCCGAGCCGTTCAGTCGGAAGCGGCCCGTGCCCAGGGGAAGATCCTTGTCGTCGTAGAGCAGGATCATGCGGCGGGGGTAGATCCCCGCGGCGGCGGCCTGGGCGCAGGCCTGACCGCTGTGGTTCATGTAGGTGGCGGGAACCAGCGCCTGGAGCCGATCCGTCAGCGGGTAGAGGGTGCCGGAGGGGAATCGCTTCGAGGGCGCCGGAGCGAGGTTCCGATCCTCCATCCAGCGCTGGAGCATGATCCGGCCAAGGTTGTGCCGGGTGTCCTGGTACTCGGGGCCGGGATTGCCCAGAGGTACAAGCGTCCACATGGATCCCGCTCCCGTGCGTTAACGACGAACGCGGCCGAGGCCGCGTTCGTCGCAGGGAAGGTGGAAGGTGCTGGGCACTACTTCTTCTCTTCCTTCTTGCCCTTCTTGACCACCTCGGGTTCGGCGGCGCCCTCGGCCGGAGCGGCCTCTTCCTCGGCGGCCTTGCCGTGGATGGCGCAGATCACCTGGTGGGCGTCACCCACGATCGCCACGTTCGGGATCATGGT
>DASVZU010000169.1:0-27566 GCA_036391515.1 Holophagaceae bacterium
CATCCGCCAGGGACTCCGCCACCGCGGCGCCGAAGCCGCCGGGAGCGCAGCCCTCCTCCAGGGTCACCACCGCCCGGCACCGGCCGGCCCAGGTCCGGATGAGATCCGCGTCCAGGGGCTTGATGAATCGGGCGTTGATCACGGCGCAGTCGATGCCCTCCGCGGCCAGGGCTTCGGCCGTGCGCAGGGCCGGATCCACCATGGAGCCGATGGCGCAGAGGAGCAGGTCCGTGCCCTCGCGGAGCAGCTCGCCCTTCCCCATGGGCAGGGCGCTGATGGGCTCCTCCAGGGGCGCGCCCAGGCCGCTGCCTCTGGGGTAGCGCAGGGCGGCCGGATGGCCGCAGTAGAGGGCGGTCATGAGCATCCGGCGCAGCTCGTTCTCGTCCTTGGGGGCCATGAGGACGATGTTCGGCAGGCAGCGCAGGTAGGCCATGTCGTAGAGGCCGTGGTGGGTGGGCCCGTCGGCCCCCACAATGCCGCCGCGGTCCAGGGCGAAGGTCACGGGCAGGTCCTGGATGCAGACGTCGTGGGCCACCTGGTCGAAGCCGCGCTGCAGGAAGGTGGAGTAGATGGCGCAGACGGGCCGCATGCCCTGGGCCGCCAGCCCGGCGGCGAAGGTCACGGCGTGCTGCTCGGCGATGCCCACGTCGAAGCAGCGGTCCGGGAAGGCCTTCTGGAAGAGGTTCATCCCCGTGCCGTCCAGCATGGCGGCGGTGATGCCCACGATCTTCCCGTCGTGCTTCGCCAGCTCCACCAGGGCCTTGCCGAACACCGAGGTGTAGCTCGGGGGGGCGGGCTTCGCGGGATCTGCGGCCACCTTGATGATCTCGCCGGCCTCCGCGTCGAAGGCGGTGACGCCGTGCCACTTGAGGGGATCCTCCACCGCCGGGGCATAGCCGTAGCCCTTCTTGGTCTGCACGTGCAGCAGCACGGGACCGTCCTTCATCTTCTCCTTGGCCTCGGTCAGGGCCTTGGACACCGCGTTCACGTCGTGCCCGTTCACGGGGCCCATGTAGCGGAAGCCCAGGTCCTCGAAAAGCAGGCCGGGCACCATGAGGCGCTTGAAGCTCTCCTCGCTCCACTTCGCGGCCTTGGCCACGCCCTTGCTGAGGCCCTCCAGGGGGATGGCCTTGATGGCGTGCTCGATGCGGTCCCGCCAGCGGTGGTAGTACTGGCCCGACATGATCTGGTTCAGGTAGCCCTGGAGCGACCCCACGTTGGGGTTGATGCTCATGTCGTTGTCGTTGAGGATCACGAGGAAGTTCTTCGTGGCCAGGTAGCCCGCCTGGTTCAGGCCCTCGAAGGCCATGCCGGCGGTCATGGAGCCGTCCCCGATGACGGCGATGCAGGCGTGGTCCTGCTTCTGCAGGTCCCGGGCCTTGGCCATGCCCAGCACGGCGGAGATGCTGGTGCTGGCGTGGCCGGCGCCGAAGTGGTCGTAGGGGCTCTCGTCCCGCTTTAGGAAGCCGGACAGGCCGTGGTGCATGCGCAGGGTGGGAAAGCGGTCCTTGCGTCCCGTGAGGATCTTGTGGGGGTAGGCCTGGTGGCCCACGTCCCAGACGATCCGGTCCTGCAGGAAGTCGAAGTGGTGGAAGAGGGCCACCGTCAGCTCCACGGTGCCGAGGTTGGAGCTGAAGTGGCCGCCGGTCTCGGAGACCGAGGCGATGAGGAAGGCCCTCACCTCCGCGGCCAGCTGTTCCAGCTGGGCCGGGGTGAAGTGGCGGACCTGCTGGGGGGCGGACAGGGAGTCCAGCAGGGGGTAGGGGCTCTTGGGTTCGGTCATGGCGTGCCCTACTTCCCGCGCTGGGCCAAGTACCTGGCCCAGGCCTCCAGGGAAGTCCGGTTGGGAAGGGATGCTAGTCGGCATAGGGCGGTCTCGGTCGCCTCCTCCAGGGCCCTGCGGGCACCGTCCAGGCCCAGGAGGGACGGGTAGGTGATCTTACCCCTGCCGGCGTCCTTCCCGGCCCGCTTGCCCAGGTCGGCGTCGGTGGCGGTGGCGTCGAGGATGTCATCCTGGATCTGGAAAGCCAGGCCGATGGCCTCGCCGTAGCCCTTCAGGGCGGCGCGATCCGCGGGGGAGGCGCCCCCCAGGACCGCACCCATCTCCAGCGAGGCGCGAAGCAGGGCCCCGGTCTTGAGGCGGTGGATGAGGCGGAGGTGGTCCAGGTCGTAGTGCGCGAGCGTCTCGCCCTCCAGATCGAGGGCCTGCCCGCCCACCATGCCCCGCCAGCCCGCGGCCTCGGCCAGCAGGACGGTGGCCTCCAGCAGGGTGGCGGGATCGCCGGGACCGGCGGCCAGCACGCGGAAGGCCTCGGTGAGCAGCCCGTCCCCGGCCAGGATGGCGTGGCCCTCGCCGTACACCTTGTGGTTCGTGGGGCGGCCCCGGCGCAGGTCGTCGTCGTCCATGGCCGGCAGGTCGTCGTGGATGAGGGAGTAGGTGTGGACGTACTCCAGGGCCAGGGCCCCAGGCATGGCATCCTCCCCGCGGCCGCCCACGGCTTCGGCGGCCAGGAGGCAGAGCACGGGACGCACCCGCTTGCCGCCGGCCTCCAGGCTGTAGCGCATGGCCTCAGCCAGCCGGGCGGCCTCCCCACCCTGAAACGAGGTGGTGAGCCGGGCGTCCAGGAGGGGGAGCAGCCGCGCCAGGTCCGCCTGGACCCGGGTGGCGGCCTCGCCGCTCACGGGGCCCCCTTGCCGGACTCCAGGGGCTCGGCCCGGTACTCGCCGCCCAGGCCCGCCTTGAGGATCTCCACCTTGCGCTGGGCCTCGGCCAGCTGCTGCTGCAGGGCCTGGCTGAGCTGGACTCCCTCCTCGAAACGGGCCAGGGCGTCCTCGAGGCTCAGGTTGCCGGATTCCAGCTGCTGCACCAGGGCCTCCAGCCGGTCGAGGCCGTCGTCGAAGGAGGGCGGGGTGGGCTGGGGGCTCATGGGGCGTCCGAACGGAAGGGGCCCGCGAAGGGCCCCTTCCAGTCTACCTAGTGACGGCCCTTCATGCTCTCCTTCATCTCCTTCCCGCCATCCACCTCCTTGTAGCCGGCGGGCAGCGCCCAGACGCTGCCGGGGATGGGGGCCGTGGAGACGGCCGTGGCCTCGGTGGTCATGTCCATGCCCATGAGGCCGGTGACGTGGGTGCGCAGGGGCACGCCCTTGAGCTGGCCGATGGCCTGGTAGAGGCGCTTGAACATGGCCCCCATCCCTCCGGGCATGCGGTTCATCATGCTCATGGCCTTGGCGTAGTCCCGGATGGGGAACTGGAGCGAGGGATCCAGGCTCAGCTCCTCGACCATCTTGCCGATGCTGACGCGGACCTTCCTGCAGGGCCGGCCCAGGACGGTGTCGGCCCCGAGCTGTTCCACCTTCACGTCGGTGGTGTCGCCGAACATCATGCGGGTGACCATCTCGGGCATGTTGGCCATCTGGTCCTCCATGGCCTGCATGGCCTCCTGCATGTCCTTGAAGGTGACCTTGGTGACCACCTTCTTGGTGTGGTCGATGGTGTAGAAGACCTCGTGCCCGTAGTCCACCAGGGTGTCGGTCCCGGTGCCCTCGTGGTTCATCCGCATCCGAGTGGCGTCCACGTACTGGACCTGGCTGCCCTCCTTGGCGAAGCGCCCCTTCCCGCTGACGTGGGAGGTGATGGTGAGATCGCCGCCGAGGAGGAAGGATGAGGCGAGAAGTGCCGAAACGGCAAGATGGGCAAGGATTCGCATGGGAATTCTCCGGGATGGGTGTTTCGAAGCATACGCCCGCCGCCCTTCGGCCGGAAGCCCGGTTTGGGATACCTTCATCCCGGGAGGCGCCATGGCCCGAGTGCTGGTGGTGGACGACAGCAAGGAGACCTGCGAGTTCCTGGAGGAGCTCCTGGAGACCCTGGGCCTGGAGGTGGTCAAGGCCACCCAGCCGGACCGGGCCATCGAGCTGCTGCACAAGGAGCCCTTCGACCTGCTGCTGTCGGACATCAACCTGGAGGCCAAGAAGGACGGCCTGGACCTCCTCCGGGAGGCCAAGCCCCTCGGTGTGGACACGATCCTCCTCTCGGGCTTCGGGACGCTGGAGACGGCCATCGAGGCCGTGCGGGAAGGGGCCTTCGACTTCCTCAGCAAGCCCTGGAACAACGAGGAGCTGAAGGCCCTCGTGACCCGCGCCCTGGCCCGGCGCCAGTCCAGCGGCCAGGCCACCGAGAAGGCCGCATCCCCCAAGGGCAAGCGCAGCCTGATGATCGGCTCCAGCCCGAAGATGATGGCGGTCTACAAGACCATCGCCAGCCTCCAGGCCAGCCGGGCGACCGTGCTCATCACGGGGGAGAGCGGCACAGGCAAGGAGCTGGTCGCCCGCAGCATCCACCTCTCCAGCGACCGCCGGGACCGCCCCTTCGTGGCCGTCAACTGCGGGGCCCTGACGGAGACCCTCCTGGAATCCGAGCTGTTCGGCCACGTGAAGGGCTCCTTCACGGGCGCCGTGGGCGAGAAGCCGGGCCTCTTCGAGGAGGCCTCCGGCGGCACCATCTTCCTGGACGAGATCGGGGAGACCAGCCCCAACTTCCAGGTGCGCCTGCTGCGGGTGCTTCAGGAACAGGAGATCCGCCGGGTGGGCGGGACCCGCACCATCAAGGTGGATTCCCGCGTCATCGCCGCCACCAACCGGGACCTCCAGCAGATGGTCAAGGCGGGGGCCTTCCGGGAGGACCTCTACTACCGGCTGAGTGTGGTGGAGCTGGCCGTGCCGCCCCTGCGGGAACGCCGGGAGGACATCTCCCCGCTCCTGGACCACTTCCTGTCCGAGTTCGCCCAGAAGGACCAGCAGGCCTACCACCTGCATCCCGAGGCTCGCCGGGTGCTGGAGGCCTATTCCTGGCCCGGGAATGTGCGGGAGCTGGCCAACGCCGTGGAGAACCTCACGCAGCTCAGCCGGGGCCGGGAGATCACGGTGGACGACCTCCCCGCGAAGATCCAGGCGGACGTGCTCAAGCGGACCCTCCGGGAGCCTGGCGGAGGCGACGAGGTGCCGGCCCTCATCGAGGATTGGCCCACCCTGGATGAACTCGAGCGCCGATACATCCAGATCCTGGTGGGACGCCACCGGGAGAAGCAGCGCATCGCCGAGGTCCTGGGCGTGGACCGCACCACCCTCTACCGGAAGCTCAAGCGCTACGGATTCCACGAAGGTGGAGAGTAGGACGGGAGGTCGCAGCCTGCCACAGGTTGCAGGATGCAACCTGTTTTTGGGGCCACGCGTGATTTCAAGCCATTCATTATCAATAGTTTCATATTGGCTTGAATCCTGCTAAATGAGACCCAGATTCCGGCCGTGCCGGATACCCCCAGGGAGAACGTCATGAAGAAGCTTGCCCTGCTGCTCATCGCTGCCGCGCTGATCAGCCCCGCTTTCGCCGGCGAGACCAAGAAGCCTGAGCCCAAGAAGGCTGAAAAGGTCGAGAAGGTCGAGAAGAAGGACGCCAAGAAGGCCGAGAAGAAGGCCCTGACCGGCGAGGAGAAGAAGGCCGAAGAGAAGGCCGCCCCCAAGGCCGAGAAGAAGGCCAAGAAGCACCACGCCAAGAAGGCCGAGAAGAAGGAAGAGGCCCCCAAGGCCGAGAAGAAGGCCATGAACGGCGAGGAGAAGAAGGCCGAGAAGAAGGAAGCCAAGAAGGGCGAGAAGAAGGCCGAGAAGAAGGAGGCCAAGAAGGCCGAGAAGAAGGCCATGACCGCCGAGGAGAAGAAGGCCGAGGCCCCCAAGGCTGAGAAGAAGGCCAAGAAGCACCACGCCAAGAAGGCCGAGAAGAAGGAAGAGGCTCCCAAGGCCGAGAAGAAGTAACCAACCACCCCTTCATCGGGTGATCGGAAAAGCGGGCTTCGGCCCGCTTTTCTTGTACCCGCCTTTCCGCGGAAGGCCTGTGGGGCCATGATGGATCCCATGAAGGATCTGCTGCTCGACCTCACCGCCGAAGCCCGCGCCCGTCTCCAGGGGCCTCCCCAGGGGGACCGTCCCCAGCTGCTGGGGTGCGACGAGGGCTGGTGCCTCCTGCGGGACGCCCGGGGCGTGCACCACCGGCCGATCGCGGAATGCCGCGCGACCGGCCCCTGGGATCTGGCGCCCCTCATCGATCACACCCTCCTCAAGGCCGAGGCTACGGGCGCCCAGGTCGAGACCCTCTGTGCCGAGGCCCGGGAGCACGGCTTCGCCTCCGTCTGCGTGAACCCGATATGGGTGCCCCTGGCCGCCGGCCTCCTGGCGGGCAGTGCCGTGCGGACCTGCACCGTGGTGGGGTTTCCCCTGGGGGCCGCCGCCACCAAGGCCAAGGCCTTCGAGGCCGAGACGGCCCTCCGGGAAGGGGCCCAGGAGGTGGACATGGTCCTGGCCCTCGGCCCGGTCAAGTCCGGGCAGTGGGACTGGGTCACGGAGGACCTCCGCGCGCTCCGGGCCGCCGTCCCCGCCCCCGCCACCCTCAAGGTGATCCTGGAGACCTGCCTGCTCACGGACGACGAGAAGGTCCGGGCCTGCGAGCTGGCCCTGGAGGCAGGGCTGGACTTCGTGAAGACCTCCACGGGCTTCTCCACCGGCGGCGCGACGGAGGCGGACGTGGCCCTCATGCGCCGGACTGTGGGGACCGCCCTGGGCGTCAAGGCCTCGGGCGGCATCCGCACCTACGAGGCGGCCCTGGGCATGGTGCTCGCCGGCGCCACCCGGCTGGGCCTCTCGGCCTCCGTCGCGGTGGCCCGGGGCGGGGCCGGCTCCGGCGCCTACTGACCTTCAACTGCGGTATCCTCCAGGCAGCAGTCCCCCGGAGGTTGTCGTGGCCAAGCTCGATCTCGTCATGTTCGAGGAGGAGTACAAGCTCCTCCAGGAGATCATCGGCCGACTGCAGAAGGACGCCTCCGCCAAGGTGGTGTTCCTGGTGGACAAGAACGGCCAGCAGATCGCCGCGGCCGGGGACGTGAAGAGCATCGACGCCACCAGCCTCGCCTCCCTCACCGCGGGCAATGTGGCGGCCACGGATGGCCTCGCCAAGCTCATCGGCGAGAAGGAATTCAGCCTGCTCTTCCACGAGGGGGAGAAGGACAACCTCCATATCTCCATCGTGGGCAAGCGCGGCATCCTGGTGGTCATCTTCGACCAGAACTCCAGCCTCGCCCTGGTGCGGCTGCGGGTGAAGAAGGCCAGCAAGGAGCTGCAGGAGATCTTCGACCAGGTGGAACAGCGGGCCCAGAAGGAATCGGACACCGGCAACCGCTTCGAGAGCCCCTTCTCCGAGATCACCGACGAAGACATCGACCGGCTCTTCGGCGACTGAGCCCGGGATCCGGCCATGACCTTCATCAACTACGCGTCCCGCGAGATCAACTGCAAGATCGTGTACTACGGGCCCGGCCTCTGCGGGAAGACCACGAACATCCAGTGGATCTACGAGCAGGCCAACCCCGAGAAGAAGGGCAAGCTGGTCAGCCTCGCCACCGAGACCGACCGCACCCTCTTCTTCGACTTCCTGCCCCTGGATATGGGCACGGTGAAGGGCTTCAAGGTCCGCTTCCACCTCTACACAGTGCCCGGCCAGGTCTTCTATGACGCCAGCCGGAAGCTCATCCTGCGCGGCTGCGACGGCATCATCTTCGTGGCCGACAGCCAGAAGGCGAGGATGGAGGCCAACATCGAGTCCATCGCCAACCTGGCCACCAACCTCAAGGAGAACGGGTTCGACATCCGGTCCATCCCGTACGTCCTGCAGCTGAACAAGCGGGACATGCCCTCCGCCGCCCCCGTGGCGGAGATGGAGCGCCTCCTCCGCTTCCGGGCCGAGCCCATGATCGAGGCCGTGGCCAGCCAGGGCACCGGCGTCATCGAGACCCTCAAGGCCGCCGCCCGGCAGATCCTCATGGAGCTGCAGCGCGCCTGATCAGGCCGCCACCCGCTTGAATTCGCGACCGCCTCCGGTAGAATGGACCTTCGCCCTTCCGGAGTAGCTCAGGGGTCAGAGCGGGTGACTGTTAATCACTAGGTCGGGGGTTCAAATCCCTCCTCCGGAGCCAACACAAGCAAGGGGTCCTTCGGGACCCCTTGCTTGTGTTGGCTGAGGCATGGCGGATTTGAACCCCCGAGTGGCAGCCGGCCCTTCAGAGGTTGATCTTCGTCCCGAGGACCTGGAGGAACTGGGCCATCCAGGCGGGGTGGGCGGGCCAGGCGGGGGCGGTGACGAGGTTGCCGTCGGTGACGGCGCCGTCGATGGCGATGTCGGCGTACTTGCCCTTGGCCACTTCCACCTCGGCCCGGCAGGCGGGGTAGGCGGAGCAGGTGCGGCCCTCCAGGACGCCGGCGGCGGCCAGGAGCTGGGCTCCGTGGCAGATGGCGGCCACGGGCTTCTTCGCGGTGAAGAAGTGGCGGACGATCTCCAGCACCTTCGGGTTCAGGCGCAGGTACTCGGGGGCCCGGCCGCCGGGGATGACGAGGGCGTCGTACTGCTCGGGCTTCAGGTCGGCGAAGGTGGCGTTCAGGGCGAAGCGGTGGCCGGGCTTCTCGGAGTAGGTCTGGTGGCCCTCGAAGTCGTGGATGGCCGTGGCCACGCTCTCACCGGCCTTCTTGTCCGGGCAGGCCGCGTGGACGGTGTGGCCCACGGCCAGCAGGGTCTGGAAGGGGACCATGATCTCGTAGTCCTCGCCGAAGTCGCCGACGAGCATGAGGATGCGCTTGGCTGCCATGACTGCCTCCAGGGCGGGGCCGGCCCCATGCCGGTCCCCGGGGCACCCATGCTAGCCCCAAGCGGGTCCCCCTGGGGAAAATCAGGCCACCACGTCCAGACTCCGGCCGGAGGCCTTCCCGGACTGGACCCGCTGGAGGTCCCGCTGGGCCTGGGTGGCCATGGCGGCTGCCGCGGCGGCGACGCTCCGGTCCTGGGAGGAGGGGTCCGCCGGGGCCAGGGCCGCAGCCTGGATCCGCTGGGCCTTGGCGAGGGTGGCGGCGGGGTTCCCGGGGACGGGGCTGGTGTCGATGCTGACCTCGCCCCCCACGGCGTAGGCGTTCCCATCCGGCCCGCGTTCGTAAGTGTAGGACGCGCCACCTCGCGCAAGCCCGCCGGCGGCCGTGAGGTGGGCCGCCTCGTGGGCCCGTACCCGCTGGTCCCGGGCCTTCAGGTCCGCGATCTCCCGGGCCTGGGCTGCACCCGGCTGGCCGCCGGGGGCGGAGGACGGTGCGGGGCCGGAGAGGCCGGCGGGGGCGATGGGACTCATCAACGGTCAGGATGGGACTCGCGGGGCCGGCGGCAAGGCCCCGGCCCCGGGGATCAGGCCTGCTGGTAGACCTCCGAGCCCTTCTTCGCGAACGTCTCCGCCATCTCGGCCATGCCCTTCTCGAGGGCCTCCTTCTCGCCGTAGCCGTGATCCTCGGCGTACTGGCGGACATCCTCTGTGATCTTCATGGAGCAGAAGTGGGGGCCGCACATGGAGCAGAAGTGGGCGGACTTGGCGCCCTCGGCGGGCAGGGTCTCGTCGTGGAACTCGCGGGCGGTGTCGGGGTCGAGGGCCAGGTTGAACTGGTCCTCCCAGCGGAACTCGAAGCGGGCCTTGCTCATGGCGTCGTCCCAGATCCGGGCGCCGGGATGGCCCTTGGCGAGATCGGCGGCGTGGGCGGCGATCTTGTAGGCGATGACGCCGTCCTTCACATCCTTCTTGTTAGGCAGCCCCAGATGCTCCTTGGGCGTGACGTAGCAGAGCATGGCGCAGCCGAACCAGCCGATCATGGCGGCGCCGATGGCCGAGGTGATGTGGTCGTAGCCCGGCGCGACGTCGGTGGTGAGGGGGCCCAGGGTGTAGAAGGGGGCCTCGTCGCACACGGCGAGCTGCTTCGTCATGTTCTCCTGGATGAGGTGCATGGGCACGTGGCCGGGGCCCTCGATCATCACCTGCACATCGTGCTTCCAGGCGATCTTGGTGAGCTCGCCCAGGGTCTCCAGCTCACCGAACTGGGCCTCGTCGTTGGCGTCCGCGGTGCTGCCGGGACGCAAGCCGTCGCCCAGGGAGAAGGCCACGTCGTAGGCCTTCATGATCTCGCAGATCTCCTCGAAGTGCGTGTAGAGGAAGTTCTCCCGGTGGTGGGCCAGGCACCACTTGGCCATGATGCTGCCACCGCGGCTCACGATGCCGGTGACGCGCTTCGCGGTGAGCGGGACGTAGCGCAGCAGCACCCCGGCGTGGATGGTGAAGTAGTCCACGCCCTGCTCGGCCTGCTCGATGAGGGTGTCGCGGAAGATCTCCCAGGTGAGGTCCTCGGCCTTGCCGTTCACCTTCTCCAGGGCCTGGTAGATGGGCACGGTGCCGATGGGCACGGGGCTGTTGCGGAGGATCCACTCCCGGGTCTCGTGGATGTTCTTCCCGGTGCTGAGGTCCATCACCGTGTCGGCGCCCCAGCGGATGGACCAGGCCATCTTCTCCACCTCCTCCTCGATGCTGGAGGCCACGGCGGAGTTGCCGATGTTGGCGTTGATCTTCACCAGGAAGTTCCGGCCGATAATCATCGGCTCGGTCTCCGGGTGGTTGATGTTGGCGGGGATGATGGCGCGGCCCCGGGCCACCTCGTCGCGCACGAACTCGGGGGTGATGCGGCTCTTGAGGCCGGCGGCCTCCCGGCCCAGGTTCTCGCGGATGGCGATGAACTCCATCTCGGGGGTGACGATGCCCTGCTTCGCGTAGTGCATCTGGCTGACGTTGCGGCCGGCCTTGGCACGCAGGGGCTTGCGGTCGGCGTGGAAGCGGATGGCGTCCAGTTCTTTGTCCCGCTCCCTCAGCTTGCGGTAGAGGCTGGTGGCGCCGGGCAGCGCCTCCACGTCGCCCCGGCCCATGATCCAGTCCTGGCGGAGGGCGGGAAGGCCCCGGGCCACATCGATGGTGGCGGCGGGATCGGTGTAGGGTCCCGAGGTGTCGTAGAGCACCACGGGCTCGTTCTCGGTGAGCTGGCCGTTGAAATCGCGGGTGGGCTGGAGCTTCACGCGCCGGAAGGGGACCTTCACCCCGGGGAGGGTGCCGGCCACGTGGAACTTCTCCGAGGCCGGGAAGGGCTGGAGGCAGGCCGCCAGGGCGGTCCCGTCCACGGGAGCCGGATTGGGGCTGGACTGCATGGTCATGGAAACTCCGGACTTGGTGAAAACGGGACTCGATTGATCCCCGAATTAGAAAGTTTATCGCGGGGGGGAGGGTGCCACGAATTCAAAGATTGCGGCCCCCCGGTCGATAGGGGACTTACGGAGCTCCCATGCCGGACAAGCCCCAGGACAACCAGGCCATTCCCGACCAGCTCATGCAGATCGCCCGGGAGCAGGAGGGGGGGGCGGAGCGCGTCCTCGACCAGATCGAGGTGGTCCAGCACAGCTTCGAGGAGATCCAGGCCCTGGCGAAGGAATGCCAGGAGATCCTCCGGGGCCTGATGCCCCCGTCCGACGACCTCCAGAAGCTCACCGACCGGCTGGAGCAGATCGGCTTCCACGCCGACAACGGGGCCTACAACATCCAGGGGGCCTTCGACCTCTACCAGTACCAGGATGTGGTGCGGCAGAAGCTGGAGCGGGTGGGGCGCAGCCTCATCGAGGTGGCCCAGTACGTCCTGGGGCGCCTGCAGCCTTCCGAGGACCACCTGCCCAAGATGGCCCCCTCGGGCCGGGATATCCTGCAGCGGGAGCCGCAGATGCCCGATGTCACCAAGGCGGACGCAGACCGGATCGTGGCCGAATTCTTCGCCAAGGCCATGAAGGACCGCGGGCCCAAGACCGGGGATTGAGCGATACTTCCCCGGGGAGGGGACCATGCCACGCCGCGCGTTCGTTATCAGTGCCCTGGCTCTCGGGCTGGTCGCCACGGCCCGGGGTCAGGAGGATCCCGTGCTCAAGGCCCGGGCCCAGCGGTCGGCGGCCCTCGGCATCCCGGACGGGGATCTTCCGCCCCTGCCCAAGGGTGTGGTGGAGCCTCCGCCCCTGCCGCCCCCGGAGACCCACGTGAAGGACACCCGTCGGGGCCGGCGGGTCAAGCACAAGGCCGTCCGCAAGAAGGGCCACAGCCTGAGGAAGGCGCCCCGCAAGGCGCCCCACGCCAAGGCTGCGCCGTGAGGCTGGGCGTCCTCACCTCTGGGGGGGACGCTCCCGGCATGAATGCCGCCATCCGGGCCGTGGTGCGGCAGGCGGATGCGCTGGGCCATGAGGTCTATGGCATCTACCGGGGCTACCAGGGATTGCTGGAATCGGACTGGGCCCCCCTGGCCACCCGTTCCTGCGCCAACATCCTGCAGCGGGGCGGGACCATCCTGCGGACCGCCCGATGCCCCGAGTTCCACCACCCCGAGCGGCGGGCGGAAGCGGCCGCGAAGCTGCGGAAGGTGGGCATCGAGGCCCTGGTGATCATCGGCGGCGACGGCAGCTTCCGGGCCGCGGAAGCCCTCCATCGGGAGCACGGCATCGCCTGCGCCGGGATCCCGGGCACCATCGACAACGACCTGCCGGGGACGGACCGGACCCTGGGCTTCGACACGGCCCTGAACACGGCGGTGGAGGCCATCGACCGCATCCGCGACACCGCCTCCAGCCACGGGCGGCTCTTCCTGGTGGAGGTCATGGGCCGCAGCTCCGGCATGCTGGCCGTGCACACCGCCATCGCCTGCGGGGCCGAGGCCGTGCTCTACCCCGAATCCCCCAACGACACCTACGAATCGCTGGTCTCCCAGCTCCACGCCAACTGGATCCGCGGCAAGCGGAGCTCCATCGTGGTGGTGGCCGAGGGGGATGGCGTGGGCAACGCCGTGGGCGTGGGCGAGCGCCTCAAGCGGGACTACGGGCTGGACCTTCGGGTGGTGGTGCTGGGCCACGTCCAGCGCGGCGGAAGCCCCTCGGCCCTGGACCGCATCTGGGGCAGCCGCTGGGGCTCCGAGGCCGTGAAGCGGCTGGCCGCGGGGGAGCGGGCCTTCTACCTGGGGGAGGTGGGTGGCGTCCTGGCGGTCCAGCCCATGGCCCGGATCCTGGATCCCCATCCGGTCCCGCCGAAGGATCTGGGGGCCTTGGTGTCCGTCCTGGCGCGGTAGGGGCGCTACCGGGACGGATCCGGGCGCACAAGGGCGTCGCCGAGGACCCGCTGGAGGATGTCCCGGAGGAGCTGGCGGCCGAAGGGCTTGTAGAGGGTCTCCCGGGCCCCCATGGCCCTGGCGGCCCTGAGGTAGGGCGTATCCCGCCGCGCCGTCATGGCCACCACGGGCAGGTCCGGCCGCCATTCGCTGAGGTGCTGGATGGTGGAGATGCCCTCCATGTCCGGCATCACGATATCTGTGAGCACCAGATCCACCTTCACGCCGCGCCGGAGCAGGTCCAGGGCCCGGCGCCCGTTCTCGGCGCGGAAGACCTCGTGTCCCTCGACCTCCAGCATGGCCTGGAGGGTCTCGGCGGTGTCGTGATCGTCTTCGATGAGGAGGATGCTGGGCATGGGGCCCCTACGATCGTGCGAGGTGCAGGGCCTCGATGAGTTCCATGAGGGAGCAGTTCCGGGGGAGGGCGCCGGCGGCGGGGCGGGGCAGGGCGCCCGGACGGTCGGGGCCCACCAGGAGGTAGGGGCCGGTCCAGCCCTGCCGGCCGAGGCGGTCGAGCAGGGTGGCAGGCTCCAGGTCCAGGGCGGCGGGATCCATCACGAGCAGGTCCCAGTCCATCCGGCCGGACGCGACAGCTCCCGCGGCCGAGACCTGGGCCGCCACCGGGTGGCCCATCTGGGCGAGCCCGGTCGCGAGCCGCCCACGGACCGGTTCGCCGCAGAGCAGGAGGACCCGCATGGCGGGGCCGCCGTCTTCCGGGTCGCAGGGCACGGGGCCCGTCTGGCCGAGGGGCAGCAGCACGCGGATCCGCGTGCCGACCCCCACGTGGCTGTCGCATTCCACGAACCCGCCGTGTTCGGTGATGATGCCGTGGACCATGGAGAGGCCGAGGCCCGTCCCCTTGGCGCCCTTCGTTGTGTAGAAGGGCTCGAAGATGCGCCGCAGGCGCTCAGCGGGGATGCCGCAGCCGTCGTCCTCCACTTCCAGGAAGACATAGGCGCCCGGGAGGCGGCGGTGGATCAGGGCCGTCTCGGCCGGGACCGAGGCCACCCCGCTGCGCAGGATGAGGGTGCCCTCCCCCTCGATCGCATCGCGGGCGTTGATGGCGAGGTTCATCACGACCTGGTGCAGCTGGCCGGAATCGAAGCTGGCGTCCGGGAGATCGGGCGCCAGCTTCAGGTCCAGGTGGATGCGGTTGGAGAGGGCGTGGATCAGGAGTGCGGCGGATTCGGCGAGGACGGTGTTCAGGTTCCCGGTCTCCCGCCGGGGCGCCACCCGGCGGCTGAAGCCGAGGAGCCGGTCCACCAGGTCGCGGCCCCGGTGCGCAGCCCGATGGATCACCTCCAGCCCCTTGCGCTGGCGGGGCGTGAAGCCCGGGTCGCCTTCGAAGATCTCGCAATAGCCCAGGATGGCCATGAGCAGGTTGTTGAAGTCATGGGCGATCCCGCCCACCAGGGTGCCCAGGGACTCCAGCTTCTGGCTCTGGACCAGCTGCTCCTGCACCGTGTGCTGCTCGGTGATGTCCTGCAGGGCGCCGCGGAAGCCCTCCCCGTCCCGGGCCAGGGTCCAGCGGGTCCAGATGATCCGGCCCTCTCCCTGCCGCATGCGGCAGTCTGCCCCGGCCACCAGTCCCGTGGTGGCCTCCCGCAGGGCCTGGCGGAGCCGCGGCTGGTCCTCCTCCAGGAGCAGGTGCCAGGGCCAGCCCGGGTGCGCGGCCAGGGCCGCCGGTGTCAGGCCCAGCACCGGTCCGGCGGAATCGCCCCAGTGCAGGTTGCCCCCGGGGTCCATGGACCAGGGCACCACCTTGGCCACGCTGGCGGCCTCCAGCATGGCCTGTCGCTCCTGCAGGGCCACGGCCAGGGCCCGCTCCGCGGTGCGCCGGCGCTCCTCCCGGGCCAGGTGGTCCAGGGCGAAGGAGATGTCCGCGGCCATCTCCTCCAGGAGGGCGATCATGTCCCGGTCGAAGGCCCCGGCCTCCTCCGAGAAGACGCTGAAGCTGCCCTCGATGCGTCCATCCACCCGAAGGGGGAAGGCCGCCTGGGCCCTGAGGTCATGGCGGCTGGCGTTCTCCCGGCAGGAAGGGCAGGGGGCGGTCGAGACGAGGTCCCGCTCGATCCGGGGGATGCCCTCCTGGAGCACCACGGCGTCCAGCCCCATCCCGCCCGGTTCCCCCACGGACGTGCAGACCTTCATGCCCGCCAGGTACTCCGAAGCCGGACCGGCGTGGGCTGCCGGGCGGAACCCGCCCGTGGCCGGATCCGGGACCGCGATCCAGGCCAGCCGGAACCGCCCGGAGGCCACCGCGATGCGACAGACTTCCTGGAAGAGGGAATCCCGGTCTTGGGCGTGGATGATGGCGTGGTTGGTGCGGCTGAGGGCCGCATAGAGATCGGTGAGCCGGCGGATGCGGAGGTCGGCCGTGCGCATGGCGTGGATGTCGTCGCAGGCGGCCAGGAATCCCGCGAAGCGGCCCTCCGGGTCGTAGAAGGGCTTGCCGTTCCCGAGCACCCAGCGGTATTCGCCGCTGTGGTGGCGCATGCGGAATTCCAGGCCCATGGGCAGCCGGGTCTGGAAGGCCTCGGCGTAGAGGCTCTGCAGCCGCTCCCGGTCCTCGGGGTGGACCGCCTCCACCCAGCCCTGGCCCAGCATGGCCTCCACCGGCAGCCCCGTGAAATCCAGCCAGGTCTGGTTCACGTATTCGCAGCCACCCGAGGCATCCCCCTTCCAGACCAGGAGGGGCAACTCCCTGAGCAGGGTCCGGTAGTCATAGCCCGTGGCGGCGGGTGCGGCCAACTGGATGGGAATGGGAGGCTCCTCAGCGGCTCAAGTCCTTAACGGACTGTCGGATCGGTTAAGGATAAGTTGGTAGGGCCGCTGCGCGGATCACGACTGGGTCTCCGGCCGCGCTTGTGATGGGGGTCACCCGCGTGGTTTGCTGGAAGACCCGGCACGGGGAGGATGCGATGGCGGAGGATTCCAAAAAGGCCCTGGTGGCCATCGTCATTTCGGCATCGGCTGCGCCGATGCGCGAGACCTCCCGCGCTTGGGCCGCGGGGATGGAGGGATGATGCCGGACACGCCGAATACGGTTCCCATGGTGGCCGTCGTCTTCTCGGCATCGGCTGCGCCGATACGCGAGACCTCCCGCGCTTGGGCGGTGAGGATGGAGGGGTGATGTCGGATACGTCGAACCCGGTTCCCATGGTGGCGGTCGTTATGGCCGGGGGGCGGGGGACCCGCTTCTGGCCCCGAAGCCGCAACGCCCGGCCCAAGCAGTTCCTGGCCATCGTGGGGACCGAGACCCTCCTGCACCAGACCGTGCGTCGGCTGGAGGGCCACCTGGCCCCGGAGCGGGTCTTCATCGTCACCACGGAGGACCTGGCGGAGGAGACGCGGCGGATGCTGCCGGAGCTTCCGCCCGAGAACGTGCTGGTGGAGCCCGAGGGTCGGAATACCGCGCCCTGCCTGGCCCTGGCCCTGGTGCAGATCGAGCGCCGGTTCCCGGGGAGCGTGATGGCCGTGCTGTCCGCGGACCACTGGATCGGAGACCGGCAGCTCTTCCTGGAGGACCTCGACACGGCCGCCCGCCACGCCGCCGGCGCCCGGGAGCTGGTCACCTTCGGCATCCGGCCCACTTATCCGGAGACAGGCTACGGCTACATCGAATCCCAGGGCGAAGGCGCCGTCCTCCAGGTGAAGGCCTTCCGGGAGAAGCCCCCCGTGGAGGTGGCCCTTCGGTACCTCGAATCTGGCCGCCACTACTGGAACGCCGGCATGTTCGTGTGGACCCTGGCCGACCTCCGCGCGGGGCTGGAGGCCCACGCCCCCGAGGTGTTGGCGCCGCTGGACGCCTGGTCCAAGGCGGGCGCCGATCCGCGCACCCTCGCTGCCGCCTACCGGCAGCTGCCCCAGGTGGCCATCGACGTGGCCCTCATGGAGAAGGCGACGTCCGTGGCCGTCGTGCCGGCGCGGTTCCGCTGGTCCGACGTGGGCTCCTGGCCCGCCGCCATCGAGTTCCAGGACGCCGATGCCGAAGGCAACGTCAGCCAGGGGGACACGCTGCTGCTGGATACCCGCAACAGCGCCTTCTTCGGCGGGCGCCGTCTCATCGCCGCCAGCGGCGTGGAGGACCTCATCGTAGTGGACGAGGCGGACGCCCTCCTCATCTGTCGCCGCGACCGCGCCCAGAGCGTCAAGCAGATCGTCGAGCGCCTCAAAGCCGAGGGCCGCGAGGACCTGCTCTAGACTTGGCACCGATAGGACCGAGGACCGCATGAACCGACCCGACACCCTCCACGTGGACAAGCCCTGGTGGACGGGGCCCCGTCCGCGAGCCTGCAAGGCGAGCGGGAGCACGCCACCGACGTGGCGTGCGATCCGGGGGTAGTCCTGGAGCCCCCGCAAGGCGAAGCCGAGCGGTGATGTGAACGAACCTTTCCCGCGAGCGATGACGATGCAGCGACCTGACACCCTCCACGTGGACAAGCCCTGGGGCTCCTTCGACCAGTTCGTCCTGAACACGCCCTGCACGGTGAAGATCCTCACCTGCAACCCGGGCCAGAAGCTGAGCCTCCAGCGGCACAGCCACCGCGGGGAGCTGTGGGTGGCGCTGGATCCCGGCGTGGTGGTGGATCGCGATGGGGAGACGCTCCACCCCGCCGTGGGCGAGCAGGTGTGGCTGCCGGTGGGCAGCACGCACCGCCTCCGCTGCGAGGCGGCGACGGCC
Source organism: Holophagaceae bacterium (assembly GCA_036391515.1). Lineage (GTDB taxonomy): Bacteria > Acidobacteriota > Holophagae > Holophagales > Holophagaceae > Geothrix. The sequence goes on from DASVZU010000169.1 coordinate 17,767, forward strand.
CACCCGGTGCGCGTGCTGGAGGTGAGCCTGGGCACCTTCGACGAGGGGGACATCGAGCGGCTCCAGGACGACTACGGCCGCCGCTGATGCGCCTTCCGGCCCTCCTCCTGTGCGCCGCGTCCCTGGGGGCCCAGTCCCCGGGGGTCCGTGGGGAGGAGATCCTGGCCCGGGTTGACCGCTTGCGCCATCCCTGGCCGGCCTTCACGGTGGAGCTGACCGTGGCCACGGAGAAGGCGAGCCAGCGATGGCGCGTGGCGGCCCGGGAGGACGGAGATGCCCGCCTGGACGGGCTCTCCGACAAGGAGAAGGGCCGGTCCGTGCTCCTGAAGGGCGATGACATGTGGCTGCTTCTCCCGGGAACGAAGCGCCCTCTGAAGGTGACGCCCCAGCAGCGGCTCCTCGGTCCCGCGGCGGGCGGCGACGTGGCCCGCACGCGGTTCCAGGAGGACTACCGGGTGGAGGGACTGGCGGAGGAAGCCTTCGAGGGGCGCCCCTGCTGGCGGCTGGATCTCCTGGCAAGGCGGCCCGCCCTCAGCGCCCGCACCGTGCGTCTGTGGGTGGCCCGGAACGACGGGGCGCCCCTGCGCGCGGAATTCCACCTGGCCTCGGGCAGGCTGGCCCGGACGGCCGACTTCGAGCCCCCGGTGACGGCCGGGGACCGCCCGGTCCTGCGGGCCCTCGTGCTGACGGAACCCGACGGATCCAAGGCCACCCTCACCTTCTCCCGCTGGCATCCCGGAGGGGTGGATCCGGCCCAGTTCGACCTGCCGGCGGCACGCTGATCCTGGCCTGGATCAACGCCGGGGTGCATACTGGTCCCGAGGTGCCCGCAAGGGCTTCCCGCCACTTTCAATCCCACCAATCGCACCGGTCCCCCCTTGGGGACTCCCGCTGCAACTTCCCCACCAACGATTCCCCACCAACTCAACCCTCACGAAGCGCCCGTACCTCCGGGCGCTTCTTTTTCATTCAGTGCTTCGGGGCGGAGGCCTTTCCGGGCGCGGCCTCGGCCGGGGCCTGGGCCTTCTGGCGCTTCTCCTCGGCGGCTTCGCTGGCCGAGGACAGTACCACGATGGAGATGCGCCGGTTCTGGGGATCCTTCGGCTCCAGCCCCTCCACGGGCATGGTGTCGGCGTAGCCGGTGACGCGGCGGATCTGGTCGGACCGCAGGCCCTGGGCGGCGCTTTCCATGACGCGCCGGGCGGCGTTGGCCCGCTCGGTGCTCAGCTCCCAGTTGGTGTAGGTCTGGCCCGGATACTGCTGGCTGTCCGTGTGGCCGCCGATGACCACCTTGTTGGGCAGCTTGCCCAGCTCCCGCGCGATCTCCTGGAGGATGGAGAGGGTGTAGGGCTTGAGTTTGGCGCTGCCGGAATCGAAGAGCACCCGCGCGGCCTTGTCCTGGATCTGGATGCGCAGGCCCTCGTCCGTGAAGTCCAGGCTGACCTGGTCCTTGAAGGCCTGGAGCAGGGCGTCGTTCTGGAAGGCGCCCTCGATGGCGTCGGCGGCGGACTGGAGGGCCTTGCGCTCCCGCTCCTGGGCGGCCTCGACGTCCGGCGTGCCGCCGCCGTCGGGTCCCGGGGCCATGCCCCGGCCGCCGGGCAGGATGCCCTTGCCGTAGTTGGAGAGGATCTCCTTCCCCCGCTCCGTGTTGAAGAAGTTGGGATCCTGGAACATGCCGGCGATGCCCGCCTTCGTGTTCTTGTCGGCGCTGTTGAGCAGCCACATCAGGAGGAAGAAGGCCATCATGGCGGTCACGAAGTCCGCGTAGGCCACCTTCCAGGCCCCGCCGTGGGCGCCGCCGTGGCCCCCCTTCTTCTTGACGATCCGGATTTTGACTTCCGGCTGCTGGTCGGCCACGGCGAACCCTAGACGGGCCGCGAGCGGAGGCTGCAGTGCAGCCTTCCGAGCGGGGCGCCCGTCAGGCTGAGCATCACGCTCGGGTGGGTAGAGGTGGAAGTCATCACAGCCTTACCTCGGCTTGATCTGCCGCACCACCTCCTCCAACTCGCCCGACCCCGGGCGCTCGGTGGAGGGGATGTTGCGGCGGGCGAACTCGACCGCGGTTACGGGTGCAGCGCCGTTGCCGAAGCTCGTGAGGCCGGAGCGCAGGCAGTTGAAGTAGAAGGCCTCGGCCCCGTTCACCGCATCGATGTGCTTGGCCAGGGGCTGGAACACGCCGTAGGAGAGCAGGATGCCGAGGAAGGTGCCCACGAGGGCGGCGCCCACCTTGCCGCCGATGACGTTGGGCGGCTGGTCCAGGAACCCCATGGTGATCACCACGCCCATAACGGCGGCCACGATGCCGAAGGCCGGGAAGGCGTCGGCCATCACGCTCACGGAAGCGCCCGGCGCGGCATTCTCGGCGTGATGGACATCCAGGTCCGTATCCATCACCAGGTCGATCTCGTCCATCTTGGCGCTGCCGTTGATGAGCAGCTTCATGGAGTCGCAGAAGAAGTCCAGGGCGTGGTGGTTGTGGGTGAATGTGGGGTACTTCTTGAAGATGGCGGAATTGTGGGGATCGTTGACATCCTGCTCCAGGGCCAGGAGGCCGCCCTTCTTGATGTTCACGAACACCTCGTACTGCATCATCAGCATTTCCATGTACACGGGCTTGGTGTACGGGCTGCCCTTCAGGGGCTTGGCAATGTCCGCGGCCACGCGCTTGATGAGCCCCATGGGATTGGCGGCCAGGAAGGAGCCCACGGCCGCGCCGAAGATGATGAGGCCCTCCGCGGGCAGCGGATGCAGGAGGGTCGGGATCTTGCCGCCCTCCATGAGGTATCCGCCGACGACGGCGCCGAATACCACCACCAGGCCGATGATGAAGAACATGGACGAATCTCCTGAGCACGGTTTCGGCCAAGGGGGGGCCTGACCTGAATCTTGGGCCGGAAGGGAAATCCGGGGAGGAGGGGGGGCGCCCCCCCTGGCATCATGGAGGGTTCAGGAGGATCCCATGCACGAAGACCGCGAAGCCCCGTCCAGCTTCCTGAGCGGCGCCCGGATCGCCCCCGCGGGGATCGGGAAGGGTGTCACGGCAGCCGATCTCGTGGACCAGGCCTTCCTGGCCTACAACGCGGGCCGGCTGGGTGACGGCGCCCGGCTCCTGGCCCAGAAGATCCTCCGCCCCGAGGTGACCGTGGGCATGACCCTCACCGGGGCCCTCACCCCGGCGGGCCTGGGCCGCTCCTGCCTCATCCCCCTGGTCCAGAACGGCCTGGTGGACTGGATCATCAGCACCGGCGCCAACCTTTACCACGACACCCACTTCGCTCTGGACCTGAGCCTCCACCGCGGCAGCGCCACCGTGCCCGACACCGTCCTCCGGGACGAGGGTGTGGTGCGCATCTACGACATCCTCTTCGACTACACCGTGTTGCTGGATACGGACGCCTTCTACCGGGAGCTGATCAAGGCCCCGGCCTTCCAGCGCAGCATGAGCACGGCCGAGTTCCACCAGATGGTGGGCAGGGCCCTCCACGAGCGCGAGCAGGCCCTGGGCATCGGCACCGTGTCCCTGCTCTCCGCCGCCTACCAGGCCGGCGTGCCCATCTACACCTCCAGCCCCGGCGACAGCAGCATCGGCATGAACGTGGCCGCCGTGGCCCTGGAGGGGAACCGGCTCCAGTTCGACGTGAACGCGGACGTCAACGAGACCGCCAGCATCGTCCTGGACGCCAAGCTCAAGGGCGGCGCCAGCGCCGTGTGGATCCTCGGAGGCGGCAGCCCCAAGAACTTCATCCTCCAGACCGAGCCCCAGATCCAGGAGGTACTCGGCATCGACGAGCGGGGCCACGACTACTTCCTGCAGATCACGGACGCCCGGCCCGACACGGGCGGCCTCAGCGGCGCCACGCCGGCGGAAGCCGTCTCCTGGGGCAAGATCGATCCAGATCAGCTGCCGGATGCCGTTGTGGCCTACGTGGACAGCACCATCGCCCTGCCGCTCCTCACGGCCTACGTGCTGGACCGCGTGGGCAGCCGCCCCCTGAAGCGCCTCCTGGATCGTCGGGAAGACCTGATGAAGCAGCTCATGGACCAGTACGCCTCCCGGGGCCGCCTCAGCGGCGCCCCCACCACCGCCCGCGACGCCGCCAAGCGCGCCGTCACCGTGGGGATGCCGGAGAAGGGGCAGGACACCTGGCCCTGCGGCACCCCCAAGCGCTGACCGGCGTGACCGCCACCTGGGACGATGCCCTGGGCCAGGCCCTGGACCTGGTCCGCGCGTTGCGCGAGGCCGGGGACGGGGCGGGGGCCGCGTCGCTGCTGACGGCCCTCACCGCCGGCTGCTCCGCCCCCGAGCTGGCCCTGGCCCTGCGGGAAGCGGCCCTGGACCTGCCTGAGCCCCTGTCGGAGCCCGTGCGCGAACGCCGGGACGCCCTCCTGGCGGGCCTGCGGGATGTGCTGGGTGGCTGAGGCCCGCTAAAGCTCCCAGACCAGCAGCCGGGCCCCCGCGCGGCCCTCCACCGGGATCACCCGGACGGGCGCCTGGCCGGGGATCTCGAAGCTGTGGCTGATGAGGCGGCTGCCGGGCTTCATCTCGCGCAGGACCTTGGCCCATAGAGCCGGCATGGGCACCGGCGAGAGGAAGGCGTAGGCCACGTCGATCCCCGACAGGTCCACGCGCCACAGGCTGCCCAGGCGGATGCGCGCGTTGCGCAGGGGCAGGCACCGCAGCCAGGCCACCAGCCAGGAGAAGGGCGAGGCCTCCACGCCGAGGAAGAATCCGTCCGGACGGGCCCTGGCCAGGTGGGCGATCGGGCCGCCCAGGCCGCAGCCCAGGTCCGCGAAGCGCACGGGCCCCTGGGGGAGCAGCGCCTCCAGCTTCGCGCAGGCATCGCGGCTGGCCAGGTAGAGGGGCACGCGGGTGAGCAGGCCGCCTCCGAAGACCACGGCCAGCACCAGGAACCCGGCGAGGTAGACCCAGGCCGGAACGGGCAGGCCCCAGAAGCCCCAGACGAGGAAGGGCAGGGCCGCCTGCAGGAGGATCCAGCGCGCCTCCAGGCCCAGGCCCCGGGAGAGGAACACCGCCAGCGTCGCCTGCAGCAGCACCCAGACCAGGGGCGGGAAGCGCAGGCCCAGGCGGAGGCAGGCCAGCAGCCCGAGGAAGCCCAGGCCCTGGGCCAGGAGGGCGCGGAAGACCGGGGGCCAGCGGCGGGGCGACATCCCCCTATGCTAATCAGGTGAACCTCGCCGGCCGCTTCGCCCCCTCGCCCACGGGCGTCCTCCACCTGGGAAACCTGCGCACGGCGCTGGCCTCCTGGCTGTCGGCCCGGTCGGCGGGCGGGCGCTGGATCGTGCGGATGGAGGATGTGGACGGCCCCCGCTGTCGGCGGGACCTGGGCGAGGCCCAGCTCCGGGACCTGGCGGCCCTGGGGCTCGAGAGCGACGTCCCCGTCCTCTGGCAGTCGGACCGGAGCCCCGCCTACCGGGCGACCCTGGAGAGGCTCCACGCCGCGGGCCGGCTCTACCCCTGCGCCTGCAGCCGGAAGGACCTCCAGAAGCTGGCCAGTGCGCCGCACGGGGAGGACAGCCTGCGCCCCTACCCGGGACGCTGCCGGAGCCGGGCCTGGGAGGGCTTCGACCGGGCCCTCCGCATCCGCCTCCCCGAAGGGGGGGTGGCCTGGGAGGACCGGCTCCTGGGTCCGCAACGGGATGACCCGGCGGCCCTCACGGGCGATCCCCTCCTCTTCCGGCGGGACGGCTGCTTCGCCTACCACCTGGCCGTGGTGGTGGACGACGGCGCCCAGGGCGTCACCGAGGTGGTGCGCGGCGCGGACCTGCGCGCCGTCACGGCCACCCAGATCCGCCTCCAGGAGGCCCTGGGCCTGCCCCGTCCCGCCTACGCGCACCTGGGCCTCGTCGTCGCTCCGGACGGGAGCCGCCTGGGCAAGCGGGCCGGGGCCCTGGGCCTGGCCGCCCTGGCGGAACGGGGCGTGGCGGCACCGGAGGTGCTGGGTTGGCTGGCCTGGAGCCTGGGCTGCCTGGACCGGCCGGAGCCCTGTGCCGCAGCCGACCTCGTCCCCCGCTTCGCCTGGGCCCGCGTGCCCCCGGGTGAGGTCCGCGTGCCCGGAACCTGGACCTGACCTTTCCGGAAAAGCGGAACACAGAGGGCGCAGAGAACCGCAGAGGACACAGAGAAATACGGACTTGATCGAGCCTGTCCGGGTTCCTGCGCTTCTCTGTGTCCTCCGTGGAATTCCGTGTCCTCTGTGTTCCCGCTCTTGACGAAAAAAGGACCCGGCGCCCCGGGTCCTTCGCGATGATTCGAGTGGCCGTTACGCCAGGTGATTCACTTTGGCGGCGAGGCGGGACTTGGTGCGGTCGGCGGCGTTCTTGTGCATGACGCCCTTCCGGCAGGCCTTGTCGACCAGGCCCTGGGTCTCGGGCAGGAGCTTCGCGGCCTCGGCCTTGTTCCCCTCGGCGATGACGGCCAGGAACTTCTTCACGGCGGTCTTCAGGGTCGAGCGGTTGCTGCGGTTGCGGAGGCGGGCCTCGGCATCGCGACGGGCTTTCTTGGCAGCGGACTTGTGGTTGGCCATGAGGGCGTCTCCTGCTTCCCCGGACGGCGGGGGAAGCGCGAATGACCATCCTATCGCGAAACGGCCGTGGGTCAAGGGGAAAAGGCGGGGTCCGGGGGCCATTCGGCCCCTTCCCGCCGGGGCCGCCCTGGGTGATCCTAGTCGGAGGCGATGGGCCTCCGGGGAAGGATGGGGGCGATGCCACAGCAGCGACTGGAGACCGTGCAGGAACTGGCGGCCAAGGCGAAGGCTTTGCGGAGGGACATCCTGCTGCAGGTGTATTCGGCCCAGAGCGGCCACCCGGGCGGCAGCCTCAGCTGGATCGACCTCGGCGTGGTGCTCTACTTCCACGAGATGACCGTGTTCCCCGAGGACCCCACGGACCCCGAGCGGGACCGCTTCGTGCTCTCCAAGGGCCACGCCTGCCCCGCCCAGTACGCGCTGCTGGCCGACCAGGGCTTCTTCCCCAAGGACTGGCTGCCCACCTTCCGCCAGTACCCCACGCGGCTGCAGGGCCACGCCGAGAACCACTACACACCCGGCGTGGAGGTCACCACCGGCAGCCTGGGCCAGGGACTGCCCCAGGCCGTGGGCATCGCCCTGGGCCTGAAGGTGCAGCAGAAGCCCCAGCGTGTCTACTGCGTGGTGGGCGACGGCGAGAGCCAGGAGGGCGTGATCTGGGAGGCGGCCATGGCCGCGCCCCACCACAAGCTGGACAACCTCTGCGTCATCCACGACCTGAACGGCCTGCAGATCGACGGCGAGGTGAAAAAGGTCATGAACATCCACCCCGTGGTGGAGAAGTGGAAGGCCTTCGGCTGGGCCGTGAAGGAGATCGACGGCCACGACTTCACGCAGATCCTTGACGCCTTCGCCTGGGCCCGGACCGTGAAGGGCCAGCCGGCCGTCATTTGCGCCCGCACCGTGAAGGGCAAGGGCGTGAGCTTCATGGAGAACCAGGCCGGCTGGCACGGCGTGGCCCCGAAGACGGACGACTACGAGAAGGCCCTGGCTGAGCTCGCGGACTGAGGACAGAGATGGATGCCCTGCGAACCACCTTCGAACGGCAGCTGACGGAGGCGCTCCCCGGCGTGGACATCGTCCTGGAGCGGCCCAAGTCCGGCGAGCTGGGGGACCTCGCCTTCCCCTGCTTCCGCGCCGCGAAGGCTCTGGGCACGAATCCCGTGCAGCTCTCGAAGGAATTGGCCGGGAAGCTGGCTGTGCCGGGCGCCGAGCTGGTGGCCGCGGGCCCCTACCTGAACCTCAAGCTGCGACCCGAGGCCCGGGCCCAGGCCGTGCTCTCCGCCATCCTGGAGGCGCAGGACCGCCCTTACGGCGCCCGCCCGTCGAACGGGAAGAAGGTGATCGTCGAGTACAGCTCGCCGAACATCGCCAAGCTCTTCACCATCGGCCACCTGCGCTCCACCATGATCGGCCACGCCCTGGCCCAGACCCACCGCTACCTGGGCTACGACGTGGTGCGCCTCAACCACCTGGGCGACTGGGGCACCCAGTTCGGCACGCTGCTGGCCGCCTACACCCGCTGGGCCCAGGCGGAGAACCCGGATCTAGAGCGCGACTTCGACTGGGCCGAGCCCGCCCCGGAGAAGCGCCGCACGCCCCTCTTCCGCCTTTTCCAGCTCTACGTGCGCTTCCACGCCGAGGAGGAGCAGGATCCCGCCATGCGCGACGAGGCACGGGGCTGGTTCCAGCGCCTGGAGGCCGGGGACGCCGAGGCCCGGCGGCTCTGGAGCTGGTTCCGGGAGATCTCCCTGCGCGAGTTCCAGCGCATCTACGACCGTCTCGGCGTGAGCTTCGACACCCTGGCCCAGGGCGAGGCCTTCTACGAGGACCGCCTGGCCGCCACGCTGAAGCGCCTGGAGGATGCCGGCCTGCTCACGGAGGGCGACCGGGGCGCGCGCATCGTGGACCTGGAGGACGTGGGCATCGCCACGCCCTGCCTTGTGCAGAAGGCTGACGGCACGAGCATCTACGCCACTCGCGACCTGGCCGCGGCCCTCTACCGCCAGGAGGCCTACGGGTTCGACCGCTGCCTCTACGTGGTGGGCACGGACCAGGTGCTGCACTTCCAGCAGGTCTTCGCCGTGCTGGAGAAGCTGGATCCCTGGTTCAAGGGCCGCATGCTCCACACGCCCTTCGGCATGGTGAAACTGCCCGAAGGCAAGATGAGCACCCGCAAAGGCAACGTCATCTTCCTGGAAGACGTGCTGGACGAGGCCCGGGAGCGCGTGGCCGCCATCATCGAGGAGAAGAACCCCGAGCTGGCCGGCAAGGAGGCCGTGGCCGAGCTGCTGGGCATGGGCGCGGTGGTGTTCTTCGATGCCATGAACGACCGCGTGAAGCCCATCACCTTCACCTGGGACCGCGTCATCGCGCTCGACGGCGACACCGGCCCCTACGTGCAGTACGCCCACGCCCGCATCCTGAGCGTGCTGCGGAAGGCGGGCGGTGACTGGGCGGCGAAAGCCCAGCCCGGTTCGCCGGATGGTCCATTCCTTCCCTTTACGGCTCAGCCTGTCCCTGCCGACCTGACCGGTCTGGAGGCCCCCGAAGCCCAGGCCCTCCTCTTCGAGCTGGCCGGGTTCCCCGGTTCTGTGAACGCGGTGGCGGACGGCTGCATGGCCACGCCGCTCGCGCGCCAGCTGGTGAGCCTCGCCCGGTCCTTCAGCGGGTTCTACACGAACTGCCCCATCCTCGCCCCCGAGAACGCTCCGGCCGTGCGCGAAGCCCGCCTCGCCCTCTGCGTCGCCACTGCCCGCATCCTCCGCCAGGGCCTCTTCCTCATGGGCATCCAGGCCCCGGAGGAGATGTGACCGTCCCCCATCCCCGCATCCAGGAGCTTCCATGACCAAGTACGTGTTCGTCACCGGTGGTGTGCTGAGCTCCCTGGGGAAGGGCATTGCCGCGGCCAGTCTGGGGGCGCTGCTGGAGGCCCGGGGGCTGAAGGTCACGCTCATGAAGATGGACCCCTACCTCAACGTGGATCCAGGCACGATGTCGCCCTTCCAGCACGGCGAGGTGTTCGTCACGGACGACGGGGCCGAGACGGACCTGGATCTGGGCCACTACGAGCGCTTCACCTCCGTGCCCACCACGCACAACCACACCATCACTACCGGCAAGATCTACAACACGGTCATCCAGAAGGAGCGCCGCGGCGACTACCTGGGCAAGACCGTGCAGGTGATCCCCCACATCACGGACGAGATCAAGGGCGTGATGAAGAAGGTGGCCAAGGACATGGACGTGGTGATC
>DASVZU010000170.1:0-5373 GCA_036391515.1 Holophagaceae bacterium
ACTTCCGGGGCCGCGATCCGAAGGTGGAGCCGCTGCTCACGAAGCGGGGGCTGAAGTTCTAGCCGATTCCTAGAACCGCACCACACCGCCCAGGCTGAGGCCGGTGGCGGTGAGGTTGGTTTCGATGGGGCTCCAGAAGGCTCGCGCCTCCACCCCGAGGTGGGGGGTGAACTGGTAGCCGATGCCGCCGCTCACTCCCAGCCGGGTGTGGGAGATGGCCGTGCCGCCCGTGGGGGCCACCCGCCACATCTGGCCGCCGGCCCCGCCCACCAGGTAGGGACCCTGGTCTGCGGTCTCGCCGGGGAACCAGAGGGCGTCGAGCATGAAGTCCACGGAGGAGACGGTGACCTCCGCGCCGCCCAGGCTCGCACTGGTCTTCCTCGGGAAGTACTGGCCACCCACGGTGGGACGGAGCCTGAAGGTGTCCCCCACGGGGATCTCCACGAACACGCCGGCCCCGGCGCCCACCTGGCCATCCGTGAGGTCCCGCAGGTCGCCCATGGGGATCACGGCCTGGGCCCGCACGCCGAGGGCGGCATCCTGGGCGCAGAGGGGCAGGGCGGCGAGCAGGAAGGGCAGGACGCGTCGCATGGTCACACCTCGTATCTGGAAACCGTCTCGTCCCAGCGGCCCTGGGCCTTGAGGATCCGCTCGGCCACGGCGCGAAGCACGCCCCGGCCCCCGGGCACGGGCACAGTCCACTGGCAGGCGGCCTTCACTTCCTCCGCCGCATCCTCCGGGCAGCAGGCGAGGCCCACGCGGCGGAGCAGGGGCAGGTCGGCCAGGTCGTCGCCCAGGTGGGCCACCTGGTCGTAGGCCAGGCCATGCCTGGCGCAGAGTTCGTCGAGGACGGGCTTCTTGTCCAGGTGGCCGGCGAAGCAGTCCTCGATCCCCAGGTCCTGGGCCCGGTGGTCCGTGGCGGGGGAGGCCAGTCCGGAGATGAAGGCCACGGGGATGCCGGCCCGCTGGAGCCACTTGATGGCGGCGCCGTCGCGCACGTGGAAGACCTTGGTATGGCTGGCCCCGCCGCCGTAGCGCAGGCCCCCGTCGGTGAGGACGCCGTCGATGTCGGTGCAGAGCAGGCGGATCTTCGCGGCGCGCTGGTCCAAGTCGTCCACGGGGGGCCTCCTCGGACCAGCGTAGCAAGGCCGCCCGGGATGTCAGGTGATGGCCAGGTCGCCGGTCCCGAACCTGGCGCCTGGCGTTGACGAAGATCAAAATGCCCCCAGGAGACTTCAGCAGGGTGGTAAGTCCGGTTGCTGGATGCCCCGATGGGTATAGAGTTTTCCTTGCGGGGAATTTTGGGCTTGACCCAGGAATGAAACCGGATAACCATTTGTGCATGGAGTTGAAGATGAATCATCAGCTCAGCAACCCGATGATCGACGAAGTGAGCGGGCTCTTCAGCGCCCTGGGCGATGCCTCCCGGCTGAAGATCCTCCGTTCGCTGCTCGACTCGAAGGGGCCCCTGAGCCAGGGGGCGGTGGCGGATGCTTCGGGTCTCTCCCAGGCCAACGCCTCCAAGCACCTGGCCTGCCTGGTGCGCGTGGGCCTCGTGAACCGCGAGCCGGAGGGCAACGCCGTGTACTTCACGCCGGTCATGCCCCTGGTGTCCGACCTGTGCGACCTCGTCTGCGGCCACGTGAGCGACCGCGCCAAGATGACCTACAAGGCCCTTAAATAATTAAGGGTATGGGCATTTGCTTTTTTTTGCTTAGGAGTATTCCTTTATGACCAATAAAGTCATACAAAGGCTGGCCTTGCTCCTGGCGGCAGGGACCGGGCTGTGGGGCCAGGGCAGCTTGACCGTCTCCGATGCCATCCGCAAGGCCTGGGTGGACCAGGCCGGCCTCAAGGCCGGGCAGGCCATGGTGGACAGCCGCAAGGCGGAGGCCGAGGGCTACCGCGACCTGCGCCTGCCCACCCTCACGCTGCAGGCCCAGGGCGTGCGCACCAACGAGCCCATGATGGCCTTCGGCATCAAGCTCAACCAGGCGCGCATCGGGATGGCGGACTTCAACCCCCTCGTCCTGAACCATCCGGATGCCATCGGGGCCTACGGCGGCTCCGCCGTCCTCCAGCAGCCCCTCTACACGGGCGGGCGCATCACCGCGGCCCGGAAGGCCGGCGACTACATGGCCCAGGCCGAGGTGGCAAGCCAGGAGCGCCGCAAGCAGGAGACAGCCCTGGCGGTGGTCCAGGCCTACTTCGGCGCCGAGGTGGCGGAGCAGGCCCTCAAGTGGGTGGGCGACACCGAGGCCTGGGTGAAGGGCATGGAGGACTTCGTGGGCGCCCGCGTGAACCAGGGCCTCATGCTCGAATCCGAGCTCCAGCGCCTCAAGGCCTTCCACGCCCAGGTGGATGCCCAGAAGGCGGAAGTCACCATGCAGATCCGCTCGGCCCGCTCGGGCCTGGGCCTGCTCCTGGGCCAGGGTCCCGTGGACGGCACGCTGGCCACGCCGCTGGAACCTGTGTCCGCGGTTCCCGCTTCCGCCCAGGGCCGCCGCGCCGACCTGGTGGCCGCCGAGCTGCAGGCCAAGGCTGCGGGCGAGGGCGCCAAGGCCGCCAAGGGCAACAACCTCCCCGAGGTGGGGCTGGAGCTGGGCGCCGGCACGCTGCACCACTCCTGGTCCCAGAAGGGGGACTGGACCTGGGCCGGCGTGGGCGTGAAGTGGAAGGTGTTCTCCGCCCCCGACCTGGCCAAGGCCCGGGCCGCCCGGGCCCAGGCCCAGGCCGCCAAGGACATGGAGACCTTCAAGACCCAGCAGGCGGAGCACGAGGTCCGCGTGGCCCAGGAGGGCGTCAAGGCCGCCGAGGCCCGCTATGCCGCTGCCAAGGACGCCCTGGCCGCCGCCGAGGAGTCCCGCCGTCTCAGGGAGGCCCGCCACAAGGAGGGCCTGGCGCCGCTCATCGAGGTGCTTGATGCCGAAGCCGCCGTCCAGGGCGCCCGCACCCTCATCCTCCAGAGCCTTTATGAACTTCGCGTGAGCCGCGCCAGCCTCGACCTGGCCACCGGCACCCCCATCGAAGGAGTCCAGCCATGAAGACCACCCTCTCCGCCCTGGCCGTGACCAGCGCGCTCCTGGGCACCCTGGCCTGCGGCCAGAAGGAGACCCGTCCCGAGGCGAAGGCGCTCCCCCGCGTGGCCGTGTCCCTGGCCTCCACCAGCACCCCCGAAGGGGGCGCCTGGGTGGCCGCCACCCTCCAGTCCACCCGCACGGCCATGATGTCCACCCGCATGGCCGCCCAGGTGAAGCGCGTCCTCGTGGAGGAGGGCCAGCGCGTGGCCGCCGGCACGCTCCTCCTCTCCCTCAACGACCAGGATCTCCAGGGCCAGCTGCAGGCCGCCGAGACCGGGCTGGCCACCATCGAGGCCCAGCACCGCCGCATCGTGGCGCTCCAGGCCCAGAAGGCCAGCACCATCGCCGAGCTGCAGCAGGTGGAGGCCCAGGTGGCCCAGGCCCAGGCCGGCGTCACGGCCCTCAAGGCCAACATCGCCTACACGCAGATCCGCGCGCCCTTCGCCGGCGTGGTCCAGTCCCGCAAGGTCAACGAGGGCGACTTCGTGGGCCCCGGCATGCCCCTGCTCGAGCTCTACGCCGATGGAGAGCAGGAGCTGGTGGCCACGGTCTCCGCCAAGGAGGCCAAGGGCCTGAAGGTGGGGCAGAAGGTGGCCTTCACCGCCGAGGACCAGCAGGGCGAGGCCCAGATCACCGCCCTGGCCCCCGGGGGCGACCCGTGGAGCCACAAGGGGACGCTGCGCGCCAGGGTCCTCAAGCCGAAGGGGCTCCGCCAGGGCACCTTCGCACGCATCCTCGTGCCCGGCCTGAATGCCGAGAACCTCACCGTGCCCAGGAGCGCCCTGATCCAGCGCGGCGAGCTGTCGGGAGTCTTCGTGGCCAAGGACGGCCAGGCCGAGCTGCGCTGGCTGTCCCTGGGCGAGGCCGTGGGGGACCTGGTCCCCGTGCGGGCCGGCCTGAAGGACGGCGAGAAGGTCATCGACAACCCGGGCCCCATCCAGGATGGCCAGCCCATCGACATCCGCCAGGCCGAGGTGAGCCATGGCAAGTGAACCCAAGCTCGGCTTGGCGGGTCGCCTCGCCAAGTCCTTCCTGCGCAGCAAGCTGACGCCGCTCATCGTCCTGGCGTCGCTGATGCTGGGCGTCCTCGCTGTGGTGCTCACGCCCCGCGAGGAGGAGCCCCAGATCATCGTCCCCATGGTGGACCTCTACGTGCCCTACCCGGGCGCGAGCCCGAAGGAGATCGAGAGCCAGGTCACCACGCCCCTGGAGCGCCGCCTCTGGGGCATCCCCGGCGTCGAGTACCTCTACAGCATGAGCACGCCGGGCATGGCGCTCATCACCGTACGCTTCAAGGTGAACGAGCCCCAGGAGCCCAGCCTCGTGAAGGTGTACCAGGAGCTGCGGGCCAATCCCCAGATCCTGCCCCCCGGGGCCATGCAGCCCATCATCAAGCTGCAGACCATCGATGACGTGCCCTTCCTCGTCCTCACCCTCCACGGGGACGGCCAGACGCCGGGCAGCCTCCGGCGAATGGGCGACGTGGTGGCCCGGGAGCTGTCGGACGTGCCCAGCACCGCCCAGGTGAAGGTCATCGGCGGCGCCGCCCGCCAGGTGCGCATCGAGCCGGATGTGGACCGCCTCCGCGCCCTGAACATGTCCATCGCCGAGCTCCAGCCGGCGCTCCAGGCCGCCGAGGCCCAGCTGCCCGCGGGCGCCTTGGTGGACCACGGCCGGCGCACCGAGCTCGAGGCCACCGGCTTCGTGCTCCAGGCCTCCGAGCTGCGCCGCCTGGTGGTGGGCGTGCGCGACATGAAGCCCATCTACCTGGGCGACGTGGCCAAGGTGTTGGACAGCACCGATCCCGAGCCGCCCATGGTGATGTTCGCGGACAGCGCGAAGCCCGGCTTCGAGCCTGCCGTGAGCATCACCCTCTCCAAGCGGGCGGGCACCAACGCCACCGCCCTGGCCGAGACCGTGCTGGCCAAGGTGGACGCCCTGCGCGGCAACCTCATCCCCCGCGACCTGAAGGTGACCGTCACCCGCAACTACGGCGAGACGGCCGGCGACAAGTCCAACGAGCTGATCGAGCACCTCCTCATCGCGACGCTGAGCGTCATCGCGCTCATCCTGCTGGCCATGGGCTGGCGGAGCGCCGTGGTGGTGGGCGTGGCGGTCCCCGTGACGCTGGCCCTCACCCTGCTGATCACGTATCTCTTCGGGTACACGCTGAACCGCGTCACCCTCTTCGCGCTGATCTTCTCCATCGGCATCCTGGTGGACGACGCCATCGTGGTGGTGGAGAACATCCACCGGCACATGCACCTGCCGGGCCGGCCGAAGAGCTTCGCCC
>DASVZU010000171.1:0-10606 GCA_036391515.1 Holophagaceae bacterium
CGGAGGGTCCGCGGCTGTGGGGGCGGATGGACGCCGCCCAGATGGTGGCCCACTGCGTCAAGGGGCTCGAGGCGGCCACGACAGACCGGCCCGTGCGGCAGGCCTTCCTGGGGCGCGTGGTCGCGCCCCTCATCCGGCCCCTCGTCCTGGGCGACCGGCCTTTCCGGCGAAACGCCCCCACGAGCCCCCTCTTCGTGGTGTCCGATCCGCGGGATTTCGAGGCGGAAATGCGCCGACTGGCCCACCTCATCGACCGTTTCGTTCAGCGGGGCCCCGCCCAGGCCGCCCGCGTCCCCCATGTCTTCTTCGGCCGCCTCAGCGGCGACCAGTGGGGGCGGCTCATGTACAAGCACCTGGACCATCACCTGCGGCAGTTCGGCGTCTAGGGTAATCAGATCCGCCAGGTGACGCTCACGGCGAAGGAGGCGTCGTCCGTGTTCTCGTGGTGGGTGATGTTGTTGATGTAGCGGAAGGTCAGGGTGGCCCGGCGGTCCAGGTGCACGTGGACGCCCAGGTCGTGCTGGAGGCTGCCCTCGTGGAGCTTCGCGAAGGGCTGGGGCGTGCTGAAGCCGCTCAGGAAGTAGAGCTGGAGGAAGGGCTGCACGGCCCGGTTCCGCCGCCCCACCCAGGTGAGGTGGGCGCCCAGGTCCGAGGTGTAGTCCAGCCGGTTGTAGGCCGCGTTGCCGCGCCCGCGGTGGGTGTAGGCGGCCCCGGCGTAGAGAGCCTGGGCGGGGGAGAGGTTCCACCAGCCGCTGAGGCCGCCCTCCACGTCCCAGCCCGAGCGGTACGAGCCGTAGGCGGTCGTCATCGGGGGCTTCACGGTGAGGGTGGCGCTGAGGCCGGTGTCTCCCTCCTGGCGCAGCTGGTGGATCACGCCGATCAGGGGATCCTGGAGGCGCGTGGGCTGGGGGCCCTCCCGCACGAAGTCCAGGCGGCCATAGCGGATGGTGGCCACTACCGCCTGGTTGCGGGCCACCTCGGTCCGCCCCCACTGTTCGAAACCGAAGGCCTTGTGGAAATCCTCGATGGGCGCGTCGAGGCCGCCTCCGCCGTGGCGCTCCACCGGCAGCTCGATCCAGACGTCCGTGGTGTCCGTCAGGCCGTGCCGCACCTGCAGCGTGGTCCTGGCGATCTCCTCGTCGAAGTAGAAGACGAAGGGGGCCGTCGGGTACGCCGCCGCCAGGGCTTCCAGGGAGGCGCGGTCCATGCGGTGGCGGTTCCCGAACCACGCGGGCGGATGGTCCTTGATGAGATCGGAGAATTCGAAGACGTTGGCCTCGACATGGGTGATCGAGACCTGCCACCGGCCCGCCCCGATGGGCCGGGGCGCCTGGGGCTGGTAGGTCATGGGGGCCTGGAGCAGCGTGAACATGTTGCGGGTGGGCAGGGGGCCCATCTCGGGGTACGGGGCATCCTGGGCCTGGAGGGACAGGCCGAGGGCCAGCGCGAGCGCGGCGCGCATGGGGACCTCCTTGGGGACAGGGCTGGACAGGCCGGAGGCGGCCGGACGGGGGTTCGTCCGCGGCGGCGGGTGGGGGTCGGGGCCCCGGGGGTGTTTTGACTTTCCCTTGGGAAGTCTATTTCCCGACGATAGCAGTATGGAGAGACCGGCTTCCCCTTGTCAAGCGACTTTCTCTGGGATAGTTTTAAGGGGCCCACCTGGGCCCGGACCTGCCATGGACGCCTCCGAATCCGACCGCTGCCAGTGTTTCCGCACGGCCATCGACCTGCTGGCGAAGCCCTGGACCGGCCAGATCCTGTGGATCCTCCAGGAGGGCCCCCTCCGGTTCAATGAGCTGGCCTCCCGGGTGGAGGGCATCGGCGAGAAGGTGCTGTCCGCGCGGCTGAAGGAACTGGAGGCCCTGGGCCTGCTGGTCCGGCGGGTGCTGCCCACCACGCCGGTGAGGGTGGAGTACGAGCTCACCTGCAAGGGGCGGGGCTTCCGCTGCGTGGTGGAGGCGGTCACCCGCTGGGGCACCGAGATCCAGGAACCGGGGGCGGATCAGCCCCGGTAGTTCGGCAGTCCGGGCTTCCGCACCCACTCGAAGATGAGGCTGGTCTGGATGTGGGCCACCTCCGGCCGGGTGGTGAAGGCATCCAGGGCCAGGTCCCGCAGGTGGTGGGCGTCCCGCACGGCCACGTGCACCTGGAAGTCCGCCGCCCCGGCCACGTGGTGGACCGCCACCACCTCCGGCAGCGCCAGCACGTGCTTCCAGAAGGCCTTCACCTGGGCCCGGCTGTGCTGGCGGAGCTGAACGGCGATGAGGGCCTGGAGGCCGATGCCCAGGGCCGCCGGATCCACCTCGGCGTGGGCGCCCCGCAGGATCCCCTCCGTCTTCAGGCGCTGGATGCGGGCCAGGCAGGAGGAGGGGGCCAGGCCCACCCGGGCCGCCAGCTCCTTGTTGGAGAGGCGGGCGTCCTTCTGCAGGAGGTCGATCAGGGCGCCGTCGATCCTGTCCAGGTCCTTCATGGCCGATGTCTCCGCACCTCGTGACTTCGAGGGCCTGCTGAATAATATTCAAAAAAATGAATCAAGAATTATCTAAAATTAGGCAAATGTGCCTCAATTCGGGATTTCATCGAACAGGATTCGATGGTTTCCCATGTTTCCCCGCCCTACCTTCGGGCTGGCGCCGCCAGGCTCGCCAGGAGGTTCCCGTGTCCCAGCCGTCCGTGAAGCCCCAGACCGAGATCTTCTCCCGGGGCTACGACCCCCAGCGCTCCGAAGGCGCGGCGGTGCCCCCGGTCTTCCGCACCTCGACCTTCCTCTTCAAGAACGCGGAGGAGGGCAAGCGGGCCTTCGAGATCGCCTACGGCCTCTCCCCCATGAAGGCCGGCGAGAGCCCGGCACTCATCTACACCCGGGTGAACAACCCCAACAGCGAGATCCTGGAGGACAAGGCCCGGAGCTGGGACCAGGCCGAGGACGCCGCCCTCTTCGGCTCCGGCATGGGGGCCATCAGCAGCACCTGCCTGGCCTTCCTGCGCCCTGGCGACACGCTGGTCTTCGCCGATCCCGTCTACGGCGGCACGGAGTACTTCTTCCGCCACATGCTGCCCCTCTTCGGGATCAGGACCCGGCCCTTCCCCGCGGGCGCCACCGAGGCGGAGCTGGAGGCCCTCGTGGCGGGCGATCCCACCGTGAAGGCCATCTACCTGGAGAGCCCCGCCAACCCGACGATCGTGCTCTCGGACATCGGCGCGGCCCGCGCGGTCGCGGACCGCCATGCCACTCCCGACCGGAAGATCCTGGTCATGGTGGACAACACCTTCATGGGCCCCATCTTCTGCAGTCCCCTCCAGCTGGGCGCGGACCTCGTGATCTACTCCGCCACCAAGTTCTTCGGCGGCCACTCGGACCTCGTGGCGGGCTTCACCATGGGCTCCAGGGCCCTCATGGGCCAGGTGAAGGTCTTCCGCACCATCCTGGGCTCCATCGCGGACCCGGACACCGCCTGGCTCATCCACCGCTCCCTGGCCACCCTGCAGGTGCGGATGGAGAAGCAGCAGGAGAACGCCCTGAAGATGGTGGCCTTCCTCCAGACGCATCCCGCCGTCCACGACCTGGCCTACCCCGGCCTGCCCGGGATGGGCGAGCGCCAGCTGGAGCTCTGGAAGAAGCAGTGCACGGGCACCGGCAGCATCATCACCTTCAAGGTGAAGGGGGGCGAGGCGGAGGCCTTCCGCGTGCTGAACGCTATCCGCCACATGAAGCTGGCCGTGAGCCTGGGCGGTGTGGAGAGCCTCATCCAGCACCCCAGCAGCATGACCCACTCCGACATGACCGCCGAGGAGAAGGGCCATGCCGGCATCACCGAGAACATGATCCGCGTGAGCGTGGGCCTGGAGGATGCGGACGACCTCATCGCCGACCTGGCGGCGGCCCTGGACCATGTCCAGGTCCCGGCCTTCGACTGCTGCGGCTGCGGCGGCGATCGGGGGATCTGAGTCCACCATCCGGGGGCTCCCCCGGAGGCGGCGGCGGGGCTATGCTGGGGACCCTTCCCGGGGTGAACCCATGGTCCCGACCCTGCCGGCAGCTCCCTGATGGACGCCCCCACGCCGATCCTGGCGGCCCTGTACCGCCACGACGCCGCCGAGGCCGAGCGCCTGGCGGCGGGGGCCGACCTGACCCTCCACGAGGCCGCCGCCCTGGGCCGCACGGCGCGGCTGGTCGAGCTGGCGGAAGCGGGGGCCGACCTGACCGAACCCGCGCCGGACGGCTTCACGCCCCTGCACCTGGCCTGCTACTTCGGCCATCCCGACACCGCCGCCTGGCTGCTGGACCGCGATGCGCCCCTGGAGGCCGAGGCCACGCCGGCCCGCCTGCGCCCCCTCCACGCGGCCCTGGCCACTCCCGACGAAGCCACGGCCCTGGCGCTGGCCCGCCTGCTGCTGCCCCTGCACCTGGAGGTGGACGCCACCCAGACCGGGGGCTTCACCGCCCTTCATGCCGCCGCGCAGCGGGGTTCCAAGGCCCTGGCGGAGCTGCTGCTGTTCCGCGGGGCCGAGGCCTCCCTGCGGACGGATGCGGGCCAGACGGCGGCCGATCTGGCCGAGGCCCACGGGCACCTGGAGCTGGCGGCCTGGCTGCGCACTCGCGCCTGAGGGGCCGCCGCCTCGGATAGCCTGAAGGGGCATGTCCCTCGCGCCCCTCCCGCTCAGCACCCAGGTGACGGTCCTCCGGGGCCTGGGCCCGGCGCGGGCGGCCGCCCTTCAAGAGGCGGGCCTCGACACCCTCCGCGACCTGCTCTGGAGCCTGCCCTACCGCTACGTGGACCGCGGCAGCCTGCGGACCCTGGGCAGCCTGGAGCTTCGGGGGTTCGAATCGCCCGAAGGCGGGGTCGTCACGGTGCTCGGCACCCTCCAGGACCTGCGCCAGAGCACCACGCGGGTCCAGCACATGGCCCTCACGGAGGCGCTGCTGGCGGATGGCACCGGCACCCTCCGCCTGGTCTGGTTCAACCAGCCCTACCTGGGCCGCACGCTGAAGGTGGGCGACCGCCTGCTGGCCTTCGGCGCGCTCACGATGGGCCGCCAGGGCCTGGAGATGCGCGCCCCCCAGTTCGAGCTCATGGGCCGCGGGGAGGAGACGCCCTGGGTGCGCCGCTTCCTGCCCCTCTACCGGAAGCTGGGCCCGCTCACGGGCCGGGTGCGCCAGCGCCTGGTGGCCGAGGCCCTGGGCCGCGTCCATCCGCCCGAGGAATGGCTTCCCCTCGACCTGGCGAGGGACCTGCCGGACACCTTCACCGCCCTGCGCCTGCTGCACGAGCCCCCCGACGAGAGCGAGGCCCGCGCCCTGGACCTCGGCACCACGCCGGCCCACCGGCGGCTGGCGGCTGAGGAGCTCTTCGCCTTCGCCCTGGGCGTGGCCCTGCGCCGGGCCGGGCGGCTGAAGCGCCGGGGCCTGGTGGTGCCCACCTCGCCCGAGCTGCGGGAGCGACTGAAGGCCTACCTCCCCTTCAAACTCACCGGCGCCCAGCGGAAGGCCTTCAAGGAGATCGTGGAGGACGTCACCTCCGGCCGCGTGATGAACCGCCTCCTCCAGGGCGACGTGGGCAGCGGCAAGACCCTCGTGGCCTTCCTGTCGCTCGCCATGGTGGCGGAGACGGGCGGGCAGGGGGCCCTCCTGGTGCCCACGGAGGTGCTGGCCCGCCAGCACGCCGCTAGCTTCCAACGCCTGCTGGGCCCCGAGGCCGGCGCCATGCAGCTGCTGCTGGGCGGCATGAAGGCCGCCGAGAAGCGCGCGGCCCTGGCCCGCATCGCCTCCGGCGAGGCCCGCTACGTGGTGGGCACCCATGCCCTCTTCCAGGAGTCCGTGGCCTTCCACAAGCTGGAACTGGTGGTGGTGGACGAGCAGCACCGCTTCGGCGTGAAGCAGCGGGAGGCCCTCAAGGAGAAGGGCGGCGATCCCCACTGGCTGGTCATGAGCGCCACGCCGATTCCGCGCTCCCTGGCCCTGGCGGTCTTCGGCGACCTGGACCAGAGCGTGCTGGACGAGCTGCCGCCGGGCCGCCAGCCCATCACGACGAAGCTGCACCGTCCCGAGGCCGCCGAGCGGGCCTGGGAGCTGGTGCGCCGGGAGCTGGCCGAGGGCCGGCAGGCCTTCGTGGTGAGCCCGAGCATCGATCCCTCGGACGAAGGCAAGGTCCAGCTGCGCGACATCCAGGCCATGGAGGCCCTCCTGCGGGGCATCTTCCCCGACACGCCCCTCGAGGTGGTCCACGGGCGCCTGAAGGCCGACGAGATGGCCGCCCGCATGGGGCGATTCGTGGCCGGCGAGGCGAAGATCCTCCTGGCCACCACGGTCATCGAGGTGGGCGTGGACGTGCCCAACGCCACCGTGATGGTGGTGGACCACGCCGAGCGCTTCGGCCTCAGCCAGCTCCACCAGCTGCGGGGCCGTGTGGGCCGCGGGGCGCACCGCAGCCACTTCCACATGATCAGCGGCTCGGAGACCGAGCGCCTGCAGACCCTCGTGGAGACCCAGGACGGCTTCCGCATCGCCCAGAAGGACCTGGAATTGCGAGGCCCCGGCGAGTTCTTCGGCGTGCGCCAGGCGGGACTGCCCCAGTTCCAGGTGGCCGACCTGGTGCGGGACCGCGCCCTCCTCCTGCGCTGCCGCGAGGCCGCCGACCGCGCCCTGGCCCACGGCCTCAGCGACCGCCAGCTGGACTGGCTGCGCCGCGAGCAGGTCCGGCTGCGCCTCGCCGACGTGAGCTGACGGCAGACCGCTGCTGCCAGGCGGAGTCCGGCGGCCCCGGGCTTCCGGGGAGCTTGCCGTTGACAGTCACGCCGAAAAGATCATGATTAAAAATAATACACATCGTTTTTTTACATGAGTCCCCGTCTCACCCAACCCGACTGTCGCCCGGCCGACGGTCCTAGCAGGAGTCGAATCATGACGCGACATGCCAGCCTCTTCCTCGCGCTGGTCCTCGGGGGAGGTCTCGTCCTCTCTGCCGAGGCCCCCCGTTCCTATCTGATCCTCGCCAAGAGCCAGGGCGCCGGCAGCGCGGACCTGGACGACCTGCTGGCCGCCGCGGGCGGCACGGTCACCGGCCGCCTCCCGCAGATCGGCGTGGTGCTGGCGACCTCCGCCAGCCCCGATTTCCTGGCCCGCGTCAGCGCGGACGCCCGCGTGCAGCAGGCGGCCGAAGACATCGAGGTGCCCTGGATCCCGGATGAGCACGCCACCCTGGCCCAGGCCTCGGACCTCCAGGCCAACGGCCTCAACAGCGAGCCCTACTGGGCCTACCAGTGGAACATCCGCCAGATCGGCGCGGACCAGACCGCCGCCGCCGGCGACCAGGGCTGGGGCGTCAAGCGGGCCCGGGTCGCGGTGCTCGATGCCGGCATCTGGAGCGGCCACCCCGACATCGGCCCCAACGTGAACCTGGCCCTGGCGCGGTCCTTCGTCCCGACGGAGCCCGGCATCGACCCGATCGTGTACGGCTTCAACCACGGCACCCATGTGGCCGGGATCATCGCCGCCCCCATCAACAACCGCGGGATCCAGGGGGTGGCGCCCATGGCCGAGATCGTGCCCGTCAAGGTGCTGCGCAGCGACACCGGCGGCGGCTCCTTCTCCTGGCTCATCGAGGGGATCCTCTACGCCTCGGGACCCGAGGTGCAGGCCGATGTCATCAACATGAGCCTGGGCGCCACCTTCGACCGCATCAACGCGGGGGGCGGCGGCTCCGGCCCCCTGATCGCGGCCCTGAACCGTGCCATCACCCACGCCACGGCTGCGGGGACCCTGTGCATCGCCTCGGCCGGCAACGAGGGCGTGAACCTCAACAGCCGCCTGTGGGCGATCCCGGCCCAGTCGGGGAACGGCATGGCCGTGGCCGCCACCGGGCCCTGCGGCGGGGCCGACTTCGACCGGGCCGCCTCGTACACCAACTACGGCCAGTCGGTGGTCAACGTGGCCGCCCCGGGCGGCGACTTCGTCTGCGGCTACACTCCGGACATGGTTCTAAGCCCCGCCGGCCGCAGCAGCAGCGGCACCTGGGGATACTACTTCGCCGCCGGCACCTCCATGGCCGCGCCCCACGTCTCCGGCGTGGCCGCCCTCCTCGTGGGGAAATACGGTCGCATGACGCCGGCCGAACTGAAGCGGCGTATCCAGCAGAGCGCCGACGACATCCTCAAGCCCGGCGCCGATCCCTACTCCGGCCACGGGCGGGTGAACGCCTACGAGGCCCTGCGCTGAGCGCGAACGGGACCAGGACGGGGCCGGTCGGTACCGGCTCCGTCCGGTCTCGAAACCGGGCTGGCGGTTGAACCCACCCCGACCTGCCGCGAGACCCGGGGCCACAGGAACGAGGCGGAGAGGCGGCGTCCACGTGGGGAGGGGATTAGACGCGACGCCGCTGCCGATGCCCGGGGAGTCGCAGGAAGACCGCGGGCACCAAGGCATTACCCGCAGGAAGGCCGGCAAGCCGATGGGCTATTGCGGTTGGCGGAAGAGAACATGGGGGAAGGCAATACCAGGCGAGGTCCGAGCGGGGCTCAGGGGCAGGCTGCGAGATGGAATCCAGGTGGATATTTGGTCTGAGTGGTTTGAGGGACGGGACTTCGCTTACGGCTTTGGTTGCTTGGCGTCGAGAAAGTCGTTCACCATCGGGACGATGACGGACATGCGCTGCATCAGCGTCACGTGCGTCGTGGCGGGCAGGATGGCCAATCGCGAGGCGGGGAGCGGCTTGATGTCGCCGTGGATCCCGCCGCCTTTCAGGCGGAACATTTCCGCGACGTGCTCGAGCCGCACGCCATCCGAGTCGCCGTGGATGAAGAACATCGGCGCTCTGGTGGCCTTCAGTTGATCGTCACCAATGTCGTGCGCTTTCGAATCCATGGCGAGGAGCCGCTTGACGAACCTTGGGAAATTGTCCGGATTGGGGTTCAGCCTCTTGTACTCGGTTTCAATGGGCGAGCCTTTGAAGGCGTCCGCGGTGAGTGTCGCGAGCGCGTCCTGTCCTTCCTGGACCGCTCCGTCCCGGCGGAGCATCGACGAAATGACAACAACCTTTCGCACCTTGTCCGGATGACGGATCGCACACTGCATGGCCACGCCGCCGCCCATGCTGTACCCGAGGAGATCCGCGCGTGGGATTTTCAGGTAATCGAGCAGCGCCGCCACATCGTCGGCGAGGTTCTCGGGGGTGATGTCGCGTGGGATGTCCGCCGTGCGCCCATGGCCTTGCATTTCGACGGCGATCACTTTCCGCGTCTTGGAGAGCTCGTCGATCCACCCGGTCCAGTTGTTGGTGATCGTCATGAATGCACCGTGGAGCAGGACCACCGGATCGCCACTCCCGTGGATCTCGTAGTACATCTTGAGTCCGTTCACCGGGGCGTAACCCGTCGTGGGTAGACGCTGCGCCACCAGGGCAGCTGGCAGAAGCATCGCCAGGAGGAATGCCGCCGTCTTCATGTTGGACCTTTCCATTTGGTGAGGTTGAACGCGCCGCGCAGTCTAACGAATGAATCAAACCGGACCAGCTGCGGCTGGGGCGATTGGCGGAGTAGAGAGAATTGAGTTGCCCGGGAGAAAGGACACAGCCGCATGCGGCTGGGTCCGAGTTGAGCGAGGAGGTAGGCCGTCGCTGGTTAGGAGGCCCATTTCAAAAACCACCTTTCAAATTTCCCCATTCGCCAGGATTTATTGAGGCCAAGCCACTCATAGTTCGTGATCGCTCTGTACAACATCATTGCAGCCGCATCTTCAAGGCCAAAAGGGATAGCAATTACTTTCACGTCGTGGACATGTTTGAGGATATTTCGAGCGAAATTTTCTTCAGACGCATGCTGTTGCCATGTCGGTAATGGTTTGCAACCTGTGCAGTTGTTAATTTTGCCCAAATACCAGTGCCGCATGGCACTTGTTTTCCCTTGATGTTCCAGAGTCTTGCCGAGAATCTCCTCAGCCGCACCTGCAAGCGTGAGTGCCGATGCAAATCGAGGAGTTTTCGCCATGAATAGTTTCAATGCGCTGTCCAGCTGTTCAGACGCTAAATCGATTTGGGAATATTGAATTGTTTCCATAGCGGCCCAACGAATGAAGCTAACCGGGCCCCGCCTGCACCGAGGCGATGAGCGGAGCCGAGGAAGCGGGATATTGAGAGGGAGCGGAAGACAACGCAGGCGGGGTCCGAGTTGAGCTAAGGGTTAGGCCGCTCATGGGTGACCTTTGGGTTTGTAGGCATGGACCATCATGAGGTTGTAGGCCTTAGCGTAATCGATTGCTCGTTGCACTAGGCGATGATGTTCTTCATTTACAAAGGCATCGGTTGTTCCCTCGATTTCTCTGACTCCGTAATTTTGGCGGTAGTACTCGGTGTTCAGTGAGTCAACCCCAGGCAGAGAAACGACCAAGCCACTTACAGCCAGGAGCCTGTGATCTCCTCTGGCCAAGGCTGCTTTGCACTCAACAGCGGGGTTCGCAGTCTGGACCCACCGCAGCATTTTGACTTCTGCAGATTCTCGCTTGTTGCAAGCGAGGCTGAAGACCGCAAGCACCGCGAGGAGCGAAACCTGAGAAGTTCTGAGCGTCATGTGGGAGCGACCTAACGAAAGAAGCTAACCGGCCCCGCCTGCACCG
>DASVZU010000172.1:0-10936 GCA_036391515.1 Holophagaceae bacterium
CGTCCGGGTGCCGTCGCAGGCCTGCCAGACAGCGGTGCCCCGGGCGTCCAGCTTCACGCGGTAGTTGGGCCGGGCCATGAAGCGCACCAGCCAGCCCCAGCGGGAAGACAGGATCTTGGGCCGGATGAGGACGACGGTCCCGTTCTCTCCGGGCTCCGCAGGCAGGGCCTGGACGGGCACGCGGGCGAGGAAGGCTTCATCTGGGAAGGGATTCATGTGATTCAGCTCTCGGTTCGTGAGGAAAGCGAAGGCCCGGCTTGGCCGGGCCTACGCGCGGGGGTCCCGGGGGGAGGCTCCGTGTCCACTCGCCGCAGGCGGGTGGGAACAACGTGGAACGTTGTGCTACACGGAGGCGCGCAGCGCGGCCCCCCCGGAGGACATCAGAAATTCGCGCTGGGTGGCGCAGGCTCGTCGGCGGCGCCGGCGTTGGCCAGGGGCACCTTCACCAGGTAGACGGCGATGCCGAGCAGGATCAGGAGGCTGATCCAGAAGGCGCCGGGGGCGTTGCCCTGGCCCCAGACGAGGCGGGTCAGCCGGAAGTTCACGTCGAAGAAGGCCAGCGATGCGAAGAGCAGGCCCACCAGGGCCTCGCCGGCGATGAGGCCGGCCGCCAGTAGCACGCCGTTGTTCTCCACGCGCACCTTCTGCGCCTCGTTGAGGCCCCGCTTCTCGGCGGCCATGGTCACGATGCCCTTGATGACGCCGCCCAGGAAGATGGCGAAGGTGGTCTCCAGGGGCAGGTACATGCCCACCGAAACCAGCATGGGGCTCTTCACCTGCATGAGGATGAAGCCGAGGCCCAGCATCATGCCCACGATGATGAGGGGCCAGGCCATCTTGCCCTCCACGATGCCCTTGCTCAGCAGCGCCATGAGGCCGGCCTGCGGGGCCGCCAGCTGCTTGGAGCCGAAGCCGGCGTCCACGCCGAGGACGGCCTTCTCCTGGTCGGCGGGCAGGGCCCGGACCTGGTCCAGGGTGTAGACCTTGCCATCCGCAGCCGTCACGGTCTGGACCTGCTGGGCCTGGAGCTGGGAGAGCCGCTGGGTGGCCTGGGCCTTGATGTCGCCTTCGTGGAGGACCATGAGGGGGATGAAGAGGGCGAAGGAGACGAGGGCCACGCCGATGATGTCGCCCAGCTCCATGCGCCAGGGGGTGCCGCCCAGGATGTGGCCCGCCTTGAGGTCCTGCAGCATCTCGCCGGCGACGGCGGCGCTCACGCACACGATGGCCGCCACGCCCAGCACCGCCGCCACGCCCGCGTTGCCCTTCACGCCCAGGGCGACCATCACCAGGGCGGTGACGACCAGCGCCGTCAGCGTCAGGCCGGAGATGGGGTTGTTGCTGGAGCCCATGATGCCGACCAGGTAGCCGCTGATGGCCGCGAAGAAGAAGCCGAGGATGACCATGACCAGCGCCGCCACGAGGGCGACCAGGGGGGCCACGGCGAAGATCTTCCAGGTCACGAGGAAGGTCACCACGGCCGCGAAGCCGATGCCCCCCAGCACCCAGGTGAAGGGCAGGTCCTTGTTCACGCGGTCCACGGTGTGCTCACCGGCGGCGGCCTTCTTCACATCGGAGACGGAGCGGGTCAGGCCCGTGGCCAGGCTCTTGCGCATCTTGAACAGGGTGAACGCGGCACCCACCAGCATGCCGCCGATGGCGATGGGCCGGACGATGTTCATCCACACCGAGTAGGACAGGGCGATCCAGTCGCCGTTCGAAGCCCCGTTCGGATAGACGCCGGGGGCCAGGAAGTAGGTGATCATGGGCACCAGCAGGCCCCAGGCGAGGACGCCGCCGGAGAAGTTCAGGGCGCCGAGCTTGGGCCCGATGATGTAGCCCACGCCCATGTAGGCGGGGCTGATGCCGGGGGAGCTGAGGAGGAGGCCGCCGGCCACCTTGGCCTTCAGGCCGTGGGCCAGGTTGATGGTGGCGTCCTTGAAGCCGATGAACTTCTCCCAGGCCGTGGCGAAGAGCTGGACCTGGACGAGGCCCTGGATCACGGCCGCGATGCCCATGGCGCCGAACAGGAACGTGGTGCCGCTGCCGCCCCGGGCGCCGGCCTTGTGGATCTCGGCGGCCGCGATGCTCTCGGGGTAGGGCAGCTCGGCATCCTCCACCATCACGCGGCGGAGGAGGGCCACGAACATGATGCCCAGCACGCCGCCCGCGAACATGACCAGGGAGCTGGTGAGGTAGTGCCCCTTCGTGAAGAAGGTGGGCCAGATCCCGCTGATGACGAAGGCCGGGAGGGTGAAGATGGCGCCGGCGGCGATGGACTCGCCGATGCTGCCCACCGTCCGGGCGATGTTCTCCTCGAGGATGGTGCCCTTCATCAGCTTGATGAGGGCCATGCCGATGACGGCCGCCGGGTAGGTGGCAGCGATGGTCATGCCGGCCTTGAGGCCCAGGTAGGCGTTGGCCGAGCCCAGCACCACGGCCATGACGAGGCCGATGAGCACCGCCCGGAGGGAGAACTCCCTCAGGTTCTGGTCGGAGGGGACGAACGGTTGCATGGAAGCTCCTCGAAGGGCCCGAAGGGTATGGAAAGAAACGTCGGGAGGAAGCCGATAGTCTAAACCGGAATCCGGGCCGGGAGGCGGGCCGCCCCCCCGGGACCGGACCGGGGTCACAACCCGGATCGGGTATGCTGCGGATCGCCTTTCTCCGGAAGCCCCCATGCGCCTGTCCAGCCTCCTCGCCGTCATGGCCCTGGCCCTCCTCGCCGCCTGCCAGGCCCCGGCCCCCCTTCCGCCGCCGCCCCCGGTCGTCCAGGCGCCCCCGGTGCCCCAGGGGCCACCCCCCAAGCCGAGGATCGCCCTCGTCCTGGGCGGCGGAGCCGCCCGGGGCTTCGCCCACGTGGGGGTGATCCGGGCCCTGGAGCAGGAGAAGGTCCCTGTCGACCTGATCGTCGGCACCAGCGTCGGCAGCCTCATCGGCGCCATCTACGCCTCGGACGCCAGCAGCTTCGACCTGGAGTGGACCGCCTTCCAGCTGCAGAAGGAGGACCTCTTCGACTTCGGCGTGCTGAACGCGGTCACGGGCATGGGCTTCGCGAAGGGCGACAAGCTGGAAGCCTGGGTGAAGGGCCACGTGAAGACGGCCAACATCGAGCAGCTGCGGATCCCCTTCGCCGCCGTGGCCACGGACCTCAACTGGGGCTACAAGGTGGTCCTCGACAAGGGTTCCGTGGCGCGGGCCATCCGGGCCAGCGCCGCCATCCCCGGCGTGTTCCAGCCCGTCCAGCACCAGGGGAAGATCCTCGTGGACGGCGGCGTGGTGGACAACATCCCCATCGACGTGGCCAAGGCCAAGGGCGCGGACCTGGTCATCGCCGTTGACATC
Source organism: Holophagaceae bacterium (assembly GCA_036391515.1). Taxonomy (GTDB): domain Bacteria; phylum Acidobacteriota; class Holophagae; order Holophagales; family Holophagaceae; genus Geothrix. The sequence continues at coordinate 3,346 of DASVZU010000172.1, forward strand.
AGCGCCAACCTGGGCAACACGGCCATCACGAACCTGGTGGACGTCAGCCTCCAGGCCACCAACATCATGTTTGCCCTCAACGTGGAGCATTCGAAGCGGGCTGCGGACATCCTCATCACCCCCGCCGGCATCGGGGACGTGGGCATGCTGGACTTCACCCAGAAGAAGAAGTGCATGCAGGCGGGCATCGAGGCCACCCAGAAGGCCATGCCGGAGATCCGCCGGGTGATCGATGCCTGGGTGAAGGCCCACACGACCACCGCGCCACCGAACCCCTGATCCCCGGGGCGACCGCCTTCCTATACCCTGGAGGCTCGCCGGTCGCCCATGTCCCTCCTCACCAGCAAGGCCAACCCCCGCTTCAGGCAGCTGCGCGCCCGTGTGGCGGCCGGGGGCTTGCGCCGGGAGGCCACCCTGCTGCTGGGCGCCAAGCTCGTCGAAGCCTGGGCCGAGGTGCGCCGGATGCCCGCCGGCCTGCGGTTCCGGCCCGCCCTCTGGCTGCGCCTGGAGGGAGCCGATCCCCATCCGCTGGAGGCGGAGCTGGGCCTGGAGACCCTCGTCCTGGGCGAGGCCCTGATGCGGGATCTGGCGGACGCCGGGAGCCCGCCGGAACACGCACTCCTCGCGGAGGTGGGTCCCGACCCGACGGGCCCCCTGGCCCCCCGCGTCATCGGCGCCTGGGGCCTCCAGGATCCCGGCAACCTCGGCGCCATCCTCCGCAGCGCGGCGGCCTTCGGCTTCCAGGAGGCCCTCCTGGGGCCGGGCTGCGCCGATCCCTTCGCGCCCAAGGCCCTGCGCGGCAGCATGGGAGCCGCCTTCCTCATGCCCCTGCGCCGGGTGCCGGAGCTGAAGCCGGACGGCGGCCACTGGTACGCCCTGGACGGCGGCTCCGGCGCCCTGCCCCTGGCGGAGGCGGACCTTTCCGAACCCCTGCGCCTGTGGGTGGGCAACGAGGGCCACGGCTGGGCCGGCGTGGATCTGCCCCCCGCCGTACGCCGCCTGGCCATCCCCATCCGCGGCGTGGAGAGCCTCAACGCCGCCGTGGCCGCGGGCATCGCATGCTTCGAGGCCGACCGGAGGCTCCGCACGTGAAACCCTGGCTCCTCCGCCCCCTCGAGGCCCTCACCCTGGGCCTCGTCTTCGTCCTGGCCTTCCGCTTCCCCGGCGCCCTGGGGGGCTGGCTGGAACCGGCGGCTGCCCTCCTCTTCCCGCTGCTCCTGCTGGAGGCGGCCTTCCGGGGGCGCCACGCCCTCTGGCTGGGGGCCGCCCTCCTGGCGGGCCTCGTCCTCCTCTTCTACTGGGTGCCCGCCACCCTGGAGAGCAAGGGCGGCCTGCCCTGGTCCCTGGCCCTTCTGGGCGGCGCCCTCTTCTACGCCTGGGAGGCCCTGGGATTCCTGCTGGCCGTGCTGTTCTCGCGCTGGCTGTTCCGGCGGTCCGGGGCGGTCGGCGCGGCCTTCGGCGCGGCCCTGGGCATCCTGGTCTGGGAGGCCTGGGGCTTCCACATCTATCCCTGGAGCTGGGGCGCGGCCTTCGGCGCCCTGCCCTGGACGGCCCGCAGCGCGGCCTTCCTCACCACCCGCGGGCTCTCGGCCCTGGCCTGGGGCGCCGGCGCCTGGGCCGCGGCGGCGCGGGTCCAAGGAGCCCCGGCCCGGCGGTTCCTGGCCCCCCTGGGAACGGCGGTCGCGGCCATCGGCCTCCTCGGGCTGGCCTGGCGGGCCCTGCCCCGGGGCGCGGAACGCCGCCTCGATGTGGCCCTCGTCCAGCCCAACTTCCCCGCGGGCCTGCGCTGGCCCGGCATGGAGGCCGAGATGTGGCGCCGCAGCGACGCCCTGCTGGCCCGGGCCCACCTGCCCCGCCCGGGCCGAGCCACCCTGCTGCTCTGGCCCGAAAGCTCGGTCCTGGGCCGGGACGACCGCCAGCCGGACCCCCGCCTCCGGGAGGAGGCCGCCCGCCGCGGCGTGGCCTGGCTCTACGGCACCGAGGGCGGCCCCTACAACCTCGTGCGGGGCGAGGCGGCCGGCCGGCCGGACTTCATCTTCGCCAAGGTCGAGCCCATGCCCTTCGGCGAGCGAATGCCCGGGCCGCCCTGGCTCCGGCATTGGCTGGACGCGAAGATGGGCTTCATCTCCCAGGAGCCGGGCCGCCTGGAACCGGGCGACGGGTTTGCCGTGCCGGGCTCCGGCGGCGTGACGGTGGCCCCCCTCATCTGCAGCGAGGCCCTGGATCCCGAGCGGGCCCGCGAGGGCCTGGCCCTCGGCGGCGCCGACCTGCTCTCCAACCACACCAACGACGGCTGGTTCGACCGCAGCATCGCCACGGACCTGCACGCCGCCCAGATCCGCCTGCGTCCCGTGGAGCTGGGGGTGCCCCTGGTGCGGGCCACCCTCACGGGCAAGTCCGGGGTCTTCCGGGAGGATGGCCGGTTCCAGCTGTGGGGGGCCCCGCTCTCCGAGGGTGCCTGGACCCTGGCCCTGGACTGGCGGCCCGTGCACACGCCGGCCCGATCCCCGTGGTTGCTGCGGATCCTGGCCGCGGCGCTTGCGCTGGGGGCGCTGCTGGTAGCATGGAATCCCTCCTCCCGGAAAGCCTGATGGACCGCGACTTCCTCGTCCCAGAGCCCCTTTCGACCCCCCACGGCACCGTGGCGTTCTTCGACGAGTCGTGGACGGTGGAGCCGAAGGAACTGCAGATCTTCTTCCAGGCCGAGGATGTCTACTGGACCTCCCACCGCACCATCGAGCAGTGGCGCCGCCTCCTGGCCTGCTCCCGGATGCTCACCGCCCGGCTGGTGCCCGAGGGATCGAAGGGGGGCCGCCTGGTGGGCGCCACCCGGGTCTGGTCCGACCATGCCTACGAGGCCAAGCTCTACGACGTGGTCACCGCCCAGGACATGATGGGCCTCGGAATCGCCTCCGCCCTCGTGCAGTGGGCCCTGCGCCACCCCTGGGTGGGGGACGTGCAGCGGTTCGTGCTGGAGACCCGGGACGCGGCCCCCTTCTACCCGCGCTTCGGGTTCGTCCCGGGCGAGGAGATGGACAGCGTCCACATGCGGGTGAAGGTGGATGAACTGAAGCGCAGGGGGCTCCGATGACCGACACCTTTCCGGGCACCCCTGTCGCCTCCCTCCTGCCGCTCATCCTGGCCAGCGGCAGCCCCCGCCGGCGGCATTGGATGGAGGCCATGCGCATCCCCTTCGAGCTTCAGGCTCCCCAGGTGGACGAGACGCCCCTGCTGGACGAGGAACCCATGGACCTGGTGCTCCGGCTGGCTGAGCTGAAGGCGGAGGTCATCGCCAAGCGCAACCCTGCCCGCTGGGTGATGGCCGCCGACACCACCGTGGCCGTGGATCATCACACCCTGAACAAGCCGGTGGATGTCGAGGATGCGGTCCGGATGCTCACCCTGATCCAGGGCCGGGCCCACCAGGTCCACACGGGCTTCTGTCTGCGCAAGAACGACGAGGTCCACAGCTTCGTGGACACGGCCCAGGTCCGCTTCCGCCCCATGTCCGAGGCCCAGATCCGCTGGTACGTCGGCACCCGGGAGCCCATGGACAAGGCCGGGTCGTACGCCATCCAGGGCATCGGCGCCCTCTTCATCGAAGGGGTCGAGGGCAGCTTCTCTACGGTGATGGGGCTCCCGGTGGAACGGATGGGGGCCCTCTTCCTGAAGCTCGGGGTGCTCAAGGCCTGGGTCCGCTGCCCCGACTGAGCGTCCTGCCCCCGAAATTCCGGATGGAAAGGGCATCAACCTGCCCAGAGGGGTGAGGACGGGCGAGGTGCGGACGAAATTCCCGTGTGACCATTGTCACGCATGGATGAAATCGCCCCTCCCTGGAACGTTCTATAAATCACCCCAGAATCCTTTTATATGCTCGCAACCGTTCAGAAAAAACGGATAAACAATCTAGTTCGTATGCACTATGATCGGGGCAGCGTCTGCTCGCGCTGCGTGTCCTGAAACGGGGACCTTCCCCGGCGGGCCCCGGCGTGGGAAGCTGCTGGATCTTCCCGCTTTACCCGACAGTCGAACGAACCGGACCGCCGCCCAGGGGACCTCACGTTCCCGCCGCGGCTCCGGGTGTGGCCGGCGCCCTCCCCGGGCCCCGCATCCGGACCCGGGACCCCAGGCCCCAACGCACCTTCCGTGAGGTAGTGCATGCATCCATTCGACCGAGCGTTCCGCTTCGTCCTGCCGGTGGGCGCCGTGGCCGTCCTCGCCACCGTCCTGGCGGTGGGCTGGTTCACCCAGCCGGACCGGTTCGCCAAGGGCTACGCCCCGGAGCAGCCCATCCCCTTCTCCCACCAGCTGCACGCCGGGACCATGAAGATGCAGTGCCTCTACTGCCACTCGGGGGCGGAGCGCTCCCGGTCGGCCGGCGTGCCCAGCGCCGAGGTGTGCATGGGCTGCCACAAGGTGACCCGCACGGACCGGCCGGCCATCCAGAAACTGACCCAGCTCTACAACGCCGGGAAGCCCATCCTCTGGCAGCGCGTCCACACCCTGCCCGACCACGTCTTCTTCGACCACCGTCCCCACGTGAATGCCGGCATCGCCTGCCAGACCTGCCATGGCGAGGTCCAGACCATGCCGGTGATCACCCGGGAGATGGGCATGCGCATGGCGAACTGCCTGGGCTGCCACCGGGATCCCCATGCCGCCCTGCCCAAGGACTCCAGGATCACCCGGGGTCCCGAGAACTGTTCCGCCTGCCACCGCTAGCACGATCCGACCCCGACGGGAGTAGATGATGGGCACCTCGAACCGACGCGAAATCCTGGGCCGGCTGGCGGCCCTCGTGGCCGGCCCCCTGCTGCTGGGACGGCAGGCCATGGACGTGGCCCTGCGGGCCGGCAAGGAGACGCCCCCCGAGGCGCCGCCTGCGGAGCCGCCCGTCCGCATCGCCCTCACCCCGCCCACCCATTCCGTCAAGCGCCGTGGATGACCCGATGAAGACCCAGATCCCCCCCTCACCTGAGCCCCCGGTCGAGAACCCGCGCTACTGGCGCACCCTCGGCGAGCGCGAGGAGACCCCCGAGGCCCGCAAGGCGGCCCACGACGAGTTCCTCCCCGGCGCCGTGGACGTGGTCGACCTCCCGGCCCCCTCCGAGTTCTCCCGCCGCGGCTTCCTCGGCCTCATGGGCGGCGCCGCCGCCCTGGCCGCCACGGTGGCCTGCGACCGCAAGGGCCAGGGGACCATCGTGCCCTACACCCGCCGGCCCGCGGAGGTGATCCCCGGCGTGGCCAACTTCTACGCCAGCGCCCGCCAGGAGGGCCGCCGCGCCTACTCCGTGCTGGTGAAGACCCGAGAGGGTCGGCCCATCCACATCACCGGCAACGACGAGCACCCCGGATTCAAGGGCAAGACCAGCCCCCGCACCATCGCCGACATCATGGGTCTCTACGATGCCGACCGGCTCCGCGCCCCCAAGGCCGAGGGCCGCGCCGTCAGCTGGGCCGATGTCGACAGCCGGATGAACGCGGCCCTCGCCGGGGCGAAGGCCGCCGGCAAGCCCGTCCTGCTCGTCACCGGCGCCGTGGCCTCCCCAAGCCGGAAGGCCCTGCTGGCCGACCTGAAGGCCGCCCTCCCCACGCTGGAGCATCTGGCCTGGGAGCCCGTCCGTGGTGACGGCGCCGCCGAAGGCGCACGCGCCGTCTTCGGAACCGACGTGGAGGTGACCCCCCGCCTGGAGAAGGCCAGGGTCGTTCTCTCCCTCGGGGCGGACGTCCTCAACGGCGAGGACCCGGAGACCCTGGCGGCCTTCGGCGCTAAGCGCCGCCTCAGCGAGCCCGGGCAGGCCACCAACCGCCTTTGGGTGCTCGAGGGCCCCCTGAGCGTCACCGGCTCCAACGCCGACCAGCGCTTCCCCGTGCGCCCATCCCGGCTCGCCGCCGCGGCCTTCGCCCTGGCGAAGGAGCTGCAGTCCCGGGGCCTGGCGCTGCCGGCCGGCGCCGACCTCTCCGCCGTTCCCGCGGGCGTGCCCCAGGGCGTGGAGATCCCCGCCGAGGCCTGGAAGAGCCTCGTGAAGGACCTGGCCTCCGCCGGCCGCGAGGCCCTGGTGCTCTGCGGCGCCGAGATGCCCGCCGAGGCCCACCAGGCCGCCCACCTGCTCAACGCCATGCTGGGCTCCCAGGCCCTGGAGCTGCGGGCCGCTGAGCCCCTCGCCACGGTCAAGGACCTGGAAGCCGCCGTGCTGGGCATGGCCTCCGGGCGCTACGCCGCCGTGCTCCTCTGGGACGTGAACCCGGCCTACGCCTTCCCGAAGGCCCAGGCCTGGAAGGACGCCCTGGCCAAGGTGCCCTTCCGCGCCTGGATGGGCCTGGCCGAGGACGAGACCGCCGCCCAGTGCCAGCTGGTCCTGCCCGTGAACCACTGGCTGGAGTCCTGGAACGACTTCGGCAGCGGCGACCTCTTCATCCTCCAGCAGCCCGCCATCGGCGCCCTCTACGACACCCGGCAGGGGGAGGAGATCCTCCTGGCCGCCCTCAAGGGCCTGGGCGCTGCGGTCCCGGCGGACTACCACACCTTCCTGAAGGCCCGCTGGCAGAAAGAGGTCTACCCCGCCGGTAGCCCCGTCGCCTTCGAGCGCTACTTCGAGGTGGCCCTCCACGATGGCCTGGTGAAGGACGGCAAGGCCGCCCCGGCTCCTGCCTTCAAGGGCGCGGCCATCGCCGCCGCCACGAAGCAGGCCCTCGCCGCCCAGGGCGGGGACCTGGAGCTGGTCCTCGTGCCTGGCTTCGCCACCCACGACGGCCGCTACGCCAACAACGGCTGGCTCATGGAGACGCCGGATCCCGTCACCAAGATGACCTGGGACAACCCCCTGCTCCTCTCTGTGTCCGACGCCAGGCGCCTCAAGCTGAACGACGGGGACCTGGCGACCCTCACCGTGGGCGGTACGGCCCTGCGCGTGCCGGTCGTCCTCCAGCCCGGCCAGGCCAAGGGTGTCGTCACCCTGGCCCTGGGCTACGGCCGCACCACGGGTGAGATGGCCGCCGGGAAGGGCGTCAACGCCTTCCCCCTGATGGCCCTCGATCCCGCCGCCCCGAACCTGCGCGCCGGCGTGCAGGTGGCCGCCGCGGGCGGCAGCAAGCCCCTCTCCCGCACCCAGGCCCACCACCGCCTGGACGGCCGCGAGATCGTCCAGTCCTGGAGCCTGGCCGAGTACGCCCAGGAGGCCAAGGACCGCAAGAAGGGGCCCGAGCTCGTCACGCTCTACCCCGACCAGGAGTTCCCGAACCACAAGTGGGGCATGGTCATCGACCTCGCCGCCTGCGTGGGCTGCAGCGGCTGCATGGTGGGCTGCCAGTCGGAGAACAACGTGGCCGTGGTGGGTCCCGAGCAGGTGACCCGGGGCCGCGAGATGCACTGGATCCGGCTCGACAGCTACTACGAGGGGGACGTGGACAACCCGAAGGTGGTCCACCAGCCCATGCTCTGCCAGCACTGCGACGACGCCCCCTGCGAGAACGTCTGCCCGGTGAACGCCACCAACCACAGCCCCGAGGGGCTGAACCAGATGGTCTACAACCGCTGCGTGGGCACCCGCTACTGCGCCAACAACTGCCCCTACAAGGTGCGCCGCTTCAA
>DASVZU010000173.1:0-30790 GCA_036391515.1 Holophagaceae bacterium
TCGCGGAAGGCGTCCCAGGTGCCGCCGAAGTAGGGGGGGAACTGCCCGGCAGCCGCCCACTCGTCCAGCAGGCCGGCCTTCGTGCGCATGCGGCTGCCGCGGAGCCAGCGGAGTCGCGGCCCTCCGGCAGCCGCCGCCTCGAGGGCCCGCACCTCGTCCGCCAGATCCGCGGCCGTGCCGGCCCAGGCATGGAAGCGGGGGCCTTCCGCCGAGCCGAGGAAGGCCCAGGCCATCACTTCACCTCGGTGAAGGTGCGGTAGTGGTTGTCCGTGTACCAGGCCCGGCCGTCGCTGCCGGTCACCAGGCGCTCCGCCCCGCGGTTGCGGTGCTCGGCCATGGGGTGGACATCCCATTCCCGGTACTGGATCCGCTTGCGGCGGGCGTCGTAGCGGGGCAGCGCCCCTTCGTAGTTGCCGAAGACCCGCCCGCCCACGTAGCCTGGCGCGGCGTAGCCGTGCTGGCGGATGTAGGCCAGGGTCTCCCGGGCCGCCGGGGGGATCCGGTCCTGGGGGGCCGCCTGGACCTGGGCCTGGGGCGCCGGGGGGGGCGGCAGCTCGCCGCCGCCGCAGGCCCCGAGGCCCAGCAGCGAGGCTGCCGCCAGCAGGCCCACGGCCAGGGATGCCAGGGTCCTCCGCCAGCGGGTCATGGGGCCTCCGTGCGTGGGGAAGTGTACGCCCTCAGCCTTCCTTGGCGCGCCCCGCCTCCAGCACGCCGCCGAGTCGCTTGTCGGACCGGAGCAGGAGGAAGGCGAAGATCAGCCCGGCGATGCCGAGGCCCGCGAACATGACCTGCGTGGCGGTGTAGGTGCCCGTCAGGTCCCGCAGCTTGCCGTTGAGATAGGGGAAGAGCCCCAGGCCCAGGTTCTGGATGGCGGTCATGAGGCCGAAGGCCGTGCCCACCCGCTTCTCGTCCACCACCAGGGGCACCGAGGGCCACATGGCCGCCGGCACCAGCACGAAGGCCGCGCCCAGCATCACCATCATGGGGATCGGGTTCCAGTGGGTGATGCCCAGGAGCAGGTGGGCGGGGATGAGGATGAGCGAGCCCAGCACCATGAGCGAGGCCCGGCGGCCGATGCGGTCCACCAGGTCCCCCGCGAAGGGGGCGAAGATCATGGAGGCGGCGATGACGATGCTGGTGATGCCCGGCGCCGTCGTGAACATGTGCGTGAAGTTGAAGAACACCTGGGACAGGAAGCTGCCCGAGCTGGCGCTCACGAGCGGGAGGCCCCACTTGTCGTGGAACATGTCCGTGGCGAGGGCCGTGAAGGGGAAGATGGCGCTGTAGAAGGTCACGCAGAGCAGCACCACGAACCAGTAGGAGGAGGTGAACTTCGTGACGTCCGAGAAGACGATCTTGTCGCCGGCATCCGGCTTGGGAAGCGCCAGGGCCTTCTCGCCATGCTTGTCCATGAGGTTGAAGACGAGGTTGCAGAGCACGGAGAAGAGGCAGAAGAGGGCCGCCGCCCAGAGCGCCGTGCGGAAGCTGCCGAAGTAGCGGGCGATGAGCTCCTCCGTGTTGAAGCTGAAGAGGGTGCCCACGCGGCTGATGGTGAGGGCGATGCCGAAGGCCATGGCCATCTCCTTGCCCTTGAACCACCGGCTGATGATGGCGCTCTGGACCACGATGAGGGACTCGGAGCCCGCGCCGAAGATCAGGCGCCCCGCGAAGAGGGTCCACTCGTTCTTCGCCAGGGCCACGATGACGGCGCCCAGGAACACCAGGCTGCTGAACAGCAGGCTGGCCTTGCGGGGTCCCAGCTTGTCGTAGAGCATGCCGCCGAAGAAGACGATGGCGATGGCCGCCACGGAGTAGGCCGTGTAGAGGTTCCCGATGGTGCTGCGGTCGAGGTGCAGCTCCTTCATCAGGGTGGTCTCCAGGGCCCCGATGCTGTCGTAGGCGAAGTAGCTGCCGAAGACCAGCAGGCTGATGAACAGCAGGATCGTGAACCGGTAGAGGCGGGTGCTGGGGTGGAACCCGCCGGGGTGTTCGGTCGTCATCGCATGCACCTCGTGGCCAACTGCGCTGGGGATCCGTCTGGGAACGGACCATCCGAACACCCGCCCCGGAGGGGCATGGAAGGCATCCATCCGGCCCTGCTTGGACGCCGCCAGGCGGGCCCAGACCCTGCGATGGTGCCATGGCCCCGGGGAGCCGCGCATCAATGCAATTGAATTCCAGTATCCCCAGCAGTGGTTCCCCCCCGCGGCCGGATGCCTGATAGTGGGGTCGATGAGCACGGCCACCCGGCGCACCTGCCCCAGCTGCCACACTCGCCTCTCCCCGCTGGCCGCGGAGTGCCCGGAGTGCGGCCTGGCCCTGGCCCCGGCCCGCCAAGGGCGGCCCATGCTCTTCCAGGCCTCGGCCCTGGCCCAGGCCTCCTTCGACCCCCCTCCGCGGGCCCTCACCGCCCCTGCCCTGGGCCGGATCGCTCCCGTGTCCATCGAGATCGCCCCCGAAGAACTCCACCGGACCCAGGATCCGGCCGAAGCCCTCCCGGAGGCCGCCGCCGAGCCTCGTCCGACCCTCGCGGACCAGGAGCCCGTGGCGAGCTTCTGGCCTCTGGTGAAGGTCGAAGTGGCGGAGGCCGTCCTTCTGGTCGCCCTGCAGGCCGTGGCCCTGGCCCTTCCCGCCTGGGCCCTGGGGGTGCCCCCCCTCCGGATGCTGGGCGGCGCCTGGCCCTTCGTCGTCCCCTACCTCCTCGCCCTGTCGTGGGTGTTCTTCATGGCCCCCCTCGTTCTCACGGGCCAGTCGCCGCTCATGGGACGGTTCGGCGTCACCCTGGCCGAGAACAGCCCCGAGCGGCGCATCGCCTTCTCCCTCGTCCACCTGCTGTCGGTCCTCTGCTTCCCCTTGAGCTTCCTGTGCATGGTGCTCAGCCCCCGGCACCAGACCCTCGCCGAGCTCCTCAGCGGCCAGGAGCTGCTGTCGAGGCCTGCGGACCGCCTGCGCTGAGTCGCGCCGCTAGGGCAGGTGCATGGGCACGGAGGTCACGATGATCCCCGGCTTGAGCAGCAGCGAGGCCTTGATCCGGAAGGCCGTCTGGTTGTGGAGGAACTGCTGCCACCACTTCGGGGCCACGAACTCCGGCAGGATGACCGTGAGGGCCAGCTCGGGCTCCGCCAGCCGGATGCGGTCCACCTCCTCCAGGATCGGCTCCACCACCTTGCGGTAGGGGCTGTGGAGGCAGCGCAGGGGCACCCCCATGCCATAGTTCGTCCAGTCCGATCGCAGCTTCTCCATGGCCGGGCTCTCGTGGTAGCCGTCGGAGCCCAGATCCACCGTGAGGGCCTCCACGCGGTCCCCGGCGATGAGACGGCCGTAGAGGAGGGCCTGCACCACACCCCGGTGGATGCCGTTCACCAGCACCAGCGCGTGGTGCTTGGTGGGCAGGAAGGCATCCGTGCGGCTGGCGGCCAGCCTCGACTTCACGCCCACATAGTGGCGGCGGATGTTGAAGTGGATCACCACCAGCACCGGCACCAGGAGGATCACGATCCAGGCGCCGTGGATGAATTTCGTGATGGCGATGTCCAGCAGCACGATGAAGGCGGTGAGGGCGCCCAGCCCGTTGACGGCGGCCTTGGCGTGCCAGTGGGTGCCGCGGATCTTCAGCCAGTGGACCACCATGCCCGTCTGGCTGATCGTGAAGCCCATGAACACGCCGGCGGCATAAAGGGGCAGCAGCACGTCCGTGTTGGCGTGGAAGAGCCAGACCAGCACCCCCGAGAAGACGAAGAGGATGAGGATGCCGTTGGAGAACACCAGGCGGTCGCCCTGGCTGGCGAACTGGCGGGGCAGGAAGCCATCCCGGGCCTGGAGGGCCGCCAGGCGCGGGAAATCCGCGAAGGCCGTGTTGGCCGCCACCACCAGGATGGCGAAGGTAAAGCCCTGCACCGTGTAGTAGACGAGTTTCGGAAACCCATGGGTGACGTCACCCAGGATGGCCTTGTTCAGCTTGGACAGGAGGGTCTCCGCCACCACCGACGGATCCGCGCTGTGCTGGTAGGTCACGCCGAAGCGGTGGGCGAGCAGGGTGATCCCCAGGAACATGGTGGCCAGGAGCCCCACCATCCAGATCATGGTCTTGGCGGCGTTCGGCCCCGTGGGCTCCCGGAAGGCGGTGGTGCCGTTGGAAATGGCCTCCACGCCCGTAAGGGCCGTGCATCCCGCGCTGTAGGCCCGCATGAACACCCAGACCATGGTGAGTCCGGCCAGGTGCGTGCCCTGGTCCGCCGCCTGCTGCACCTCTACGGGCGAGGGGACATGCCCCAGAAGCAGCCTCACCACGCCATAGCCCAGGATGCCCAGGATGCCCACCACGAAGCCGTAGGTGGGCACGGCGAAGAGGCCGCCGCTCTCCCGGATTCCGCGGAGGTTCATCAGGGCGATGAAGCCGATGGCCACCAGGGTGAGGGCCACGTTGTGCCCTGACAGGGCCGGCACCGCCGCCGTGATGGCGGCCACGCCGGAAGACACGGACACCGCCACGGTCAGGATGTAGTCCAGGAGGAGCGAGGCTCCCGCCGTGAGCGCGGCGATGTCCCCGAGGTTCTCCATGGCCACGATGTAGGCCCCGCCCCCGCCAGGGTAGGCCAGGATGGTCTGCCGGTAGCTGATGGCCAGGATCCCCAGCAGGGCCACGATGCCGAGGGCCACGGGGATGGACCAGCCGAACACCGCGTAGCCCGCCGCGCCGGCCAGGGCGGCAGCTCCCAGCACATGCCCGGCAGAGGCCGAGAGGGCCGCCATGATCTCCTGGGTGGCGTAGGCCACGGAAGACAGGGCGTCCGAGCTGAAGACCGCCAGCGCGATGGGATTGCTGATCCGGGTCTCGTGGGTCTCCTCGCTGGCGAGTCGCCGCCCCAACAGGATCCGCCGCAGGTTCAACATGCCCCTCCGCTTGCCGGCCCACGGCCGGTTCCAGGAAGCTACTCCAGTATCGGCTCCAGATGGTAGGGGATCGAGATCACAACTGTCTTCGGCTTCATCAGGAGGGTGCCCTTGATGCGCCAGGCCGTCTGGTTGTGGAGCAGGTTCTCCCACCAGTGGGCCGTCACGAACTCGGGGAGGATCACCGTGATCGTGTACTCGGGCTCCACCCGGCGCATGCGGTCCAGCTCCTCCACCACCGGCTCCACCACCTTGCGGTAGGGGCTCCGGATGGCGCGCAGGGGGATCCCTTCGCAGTAGCGCGGCCAGTCGGACCGGAGCTTCTCCAGGGCCGCGCTGTCCCGGCCGTGCTCGTCAGGGAAGTCCACGGTGAGGGCCTCGACATTGCCATGCTCGGCGATGACCTTGGCGTAGTTCAGCGCCTGCACCACGCCGGAATGGATGCCGGAGACCAGCACCACCACGCGATTCTTGCGCGGCGAGATGAAGTCCGCCCGGCTGGCGGCCAGGATGGATTTCACCCGGATGTAGTGCCGGTGGATGTTGAAGAAGGTGGTCACCATGACCGGCACCAGCACGATCACGATCCAGGCCCCGTGGGTGAACCGCGTCACGGCGATCACCAGCATCACCAGCAGCGTGGTGAGGGCACCCAGTCCGTTGATGAGGGCCTTGAGCTGCCAGTGCGGCCCCTTCCGCCGGAACCAGCGCCGCACCATGCCCGTCTGGCTGATGGTGAAGCCCAGGAACACTCCCACCGCATAGAGGGGGAGCAGGTGGTCCTCCTTGGCGCCGAACATGGCCACCAGGCAACCCGCCGCCAGGGAGAGGATCAGGATGCCGTTCGAGAACACCAGCCGGTCCCCCTGGCTGGTGAACTGCCGGGGCAGGAAGCCGTCCCGGGCGTGGAGGGCCGCCAGCCGGGGGAAGTCCGCATAGGCCGTGTTGGCCGCCAGAGCCAGGATGGCCATGGTGAAGCCAGTGGTCGCCAGGTAGATCAGTCGCGGCACCCCGTGCTCCGCACCCCCGAGGATCTTGTGAGTGAGCTGGGAGAGCAGGGTCTCCGGGGAATCCGGGTGGTAGGTGAGTCCGTAGTGGTTGGTGAGGTAGGTGATGCCGAGGAACATGGTTCCCAGGAGGACCACCATCCAGGTCATGGTCTTGGAGGCGTTGTGGGACACCGGCTCCTTGAAGGCCGTCACCCCGTTGCTGATGGCCTCCACCCCCGTGAGGGCGGTGCAGCCCGCGCTGTAGGCCCGGGCGAAGAGCCAGACCGCCGCCAACCGTGCGGTGCCGTCGATGTGCACCGGGGGCGCCGTGAAGTGCCCCGCGCCCTTGTCCCCCATGGCCACGTTCCAGAACCCCCTGGCCAGGAGGCCGAGGATGCACATCACGAAACCGTAGGTGGGCAGCGAGAAGATCAGGCCGCTCTCCTTCACGCCCCGCAGGTTCATCAGCCCGATGAAGGCGATGATGCCCTCCGCGAGGAACACGCGGTGGGGCTCCAGGGCCGGGAAGGCGGAGGTGATGGCCGAGACGCCGGCGGAGACGGACACGGCCACGGTCAGGATGTAGTCGATGAGCAGGGAGGCGCCGGCGGTCTGGGCCGCGCCCTCGCCGAGGTTGTCCTTGGCCACCAGGTAGGCCCCGCCGCCGCTGGGGTAGGCGTGGATGGTCTGCCGGTAGCTGACGTTCAGCACCAGCAGGAGGCCCACGATGCCCAGGGCCACCCACCAGGACCAGCCCAGCACGCCCGCGCCGAACATGGCCACGGCCATGGTGAGGGGCGTCATGATTTCCTGGGTGCCGTAGGCCACGGAGGAGAGCGCGTCGGAACTGAACACCGCCAGCGCAATGGGGTTGCTGATCCGGGTTTCGTGCGTCTCTTCGCTGGTAAGGCGTCGGCCCAGGAGGATGCGTCGGAGGTTCGCCATGGCGTCGTCCTGGGAGATCAGCGGGCCATGAGCCAGAGGCCCGCGAGGGTTGCGGCCAGCCCCACCAGCCGGGAGGGCTGCAGGTGCTCGCGGAAGAACAGGAAGGCCAGGAGGGCCACCAGCAGGAAGTTCGCGTTCATGATGCCGATGACGATGGCCGTGCGTCCGCCCCGGGAGAAGCTCTCATTCACGAAGACCAGGGCCAGGGACGTGGCGATGCCCGCGCCCAGCGCCCAGGCCACGGCGCCGACCGGCGCCCCGGACCGCCCGCGGAGCATTCCGTAGAGCACCGCCAGGGGCAGCTCACCGACCACCACCCAGAACAGCACACCCGCAGAGGACAGCCCCCGCTGGCTCGCCGCCTTCATACCGAGATTCCCCAGCCCCATGAAGACGAAGGCCGCCAGTGCCCATCCCAACCACGCCATGCCCGACCATCCCAAAGGGACCCATTATGGCCCCAGCTCCCCCGGCCCCGTGCCACGAATCCCGCGGCTGGGCCCTCCCCGGCTTCCCCGGGATTTCGCCGACCCGCGGATCAGCAATTGTTTTGATTATAAACTGTTTAATAACAGCTAATTGAAAATAAATTGAAATTTTGGTCCCTCCCCGCCGTGATCCCTGTCACAGGCCGGGGAAGCCCCGCACCCAACGAGGCACACCGCTCCTTCGGGAGAACCCCATCTACCGGGTCCACCGGACCCATCGGCGGGACAGCCCGCCAGGAGGCACACCATGAACCGCAAGACCCCCTCCCTCGCCACCCTCTTCGCCGCCGGCGCCTTCGTGGCTGCCGGGGCGGCCCCCCTGATGGCCGCCACCGCCGTGACGACCTCCACCCACACCGCCCTGACCGAGGCCGGCTGCGGCGCCAAGGACGCGAAGGATGCCAAGGGCGCGAAGGACGCCAAGTGCGGCAAGGGCAAGAAGGACGCGAAGGACGCCAAGAAGAAGGGCGAGAAGGACGCCTCCTGCGGGAAGGGCTCCTGCGGCAGCAACAAGAAGGGCTGAGTCGTCCCGGGATCACGGGCGGAGCGGTGCTCCGCCCGTCCCCACTTCCGAGGAGCCATGACCTTCAGCGGCGTCGGACTGGGCCTGCGGCGGCCCCACATCGAGCAGGTCGCGGCCCTGCCGGCCGCGCCGGTCCCCTTCTGGGAGATCGCTCCCGAGAATGTCGTGGGCACAGGCGGCCCGCGGCACCGGATGATCATGGACATCCTGGAGCGGGATGACGTGATCACCCACGGCCTCTCCATGTCCATCGGGGGCTTCGACGCCTGGCTACCCGAGGTGCTGGCGCGCCTCGTGGGCTTCCTCGAGGCCAGCGGCTCACCCTGGCACTCCGAGCACCTCTGCTGGAGCAGCTTCGGCGGGGCCCACACCCACGAGCTGCTCCCCATGCCCTTCACCCGCGAGGCCGTGCGCCACACCGTGGCCCGCGTGAAGGCCCTGCAGGCGCGGCTCCCCGTGCCCTTCCTCCTGGAGAACATCAGCTACTACGCCGACCTCGGCGCCGCGGAGATGTCCGAGCGGGACTTCCTCCTCGAGGTGCTGGAGGGCGCGGACTGCGGTTGGCTGCTGGACATCAACAACGTCTACGTGAACAGCGTGAACCACGGCTTCGACCCCAAGGCCTGGCTCTCGGGGTTGCCCCTCCACCGGGTGGCCCAGATGCACATCGCCGGCCACACCTGGCTGGAGGCCGAGGGCGTGCTCCTCGACACCCACGGCGCCCCGGTGGTGGATCCCGTGGTGGACCTCATGGCCTGGGTGCTCCCCCGCATCGGCCGCCCGGTGCCCGTCCTCCTGGAGCGGGACCACGAGATCCCGGCGCTCGAGGTCCTGCTGGCGGAGCGCGAGGCGCTCCAGCGGGTGTACGACCGCGCCCTGGCGGAAGTGGCCCATGCCTGAGGCCGGGACTCCCCATCTGGCGCGCCTGCAGGGCCTGGTCACGGACCTGGTGCTGGCACCGGAGGCGGACGCCTTCCGCGAGGATCCCGCCTTCCTCGGCGCGGAGCACGGCCTCGGGCCCGACGATCGGGCGGCCCTGACCCGCTTCCGCGACCGCTGGCTGCTCTACCGCGACCTGGTCCGCACGGCCCTGGAGGATCCCCTCCTGGACGCCTTCCCCATCACCCACGCCCTGCTGTCGCGCGACGGGGCGTGGGCCTGGGCCGTGGACGCCTTCCTGGCCAGCCGCACCGTCTCCAGCCCCTACTACCGCGACGTGGCCCCGGCCTTCGTGGCCTGGCTGGCCGACAGCCGCTGGGGCCAGGACCGCTGGCCCTTCCTCCTCCAGCTCGCCCACTACGAGGTGCTGGAGCTGGACGTGGCGCGCCACCCTGACGAGCCCCCGCCCCCGGGCCTCCTGCGCGAACCCGCTTCGGATCGGGTGGCGGTGCTGGATCCGGCCGCCCGGAACGTGGCCTACGGCTTCGCCGTGCAGTCCGCCACCGCGGAGGCCCCGGTTCCCCCGGCCACCTGCGCCTGGCTGCTCTGTCACCGGGACCGCGACGGCGCCTTCCGCGTGCTGGAGCTGACGCCCCATGTCTCCGCCCTGCTGGCCCGGAGCCAGGAGGGCCAGGCCCTGGGCCCCGCCTCGACCGACCTGGGCGTGGCACCCTCGGCGGCCTTCGACCTCCTGCGGGACTTCCGCGACCGAGGCGCGATCCTGGGCTTCCGTCAGGCCTGAGGCCGGGCCCGGATCGCCTCCACCAGGTGCCGCTGGCCCGGCGCCAGGTCCCAGAGCCAGCGTTCCGCGTGGCCCACGACCGCGCCCCGGCCCGCCAGGAGGGCTTTCGCGTCCACGCCGGCCAGGGCGTCCCGCACCTCCAGGGGCGGCGCTGACGTCCGCAGCTGGTCCGCCCAGGCGTCGGCCCAGGGGCCCAGCTCCAGGCGTCCGCCGCTGAAGACCACGGCCCGGTCGTGGACCAGCCAGAGCTCCGCCCCGCTGCGGGCCAGGGCCTCCAGGAAGGCCGTGACCGCCTCCACCGTCCAGCCCTCCAGGGCCTCGGCCAGGGGATCCTCCCGCTCGGGATCCGCCTCCCAGGGCGAGGCCGGGGCGAAGCAGGCCTCCACCAGCCCCTCCGCCACCACGCCGAACTGGCCCATGAGGTTGGCGGCGAGGATCGTCCCGGGCCGATGCTCCTCGATCCAGGCCGCCAGGGCCGCGGGATGGGGCCGCAGCGAAGGCAGGAGCCCCGCGAGGCGCCGCGCGGCGGCCCGGGGGTCCCGGCGCCGCTGGGACCAGGGTTCCCCCAGGGCCCGCCGGACCGTGGCCTCCAGCTCCGCCAGGCCGCCGGTGACATCCTCGAAGGTCCAGGGTACCCAGCGGAGGTGGCGCAGCCAGGTGCGGGCCCGGCTCCAGGGATCCGCGTCCCAGCCCTCCGCTAGGGGCGGCGCCAGGGCCCAGGGCACCTCCAGGCCGGTGCCCGCCCCCAGCACCAGCACCGGACGGGTGGGATCCGCCGCCTGCAGGCCCTCTCCAAGGAAGGTCCGGACCCGCGCCAGGTGCGTCTCCCAGCCGGCCCGGTCCCGGGCCAGGAAGGCGCGCTGCTCGCGGCGCAGCAGTCGGGAGAGGGGTTTGGACATGGAGGAGATGCTACGGGAAACTGGGAGTCTGGAGTTCGAATGCCCCGATTCTCGAAACGCGTCGGCCGCGAAGTGCTGGAGGGGCATCCCCGCCTTCCGGAGTGGATCACCAAGGAGCGGGTGAAGCTGGCGGACCTCCACGGCATGAAGAAGGATCTCCGCGCCTCGGACCTCCACACGGTCTGCGAGGAGGCCCGCTGCCCCAACCGCACCCACTGCTTCACCCACGGCACGGCCACCTTCCTTCTCATGGGCGACGTCTGCACGCGGGCCTGCGGCTTCTGCAGCATCGCGAGCGGCAAGCCCCGGGCCCTGAACCCCCACGAGCCCCTGGAGACTGCCGAGCGCGTGGCAGCCCTGGACCTGCGCTTCGCCGTGCTCACCAGCGTGAACCGGGACGACCTGCCGGACGGCGGGGCGGCCCACTTCGCCGACACGGTCCTGGCCATCCGCCGCCGCAATCCCGGTGTGGGCGTGGAGGTGCTGGTGCCGGACTTCCTGGGCGACCTGGAGGCCGTGGCCCGGGTGGTGGCCGCGGGCCCCGCCGTCTTCAACCACAACACCGAGACCGTGCCGAGCCTCTATCCCGAGGTGCGGCCCGCGGGCAGGTTCGAGCGGAGCCTGGCGGTCCTGCGCCACGCCAAGGCCCTGGGCACCTCGCTCTACGGCACCGCCTTCCGCACCAAGAGCGGCCTCATGCTGGGCCTGGGGGAGACGGAGGCCGAGCTGATGGCCGTCTTCGAGGCCCTGGCCAAGGCCGACGTGGACATCCTCACCCTGGGCCAGTACCTGCGCCCCACCCGCCACCAGCTCCCCGTAAAGCGCTACGTGCCTCCCGACGAATTCGCCGAACTGGGACGGAAGGCCAAGGCCTTCGGCTTCCACACCGTGTACGCCGGGCCCCTCGTGCGCTCCAGCTTCAATGCCCACGAAGTCGCCGAGATGGAAGGCATCAGCATCGCCTGAAGCCGTCGGATCGGCCCTTTCGAGAGGCCGCTGGCTGGGGTGGCCGCATGCGGAGGCGCCTGGCTCCCCCAGGCGCGTTCCCTCCGACAACCAGTCCCCTTCAATGCATTGGTTTTCAACCTTTTGCAACCCGGCTGATTCTATGCAGGGGTCCCCTTTCCGGAGCCCCCATGGCCCAGGCGCCACCCCCCCCTCCGAATTCTCCCACCGGGACCCCGCTCACCCGCCGGGAGACACTGGTCGTGCTGGCCAGCGCCCTGGGTGCCGTGGCTTGCGGCGGGGGGCCCGTGTCCTCCACCCCTCCCCCTGTGCCCCCGCTACCTCAAGCACCCGCCCGGCTCACCCTGGACGGATCCCAGATGCGGCTTCCCGACGGCACCTCCGTCACCCTCCGGGGCATGAACGAGGGCACCTGGGGCCTCATGCAGCCCGGCGACGCGGCAACCCTCCGTGGCCAGGGAGCCCGGGTGGTGCGCCTGCTCATCCGCTGGTGGGGCCTCTACGGTGGCACTGACGTGGAGAGCCGCTCGGATCCCGGGCCGGGCCACTTCGACCCGGCGCACGTGACCCGGCTGCTGCAGGAGATCCAGTGGTGCCGCGACGCGGGGCTCTGGGTCGTCGTCGCCATCGATTCCAACTGCGGCCAGAACGGCCTCCAGAGCAGCGCCATGGCCACCTACTGCGACCCCTCGGGCGCCTACCCAGGCGGGCGCAACTTCTGGACGGACCTGAGCCAGCGCCAGCTCTTCAAGGAGGCCTGGATCTACCTGGCTGGGCTCCTGAAATCCCTTCCGGAAATCGCCTGCTACGAGCTGCTGCCCGAACCCCTGGAGGGCCGCGATTCCTCCTTCGGCGCCGAAGTCTCCGCCTTCTACCAGGAACTCATGGCCGCCATCGAGGACCAGGCGGGGGACACACACACGCCCTTCCTCGTGGGTGCCCGCGACGCCTACAACATCACCCTCTGCGACGAGGCCTACATTCCCGACCCCCGCTGGAGGAACCGGGTGGTCTACACGGGGAACCTCTTCCTCCATCCCACCGGCGTGCTGGACCAGGACCTGGCGAACCTCGACGCGCGCCTGGGGGCCCTGGCCGCCATGAAGGCGAACCGGAACGTCCCCGTCTTCATCCAGCAGTTCGGCGTGCGCAGCGGGGACGATCCGAGCCAGGTCTATCTGGATGCCGGCCTCAGCCGCATGAACGCCGCAGGCATCGGCTACACCGGATGGCAGTGGCGGCAGAACACACCTAGCCCCGACGAGTACGCCGTCGTGCTCACCGATCCGAACACGGGCCAGGACGTGGTGAAGACCGCCGTCCTGGCGATGTATTCGAAGTACTGGCGGGCCTAGTCCCGCCGGGGCTCCACGATGATGGCCGGCTCGGCGGTGGGGCAGGCGAAGACGCAGAGGCCGCAGCCGGTGCAGACCTCGGGGACCACCTCGGGATGGCCGATGGCCTCCCCCTCGGCCGGCGGGGCGATGCGAATGGCCTCCTCCGGGTAGGGGCAGCGGTCCACGCAGACGCGGCACTCCCGGGCCTCGCGGGTCTCCGTCTCGTAGGTCACACAGAGCCGCGGCTTCACCCGGGCGGTGCCCATGCGGGTGGCCCTGGCCCCTTCGATCACCGTGCCGTCGGCCTGGGTTCGCTCCGGCCACACCAGGGCGCCGTCGTCGCACTCGGCCACGCAGGGCAGCGTGACGCAGAGGAAGCAGGGGATGCCCCGGGGCTCGATGTAGGGGGTGTTCAGGGCCAGGCCCATGTTGGCCCCGGCCTTCTTGATGGCGTTCTCCGGACAGGCCCGGATGCACTTGTCGCAGCGGGTGCAGGCCGTGAGGAAGGCGAACTCGTCCAGGGCCCCCGGGGGCCGCAGGAGCTTGGGTCCCAGCCCTGTGATGGCGTCCTCCACCCGGCTGGCCACGAACCCGGCGAAGAGGGAGCCCAGGGACTTGAAGAAGTCCCCCCGCTCCTGGGGCTCCTCGAACTTCTTCGCCATCAGCCCTCCATGAGCCCCAGCACCCGCAGGGCTGGCCGCAGGATGCCCCAGAGGATGGGGTCGAAGCCCAGGACCAGGGTGGCGCTGGCTCCGTCGGCACTGGACGCCAGGTGGGCCAGCAGGTCCGAGCTCACGGCCACGTCCCGGGAGCTGGGCGGCGCGTCCACCCACCGGATGCCCGCCGGGGCCTCCTTCGCGGCCAAGCGCTGCCCCTCCGCCGCCCGCAGGTGGAGGATCAGCAGATCGCCGTGGAAGGCCGGGACCCGCACCTCCAGCAGGCGCCCCCTGCCTGCCAGGGCCGGCACGGGCACCACCTCGAAGGCCTGGCGGTAGCCCAGCTTCGTGGTGTCGGGATCCTCCCCCTGCAGGACGGCCACGGTCTGCTCCATGAGGCCGTCCAGGCCCCGGTCGCCCATCCAGGCCACGGGCCGCAGGTGGGTGCCCGCCACCTCCCCCAGGTGGTCCACCAGGGAAGGCAGCAGGGCCAGCACCTGCTCCAGGGCCGGACGCGCCCGGAGGGCGGCGGCCGCCTTCGGCCAGCGGCCCGCCAGGGGCATGGCCTCCAGTTTCGCGTCGGGTTCGGGGCGCAGGTCCAGGAGGCGGCCGTGGAAGGTGTCCAGCTGGCCGGGGCCCGGCGTATCCGCCAGCAGCACCACGTCCAGCCCCTCCAGCAGGGCCGGATCCGGGGCGAACATGACCAGGTCGCCCTCCTCCTCCGCCAGGGTCAGGGGTCCCGTGGACAGGGGCACCACGGAGGCCTCGGCGGCCTCCAGGGCCCCCACCAGTTCGCGCCCCAGGAGGGTCTGGGCGCCGATCACCGCGAGCTTGAGCATGGAGGACCTTTCAGGTTCAGACACGGACGGCGGCTTCATCCGCCGGAAGGTGGCCCTTCAGGGCCGCGGCCACGGGGCCGGCGAGGAACTGGCGCACCTGGTCGCCGGCCCGGCCGGTGAAGCGGCGGGCGTCCAGCAGGGCGGCCAACTCGGCCTCGGTCATGGCCCAGGCGGGATCCTCCGCCAGGAGCTTCAGCAGCTCGTTCGGACGCCCCTCGGCCTTGATGCGGCGGCCCGCCTCCAGGGCTGCCACGCGGAAGCGCTCATGCAGGTCCTGGCGATCGCCGCCCCGCTTCACGGCCTCCATGAGCAGCACCTCGGCGGCCATGAAGGGCAGCTCCTGGGCGAGCCGCGCCTCGATCATCCGCGGGTACACCACGAGGCCCGAGGCCACGTTCCGGAAGAGCACGAGGATGGCGTCCGCCGCCAGCAGCCCCTGGCTGATGGCCAGGCGCCGGTGGGCGCTGTCGTCCAGGGTGCGCTCCATCCACTGGTTGGCGCTGGTCTGGTAGGTGGAGGGCAGGAGGCCCAGCACGAAGCGGGCGAGGCTGTTGATGCGCTCCGAGCGCATGGGGTTGCGCTTGTAGGGCATGGCGCTGGAGCCGATCTGCTGCTTCTCGAAGGGCTCCTCCACTTCCTTCAGGTGCTGGAGCAGGCGCAGGTCGCTGGCGAACTTGCCGGCGCTGGCGGCGATGCCGCAGAGCACCTGGCCGATGCGGTCCTCCAGCTTGCGGGTGGCGGTCTGGCCGCTCACGGGGATGGCGGGGAAGCCGACCTTCTCGCAGAAGCGCCGCTCCAGGGCCTCGACCTTGGCGCCGTCACCCTCGAACAGTTCCAGGAAGCTGGCCTGGGTGCCCGTGGTGCCCTTCACGCCGCGCACAGGCGTGGTGCGGACGAGGTGGTCGAGGTCCTCCAGGTCCAGCAGCAGGTCCTGGAGCCACAGGCTGGCCCGCTTGCCCACGGTGGTGGGCTGGGCGGGCTGGAAGTGCGTGAAGCCCAGGGTGGGCTGATCCTTCCACTGGTCCGCGAAGCCGGCCAGGGCGGCGATCACGTCCTGCAGGCGGCGGCGAAGGAGGGCGAGGGCCTCCTGCACGATGAGCAGGTCGCCGTTGTCGGTGACGAAGCAGCTGGTGGCGCCCAGGTGCAGGATGGGCCGGGCGCCGGGAGCCTGCTCGCCCCAGGCGTGGATGGCCGCCATGACGTCGTGCCGCAGGGCGGATTCGTGCCGCGCGATGGCGTCGAGGTCCACGTCGTCCTGGGTGGCCCTCAGCTCGGCGATCTGCGCCGCGGTGACCGGCAGGCCCAGCTCGGCTTCGGATTCGGCAAGGGCGATCCAGAGGCGCCGCCACACCCGCTGGCGGTAGAGGGGCGAGAGGAGGCGCACCATGGCCTTGCTGGCATAGCGGCTGGCCAGGGGGTGCTCGAAGCGCTCCAGCTCGGGACCGTCGTGGGGAGGCAGGAAGGACATGGGATCTCCGACCCTCCAGTTTCGCACGGACCCGGAGCTGTGATCCCGCTCACGAATCGAGGCCCTTGGCGGGCGCGGGCCGCGGCTAGGATAGGGACAACTTCTCGGAGTCTTCCCCATGTACGAAGTGATCCGCACCTCCGATCCCGCTGTGTTCCAGGCTCTGGAGCTGGAGGTCCAGCGCCAGCGGCACCACCTGGAACTCATCGCCTCCGAGAACTACGCCTCCCGCGCCGTCATGCAGACCATGGGCTCCCACTTCACGAACAAGTACGCCGAGGGCTATCCGGGAAAGCGCTACTACGGCGGCTGCAGCCACGTGGACACGGTGGAGAACCTGGCCCGGGACCGCGCCAAGGCCCTCTTCGGCGCCGAGCACGCCAACGTGCAGCCCCACAGCGGTGCCCAGGCCAACATGGCGGTCTACCTGGCGGCCCTGAAGCCCGGCGACACCGTGCTGGGCCTGGACCTGGCCCACGGCGGCCACCTCACCCACGGCCATCCCCTGAACAGCTCCGGCATCCTCTACAAGTTCGTGCCCTACCACGTCCGCAAGGAGGACGAGCGCGTGGACATGGACGAGGTCCGGGCCCTGGCCCTGGAACACAAGCCCCGCATGATCGTGGTGGGGGCCTCCGCCTACTCCCGCACCTGGAACTTCCCCCGCTTCCGTGAGATCTGCGACGAGGTGGGGGCGCTCCTCATGGTGGACATGGCCCACATCGCCGGCCTGGTGGCCACGGGCCATCACCCGAATCCCGTGCCCCATGCAGATTATGTCACCACGACCACCCACAAGACCCTGCGGGGGCCGCGGGGGGGCCTCATCCTCTGCAAGTCCCAGTACGCCAAGGACCTCGATCGCTCCGTATTCCCCGGCGTCCAGGGCGGCCCCCTCATGCATGTCATCGCCGCCAAGGCTGTGGCCTTCCACGAAGCCCAGCAGCCGGAGTTCAAGGCCTACAGCGGCCAGGTCATCCGCAATGCCCACGCCCTGGCCAAGGGGTTGCAGGAGCGCGGCTGGCGCATCGTCAGCGGCGGCACGGACAACCACATGTTCCTGGTGGACCTCCGGGATCACGGCCTGCTCGGGCACGAGGCCGAGGACTGCCTGCACCGGGCCGGCATCACCATCAACAAGAACGGCATCCCCTTCGATCCCAACCCTCCCCTCAAGCCCTCGGGCATCCGCCTCGGCAGCCCCGCCATCACGACCCGCGGCATGAAGGAGGAGGAGATGGAGCACGTGGCCCGGTTCATCGACGCCACCCTCCGCCACCGGGCCGACGACAGCACCTTCGCCCGGATCCGGCAGGAGGTCTTCCACCTCACCGACCAGTTCCCCATCCCGGAATAGCCCGGAATCCCCGACATGCCCCCCCTGGCCGACCGGAAACGGGCCCTGGCCATCCTGGTGCTGGCACTGGCCTACGTCGGGGCGGGGCGCATCCCGCTGCCCTCCGGGCTCGCCTTCCAGGCCTACCTCTTCTGGCCGGCGGCGGCCCTGACCCATACGGCCCTCTTCATCCTCGGAGTGGAGGCCTGGTGGGGCCTGCTCCTGGGCAGCCTCCTCCTCAATGCGACCGGCTGGCTCCCCTGGCCCCAGGCCCTGGCCATGGTGGGCCTCCAGGCCCTCGAACCCCTGGTGGCCTGGCGCCTCCTCGTCGCCCTGGGCTGCCCCCACCCCGATCCGGGGAAGACCCGCGATCTGTTCCGCTGGCTGGGGGTCGCGGCCTCCGTCAGCGCCGTGTTTTCCGCCGGGCTGGGGACCCTGGTGGTCGGTTCCGCCCTTCCCCAGGGGTTCCACCACCCCTCCGCCACCGGGCTCTCCTGGTTCCTCGGGGACCTCGCCGCCATCCTCTGCCTGGGCCCGTCCCTCCTGCTGTTCCTCCGCCCCCTCGCCACGGGCCGCCCTCCCGAACCCCGCCCCTGGCGGATCCCCCATCCGGCGGCCGAGGGGATCGGCATGGCCCTCCTGGTCCTCCTGCTCCTCTTCGCCGGCCGGATCCGCCCCGGCCTCACCCCCGACTTCCGACTGGCCGCCCAGTTCGCCCTGGTGCTCCCGGCTCTCTGGATGGCCCTGCGCCTGGGCCCCCGGGGGACGGCGGCCGGAACCACCCTGCTCGCCCTGTCCATCCTCGTGGCCCTCTGGACCGGAAGCCGCATCCTGCCGGAGGAGGCCTTCCGCTTCTCCCAGCTCTTCCTGCTGGTCCTCGCCCTGGCGACCCTGACGACCGCGGCCGCTGCCGAGGAGGCCCGGGCCGCCCGCCAGGCCCTGGAGTTGAGGGACCTCCAGGGCCAGCGCATGGAGGCCGTAGCCACCCTTGCCGGCGGCCTGGTCCACGAGTTCAACAACCAGCTCACGGTGATGCTCGGCAACCTGGACCGTCTCCGGGAGCCCCTGGCCTCGGTCCCCGCCGCGACCGGGCTGCTCGCCCGCCTGGAGGAGGCTGCCCTCGCCCTGGAGGGCACCGTCCGACAGCTGAAGGGCCTCTCCCACCAGGCGCCCCTGCGGGCCTTCTCCCTTCCCCTCGAGGAGGCCCTGGCCCCCTTCCTCGCCGGCATCCGGGAGCTGCCCGCGCGGATCCGCTTCGAGACGAAGATCCCGGAGGGACTCCAGGTCGGCCTCGACCCCGAGCTCCTCCGGCAGGCCCTCCAGCTCCTCCTCACCAACAGCCTCGAGGCCATCGTGGCACGCGGCCACATCTGGCTGACGGCACGCCAGGAGGGGCCCTGCATCTGCCTCGTCCTGGAGGACGACGGCCCCGGCATGGCCCCGGAGGTCCTCCGCCGGGCCTGCGATCCCTTCTTCACCACCAAACCCGTGGGCCAGGGCCGCGGGCTGGGGCTCTCCATCGCCTTCTCGCTGGCCCGCCAGATGGGGGGCGATCTGGTCCTCGACAGCGCCCCGGGCCGGGGCACCCGGGCCGAGCTGCACCTTCCCCGGGGGCGGGTCCTCGAACCGGCGCCCCAGCCTCCGGCCCCGGCCTCCCACCCCCGGCGCATCCTCCTCGCCGATGACGAGGCCGCCATCCGGGAGCTGACCCGCGAGATCCTGGCGGAGGAGGGGTTCGAGGTCGTGGAGGCCCGGGACGGCCAGGAGGCCCTCGAGGCCTTCGAGGCGGACCCGGAGACCTGGGACCTGGCCATCCTCGACCTCGTCATGCCCCGGCTCCATGGCTCGGACGTCCTCCTGCGGATCCAGGCCCTGCGGCCTGACCTGCCCGTCCTCCTCATCAGCGGCTACAACGACGAGGCCCGGCCCGGACTCCTGGACGGCCCCCACCGCCGGTTCCTGGCCAAGCCCTTCCGGATCCGGGACCTGATCGAGGCCCTGGCCAGCCTGGGCGTGGGGATCCCCCCGGCCTGACCGGCCGGTGCCAGAATGAGCCATGGACAGCGATGGCCTCTTCGTCTACGGGCCCCTCCGCGAAGGGGGCTCGAAGCATGCCTGGCTCCGCCGGACCCAGCCGGAGGGGTTCACCCGGGCCTGGACCCCGGGGCGGCTCTTCCATCTGCCCGAGGGGTTTCCCGCCCTGGTGCCCGGGCCCGAGCCCCCCGCCCCGCCCCCTGGACCCGGATGGGTGGTGGGCGACTTCGTGGGCTACGAGGACCCCGGGGACCTGGAGGCGGCCCTGGCGGATCTCGATGCCCTCGAAGGCGTCGAGGAGGGCCGGTTCAGCCGCGAGCGCCTGCCCGTGCTCCTCGAGGGTGGCCACCGCTACCTCGCCTGGGCCCATGTGTTCCATGTGGAACGCCTGCCCCGGCTGGAACGGCAGGCCGTCGAGCTGACGGACGGAGACTGGAGTCCCTACCTCTAGATCCCTTCCCCGGGAAACGGAAAGGGCCGGCCAGGCCGGTCCTTCCACGGGCGTCCGGGGTCCCCGGAGATCACAGACCCAGTTTCGGCTGTTCGCCCCCCTCGTCGGGACCCGGATGGCCGGCCTCGCTCTCGAGGAGATCCTCCTCCTCGTCCAGGGCCATGGCCGAGGCATCGATCTTGGCGAGTCCGACCACCTTGTCCTGGGGACTCGCCGGCTTCAGCAGGCTGACCCCCTGGGCGGCGCGGCCGGTCTTGCGGACCTCGTCGATGAGGAAGCGGATGACCATGCCCTCCTGGCTGATGAGGAGGCAGCCCTCCCCGGGCTTGACGAGCTTGAAGCCGACCACCTGTCCATTGCGGACGCCGGCCCGGATGTTGATGACGCCCGTGCCGCCCCGGCCCTGGAGCCGGTAGTCCTGGAGGAGGCTGCGCTTGCCGTAGCCCTTCTCGCAGACCGTCAGCAGCATGCCGTGGTCCTCGGTGCTCTCGTCGGGCTCCACGCCCTCCGGCAGGTCCGGCAGCGGGTCCGCCACCTCCATGTCCACGATGTGGTCGCCCTTGGCCAGCTTCATGCCGCGCACACCGGTGGTGGCGCGACCCGTGGCGCGGACATCCTCCTCGGGGAAGCGGATGGCCTTGCCCTGGGCCGTGGCCAGGACGATCTGTTGCTGGCCCGTGGACCGCCGGACCGCCACCAGGGTGTTGCCGTCGTCGATATTCAGGGCGATGAGGCCGTTGGCCCGGATGTTGGCGTAGGCCGCCAGGCTGGTCTTCTTCACCGTGCCGTCGCTGGTGGCGAAGACCAGGTTTTCGCCCTCGGGGAAGTCCCGGAGGGCCATGAGGGTGACCACGTTCTCCCCGTCCTTCAGGGAGATGAGGTTGCGGATGTGCTTGCCCCGGGTGGAGGCGGCGGCCTCGGGCAGGTCGTAGACCTTGAGGGCGTACACGATGCCCTTGTCGGTGAAGGCCATGAGGGTGTCGTGGGCCTTGGTCATGAAGAGCTGCTCGACGAAGTCCTCGTCCTTGGTCTTCATGCCCACCTTCCCCTTCCCGCCCCGGCGCTGGCGGCGGTAGGCGGTGAGGTCCGTGCGCTTGATGTAGCCGGCCTTGGACATGGTGACGACCATAGGGTCGTCCGGAACCACGTCCTCCATGCGGATCTCGCCGGAATAGCCCACGATCTCCGTGCGGCGGTCGTCCCCGAACTGCTCGGACAGCTGCTTCAGCTCGTCCTTGATGACCTTCAGGAGCAGCTTCTCGTCGGCCAGGATGGCCTTGAGCTTCGCGATGAGCTTCTCGATCTCCGCCAGTTCGTCGAGGATCTTCTCCCGCTCCAGGCCCGTGAGGCGCTGGAGGCGCATGTCCAGGATGGCCTGGGCCTGCACGGCCGAGAGGCAGAGGGTGGGGTCCTTCTTGACCGCTGCGGCGCTGGCGAAGGCGCCAGCCATGAGGCCGGCCTTGGCCTCCTCGGGGGTCTTGGCAGCCCGGATGAGCTTGATGACGGCATCCAGGTGGTCCAGGGCGATCTTGAGGCCCAGCAGGATGTGGTGCCGCTCCTCGGCCTTCCTCAGCTGGAAGAGGGTCCGGCGGGTGACCACCTCGCGGCGGAAGCCGATGAACTCCTGGAGGATCTCCCGCAGGGTGCAGATGCGGGGCTGGCCATTCACGATGGCCAGCATGGTGATGGGGAAGCTGTTCTGGAGCTGGGTCTGGTGGTAGAGCTGGTTCAGGACGATGTCGCTGGGCTCGTTCTTCTTCAGCTCCACCACCAGGCGGATGCCCTCCCGGTCGGACTCGTCCCTCAGATCGCTGATGCCATCGATCTTCTTGTCCCGCACCAGCTCGGCAATCTTCTCGATGAGGGTGGCCTTGTTCACCTGGTAGGGCAGCTCGGTGAAGACCAGCTGCTCCCGGTCCCCCGCCCGGCGGATCTGCTCCACGTGCGCCTTGGCCCGGACCACACACCGGCCGCGGCCGGTACGGTAGGCCTCCAAGACGCCCTCCGTGCCCAGCATGAGGCCCCCGCCCGGGAAGTCCGGGCCCTGGATGTGGGTCATGAGCACGTCCAGGCCGATCTCGGGCTGGTCGATGAGGGCCATGAGGGCGCCGCAGCACTCCCTCAGGTTGTGAGGGGGGATGCTGGTGGCCATGCCCACGGCGATGCCCTGGGCCCCGTTGATGAGGAGGTTGGGGAACCGGGCCGGCAGGACCAGGGGCTCCTCCAGGCTGCCGTCGTAGTTGGGCCCGAAATCCACCGTCTCCTGGTCGATGTCCCCCATCAGCTCGTTGGAGAGCCGGGAGAGCCGGGCCTCGGTGTAGCGCATGGCCGCCGCGGAGTCGCCGTCGATGGAGCCGAAGTTCCCCTGCCCGTCCACCAGGACGTGGCGCATGGAGAAGGGCTGGGCCATGCGGACCATGGTGTCGTAGATGGCCGAGTCGCCGTGGGGATGGTACTTACCCATCACGTCGCCCACGGTGCGGGCGGACTTCTTGTAGGCCCGGTTCCACTCGTTGCCGGACTCCTTCATGGCGTAGAGCACCCGGCGGTGCACGGGCTTGAGGCCGTCGCGGACATCGGGCAGAGCCCGGCCCACGATGACGCTCATCGCGTAGTCCAGGTAGGACTTCCGCATTTCCTTTTCGATTTCCAGGGGTTCGATTCGACTCATGTCACTTCCGATGTTCTACGTGGAACGCGATTCGACATCTTGAGGGTGGGGAACTTAGATGTCGATGTTCTCCGCCAGGAGGGCGTTGTTCTCGATGAAGCGCCGGCGGGGTTCCACGGCGTCGCCCATGAGGATGGTGAAGATCTCGTCGGCCTCCACCGCATCGTCCACCCGGACTTGCAGCAGGGTGCGGCGCTCGGGATCCATGGTGGTCTCCCAGAGCTGCTCGGGGTTCATCTCGCCGAGCCCCTTGTAGCGCTGGATGCCGAGGCCCCGCTTGCCCTCCTCCAGGACCATGGCCAGCATGGCCTCGGGATCAGTGAACACCTGCTCCTTGCCGAGCTTGGTCGTCCCCTCCTCGCCATCCTCGTCCTTCTCCTTGGCGGCGTCCTTCATGCGGCGGAGCCGCAGTTCGCCCCCGCGGAACCCCGCCAGCTCGACCTGGAGGGCGGCCAGGCGACGGAACTCGCCCCAGTGAGCCACCTGGCTGTCGATCCAAAGGGTGATGGGGCGGCTGAGGTGCATGCGCACCACCCGCAGCCGGTGGCTGGCGGGGATCGTGGTGGCAGGCTCATCGCCCTGGGCCGGCAGCTCCACGGCCTCGGTGGTCTCGATCTCGCAGGTGCCGAGCTTCTGGCGGGTGATGGCCTCGGCCAGCTGAGCCAATGTTTCCCGGGTGGCGAAGCGGTCCGCATCCAGGAGCCCCTCGGCCAGCAGCGCCTGCACCAGGGGGCGGGCGTAGCCCCGGCGGTCCAGCTTGCCGAAAAGCTGCTGCACCTCGCCCCATTTCTTCATTTCGCGCACCAGGGTGGCCCCCTTGTGCTCGGTGCCGTCCGGCAGGGTGAGGGCCCAGCCATCCAGGGCCTTCTGGAAGAGGAACTCCTCCAGGGCCCGCTCGTCCTTCAGGTACTTCTCGGTCTTGCCCTTCTTCACCTTGTAGAGCGGCGGCTGGGCGATGTAGAGGTGGCCGCGGAGCACCAGCTCCGGCATCTGCCGGTAGAAGAACGTGAGCAGAAGGGTGCGGATGTGGGAGCCGTCCACGTCCGCGTCGGTCATCAGGATGATCTTGTGGTACCGGAGGTTCTCGACCTTGAACTCCTCCTTGCCGATGCCCGTGCCGAAGGCCTGGATGAGGAGCCGGATCTCGTTGTTGCCCAGGACCTTGTCGAAGCGGGCCTTCTCCACGTTCAGCACCTTGCCCCGCAGGGGCAGGATGGCCTGGGTGGCCCGGTGGCGCCCCTGCTTGGCGGAGCCGCCGGCGGAGTCGCCCTCCACCAGGAAGATCTCGCTGAGGGCGGGGTCCTTCTCCTGGCAGTCCGCCAGCTTGCCGGGCAGGCCGCCCCCGTCCAGGGCGCCCTTGCGGCGGGTCAACTCGCGGGCCTTGCGGGCCGCCTCGCGGGCCCGGGCGGCCTCGATGGCCTTCTCCAGAATCGCCTTGGCCTCCCGGGGGTTCTCCTCGAAGAAGCTGGAGAGCTTGTCGTAGACGATGGTCTGGACGATGCCCTTCACCTCGGAGGAGACGAGGCGGTCCTTGGTCTGGCTGGAGAACTTGGGATCAGGCACCTTGGCGCTGATGACGGCCGTGAGGCCCTCGCGGACATCCTCGCCCGAGAGGCTCACCTTGGCGCTCTTGAGGAGGTTGTTCTTCTCGGCGTAGGTGTTGATGACGCGCGTCATGGCGGCCCGGAAGCCCTCCAGGTGCGCCCCGCCGTCCCGGTTGCGGATGTTGTTGGTGAAGCAGTAGAGGGTCTCCTGGTAGGAGTCGTTCCACTGGAGGGCCACCTCGACCGTGGTGTCCTGCTTCTCATCCTTGATGAAGATCGGGGGCTTGTGGAGGGCCACCTTGTTGCGGTTGAGGTGCTCCACGAAGGCGCTGATGCCCCCGGCGTTCATGAAGTCGTGGGTGTCGCCCGTGCGCTCGTCCGTGATGCGGATGTGCACGCCCTGGTTGAGGTAGCTCAGCTCGCGGAGGCGCTGGCTCAGGGTCTCGAAGCTGAAGTCCAGGATGTTGTTGAAGATCTCGGGATCGGGCATGAAGCGCACGCGGGTGCCCCGGCGGGCCGTGGGCCCCACCACCGCCAGGGGCGCGTCGGCCTTGCCCTGGCTGAAGGTCATGGCGTGCTCCTGGCCCTCCTTCCAGACGGTGAGCCAGAGCTTGCTAGAGAGGGCGTTCACGCAGGACACGCCCACGCCGTGGAGGCCGCCGGACACCTTGTAGGCGTTCTTGCCCTCGGTGCTGGTGTTGTCGAACTTCCCGCCGGCGTGGAGCACCGTCATGATCACTTCGGCGGCGCTGCGGCCCTCCTCCTTGTGGATGTCGACGGGGATGCCGCGGCCGTTGTCCTCCACGCTGCAGCTGCCGTCGCCGTGGAGGATGACGTCCACGCGGGTGCAGAAGCCCGCCAGGGCCTCGTCGATGGCGTTGTCCACCACCTCGTAGACCATGTGGTGCAGGCCGCTGCCGTCATCGGTATCCCCGATGTACATGCCGGGTCGCTTCCGCACGGCCTCGAGGTCGCGCAGAACCGTGATGTTGTCGGCGGTGTAGCTGTCGGATTCCTGGGGGGTGTGGACGCGTGCGCTGAGGACTTCTTCGGACATCAAGACTCGCTTTGTCGGTTGCTGTGGATTGCGGGGCAGATCAGGCGGTGGCGCTGTTGGCGAAGCGCACCGGCATGAGGACGTAGCGGAAGCTGAAGTCCTCGAGGCTTGGGGACATGAAGACCCCCTGGCCCACCTCGTCCTTGAACTGGTAGACCACTTCCTCCCCGGGGAGCCGTTCCAGCAGCTCGGTGAGGTAGTCGATGTTGAAGGCCAGCTCGAAGGGCTGCTCCTCGCCCGAGAACGGCAGGGTGGCCTGGTTCACGCCTTCGTCGGGGTGCTGGAAGACCGTGCGGAGGTTGGGGAATTCGTAGAACAGCCGCACGTTCTTGTTGTAGTCGTCCTTCTTCAGACCCACGAATCGCAGGGTGCGGAGGAAGACCTCGCGGTCGAGGATGACCTTCTTGGGCAGTTCGGCGGGGAGGACCTTCTCGTAGGCGGGGTAGTTGCCCGTCACGAGGCGGGTGCTGAACTTCAGGCCCGGCTGGTCCAGGAAGAGCGTGGTCCCGTCCCAGCAGAGTTCGACCTCGCCCTCGTCCCCCAGCAGGGTGGGGATGAGGTCCAGGGCCCGCTTGGGAACGATGAGACGGACCTCGTCCTTCAGCTTCGTGTCGCAGGGCACCTCGGCCACGGCCAGCCGGAAGCCGTCCGTGGAGACCACGCGGACATGGTGCTTGGAGAGGTGCACCAGCACGGCGGACAGGGTGGGCTTGGTGGCGTCCTTGCTGACGGCGATGGAGCCCAGCTGGATGGCCCGCTTGAAGCGCAGCACGGGGATCCGCACCACCGGCAGCTCCTTGCCCGGGGCGGGCAGCTCCGGGAAGCCCTCGCCAGGCTGGATGTTGTGCTCGGAGTTCATGCCCTTGGCGCGGAGCCACAGGCGACCGCCGGCTTCCGGGCACTCCAGGCTCAGGATGCCCTCCGGGAAGACCCGCACGGTCTCGATGAACTTCTTGCCGGGAACGGCCATGGTCCACTGCCCCTGGCCTTCCCCAGGCACGGTGGCCTCGAAGGCCAGCTCCATGTCCGTGGCCTTCAGCACCACCTCCTTGGGCCGGATGTCCACGAGGATGTGCTGGAGGATGGGCAGGGTCACGCGCCGGTCGAGGGCGTGCTTCAGGATGCCCAGGGTGCGATCCAGACGATCCTTGGATACCTGTAGCTGAAGATTCATGTATCACCCTTGATGATGCTGAGGACGGGCGGTGCCTGTGGATTGGAGCGTCAAAGCCCTATCTTAACGGAGTTTTCCGGGCCGCGGCAGCCTGCGGGAACGGCGTCCAGGACAGTGGATTGGGCGTCCCGGGAGGGGTCCGGCCGGTCCGGGGCGAGACGCTGTGGACTCCCGGGGTGTGGAGGGCTGTGGATTGCCCCACAAGACGAGCAGGATCAATGAATGCTGTTCAGCAAGGCCTGGACCATCCTGTGGAATTCCTGGTCCCGGGTCATGCGCTGCTTCACGGAGTCGATGGCGTTCATCACGGTGGAGTGATGCATGTTGAACGACCGCCCGATGTCCGTGAAGGGCAGCGAGGCGATCTCCCGGGCCAGGTACATGGCCACCTGGCGGGGCACCATGATGGTCTGCTGGCGGGAGCGCTTCTTCATGAGGTCCACGAAGGGCACGTTGAAGGTCTCCGCGGTCATGCGGTAGATGCGCTCGGGGGGGATGGCGGCCGTGGGCTCCTCCCCGCTCTGGCCCTGGA
Organism: Holophagaceae bacterium; assembly: GCA_036391515.1. Lineage (GTDB taxonomy): Bacteria > Acidobacteriota > Holophagae > Holophagales > Holophagaceae > Geothrix. The sequence goes on from DASVZU010000173.1 coordinate 26,484, forward strand.
AGGCCGCGTGGGCCACCTCCAGGGTGGGCGGCACGCCGATGAGGCTGGCCTGGAAGATCACGCGGGTGAGGAAGCCCTCCAGGTCCCGGACGCTGCCCTTGGCCTTGTGGGCGATGAAGGTGAGCACGTCCTCCGGCACGGGCGGAAGCCCCTTGAAGTCCGCGTCCTCCAGCTTCTTCTTCAGGATGGCGATGCGCGTCTCGAAGTCCGGCGGCTGGATGTCCGCGGTGAGCCCCCACTTGAAGCGGGTGATGAGGCGCTCGTGGCAGCCCTCCAGCCGCTGGGGGGGCTTGTCCGAGGTGAGGATGATCTGCTTCCCGTGCTGGAGGAGGTATTCCAGGATGTAGAAGATCTCCTCCTGGGTGCGCTCCATCTTCCCCAGCGTCTGCACGTCGTCCAGCAGCAGCACGTCGTTCTGCTGGTACTTCTTCCGCATGGGCTCCGTGTTGCGGGCCTTGATGGCCACCGTGAGCTCGTTGAAGAAGTTGTCCACCTTGAGGTAGGCCACCCGCAGTTCCGGATGCCGGACCTGGATCTCCTTGCCGATGCCCACCATGAGGTGGGTCTTCCCCAGCCCCGCGCCGCCGTAGATGAACAGCGGGTTCATGTTGAGAGGCGTTGCGGCCTTGCCGTAGTTGTCGGCCACGGCCTTGGCCGCGGCGAAGGCCAGCTGGCTGCCGGGGCCCACCACGAAGCGGTCGAGGGTGTAGCGGTGGAACAGGTGGGGGAAGGCCACCGCCGGCTCGGAGGACCCGGCCGTGGCGAGGGGGGCGGGACGGGCCGTGGCCTTGGGCGCGGCGGGGCCGGTGCCGGAGACCTGGAACACGAGGCGCAGGTCACCGAGCCCACCCTGGGCGAGGGCGTCGTTGAACTCCTCGGGGAGCTGCTGCTCGATCCAGAGCTTGGCGGCCGGGCTGGGCACCTGGATCCACAGGGCGTCCTCCTCCAGCCGCAGGGGCCGGCAGGGGACGATCCACTCCCTGAAGCTGGCCTCGGGGAGCTGCTTGGACAGTCCCTGTCGGATGGTCTCCCAGAGGGCGTCGGGATCGGAGGTGGGCATGGATTCACCAGGAACGGCAGGCGGGGACGACGGGACGCGACACGCCTCACGCCGGGGCGCTTCGCGCCGGGGGCCTCGCCTGGCCTGCGGGGGGGATCCCAATCTAGCACCACGGGAGGGGGATGGAAGGCCAGAAACGCCCTTGAGCCGGACGCGCGGGACTGGTAGGCTCGAAGGTTCGTCCTCCTCCCCGGGAGGGGACCCCGAGGTGGAACCATGAAGCGTACCTTCCAGCCGAACAACCGCCGCCGCGCCAAGACCCACGGCTTCCTCAGCCGCATGAAGACCAAGAACGGCCGCCTGGTGCTCAAGCGCCGCCGCGCCAAGGGCCGCCACGTCCTGGCGGTCTGAACCCAGGCCGCCTGGGTTCCGTCCCGTGATCTTCAAGGGCCGCTTCCGGACCGTCCGGCACACGGATCATGCGGTTCCCTCCGCCCTGCCCCGGCCGTTGCTGGGGCAGGATGCGTTGCTCGACATCCGGGCCTGGCGCCTCCAGGGGGCTGAGCTGCCTCTCCTTCTGGTCACGACTTCCCGGAAATCCGGACCGGCGGTGCGCCGCAACCGCTTCCGTCGCCGTGTCCGGATGGCCTTCCTGAGCATGGGCGCCCCCCTCCCGGCCCCCTGGGTTGTCTGGATCCGTCCGCTTCGCAAGGGCCCGCCCCTCGACCGCCTCTCCATCCAGGACATCGAGGGCCAGCTCCGGCTGGCCCTGCGCCGTCTCGCACCCACGGGCCAACCATGAGCAACCGCAACGTCCTCCTGTTCATCCTGGGCACCCTGGTCCTCTTCGGGGGGCAGATCTGGCTCACGTCGCGCTACACGAAGCCGATGAAGCCTCCCGTGGCCGTCGAACAGACCCAGGCTGCGCCGGCCCAGGCGTCCACCCCCACCCAGGCGGCCGCCCCGGTGGTGGCGGCAGCGCCCCAGGCCGCCCCCGTCGCGCCGGCCGTGGACCTGGCTGCCACCCACACCACCACCACGACCGACCTGACGCTCACCTGGCAGGTGGCCACCGGGGCCCTCAAGCAGGCGGTCTGGCGCCAGGACGGCACCCTGTTCTTCCCCGGGGACTTCCCCGGTGTGGGCGGCGTGCAGGGCACGGCCTTCCAGGCCGTCCACGAGGAGGCCGGTGCGGAGGCGGTCACGGTCGTCTTCGAGAACGCCCAGGGTGCCCGGCTCGCCTACCGGGTCCCCCGGCACGGCAGCAACCTGTCCCTGGCGGGCGTCCTGCCCCAGGGCGCGCGCCTCCAGCTCGTGACCCTGCCCACGGACCTGAAGCCCGTGGAGCACCTGGGCCGGGTCTTCACCCTCACGGAGAAGAAGGTCGAGGCGGTCACCTGGCTCGACATCCTGCATGACCCCTTCTTCAGCTTCCTGGGCGCCAAGCGGAAGGTCCTGCCTCCGGCCGAAGCCCGCCTGGGCCTGGACGCCGGCCTGGATGCGGATCCCAAGGCCCAGCGCAACCACTACTTCGCGGCGCTCTGGAAGCTGCCGACCGTGGCCGGTCGGGATGAGAGCGGCTACACCCTGGCGCCCGAAGGCGGCCGGATCGCTGCCGACCTCTACCTGGGGCCCAAGCAGGCGGCCCCCCTGGAGGCCTTCGAGAAGCCCTTCACCCGGGTCATCGACTACGGCTTCTTCGGCGCCGTGGCCCAGCTGTTCTTCTGGGTCCTCCAGAAGCTCCACGCCGTCATCGGCAACTGGGGCTGGGCCATCATCGTGTTCACGGTGATCCTGCGGGCCGTCACCTGGCAGCTGAACAGCAAGCAGATCGTCTCCATGCTCCGCATGAAGGACTTCGAGCCGCACCAGAAGGCCCTCCAGGCCCGGTACGAGAAGTTCGGCAACGACATGACGAAAAAGGCGGAGATGCAGAAGGAGCTCATGGAGCTCTACAAGAAGAACGGCCACAACCCCATGGGCGGCTGCCTGCCCATGCTGCTCCAGATGCCCGTCTTCCTGGCCTTCTGGTCCATGCTCAACGCCGTGTTCGAGCTGCGGCACGCGCCCTTCTTCGGGTGGATCCACGACCTGTCCATGCATGATCCCTACTACATCTACCCGGTGCTGATGGGGGCCTCCATGTTCGTGCAGCAGGCCATGACGCCTGCCACCGGGGACCCGGCCCAGCGCAAAATGATGATGATCCTCATGCCCGTGATGATGATGGTGATGTTCGCCAAGCTGCCCGTGGGCGTGATCATCTACTACTTCGCCTCGAACCTCATCGGCATCGCGCAGACCTGGTGGGTGAAGCGGAACTACGTGCCCCAGCCCATCAAGGTGTGAGGAGGACCCCATGCGGAAGCAGCACGCCAGCCTGGACGCCGTACCCGAGCTGATCGCCCGCTGGACGGGCCTGCTGGGCTTCAAGGTGGAGGCCCGCTACCAGCCCTCCGGCGACGAGGAGGCCTTCCCCAACCGCCTGCTGGTCACGGGCCCCGACGCCGACTGGCTGGCCGCCAGCCGCGGCCAGGCCCTCGACGCCCTCCAGTTCCTCGTCCACGAGGCCCAGGGCGAGCGGGAGGACACGAAGCTGGCCTACCTCGACGTGAAGGGCGCCCGGCTCTTCCGCATGCAGGAGGTCATGGCCATGGGCCGCCTGGCCGCCGAGCGGGCCCGGGAGCTGGGCAGCCACACCCTGGGCGCTCTCAGCCCCCGGGAGCGCCGCTGGGTCCACCTGGTGGTCAGCCGCGAGGAGGGCCTCGGCACCGAGAGCGAGGGGACGGGCACCTTCAAGCCCGTGAGGGTCTTCCGCAAGTAGCCGGTACACTGCCGGCGTGTCCCCTCCCGATCCCATCTGCGCCCCGGCCACGCCGCTCCTGCCCTCGGCGGTGGCGGTGGTGCGCGTGTCGGGCCCGGATCTGGCCGACCGCCTCCGGTCCCTGGTGGCCCTGCCGGAGCCCCGTCGGGCGGCCCTGCGCACCCTGGCCTGGGGGGACTTCCGCGAGCGGGCCCTCGTGCTCTACTTCCCCGCCCCGGCCAGCTATACCGGGGAGGACGTGGTGGAGCTGCAGATCCACGGCAACCCGCTCCTGGCCCAGCGGCTCCTGGACTACCTGGGCACCCTGGGCGTCCGGCTGGCGGAGCCCGGGGAGTTCACCCGCCGGGCCCTCCTGAACGGGCGCCAGGGGCTCCTGGAGGCGGAGGCCCTGCGGGACCTGGTGTCGGCCGAGACCGACACCCAGATCCGCCTGGCCCAGGCCCGGGCCGGGGCCCTGCCGGCCTGGATCCCGGAGGCCCGGGC
>DASVZU010000174.1:0-18026 GCA_036391515.1 Holophagaceae bacterium
GGTCGTAGGTCTTCTGGCTGCTGAAGCCCATGTCGCCCGTGCAGAGCAGCACCCGGCGGTAGGGCAGGCCCAGGGCCTCCAGGATGGCCTCGGCGTTGGCCGTGAGACGCTCCAGCTCCGCCTCCGCATCCTCCGGCGCCGAGAAGGCCACCAGCTCCACCTTGTGGAACTGGTGCTGGCGGATGATGCCCTTGGTGTCTTTCCCGTAGCTGCCCGCCTCGCTGCGGAAGCAGGGCGTGAAGGCGCAGTGCCGCAGGGGCAGCGATTCCGCCGGCAGGATCTCATCGCGGTAGAGGTTCGTGACGGGCACCTCGGCGGTGGGGATGAGGTAGAGGGGCGCGCCGTCGCCTCGGCTGGTCTTGAACAGGTCCTGCTCGAACTTCGGCAGCTGCCCCGTGCCGTACATGCTCTCGGCGTTCACCAGGTAGGGCGGGATGACCTCCTCGTAGCCCGCCCCGCTCTGCCGGTCCAACATGAAGGCGATGAGGGCCCGCTCCAGCTTCGCGCCCAGGCCCTTCAGCACGGCGAAACGCGCGCCGCTGAGCTTGGCCGCGCGGTCCAGGTCGAGGATGCCCAGCTTCGTCCCGAGCTCCACGTGATCCAGCGGCTTCGCGATGGCCGGCGCCTGGCCCCAGCGCTTGACCTCCACGTTGGCGTGCTCGTCCCTCCCCGCGGGCACGCTCGCGTGCGGCGGGTTTGGGATGCCCGCCAGGAAGTCGCGGAAGGCAGCCTCGGCCTCGCGCTCGGCCTGCTCGAGGGCCTTGAGCTTGTCGCCCATCTCCCGCTGCTGGGCGATGAGGGCGTCGGCGTTCTCCTTGGCCCGCTTGAGGCGGCCCACCTCCTCGCTCACGCGGTTCCGCTCGGCCTTCAGGGCCTCGGCCTCCTGGAGCACGGCCCGGCGGCGCTCATCCAGGGACCGGTAGGCCGCCGTATCCAGGGCATAGCCGCGGTCCGCCAGGCGGGCCGCCACGGCGTCGAGGTCGTTGCGCAGGAGGTTGGCGTCGAGCATGTCCAGTCCCGGGAATCCTCCAGTCTAGCTTGCCCCGGGGCGCCCATGGCCGGCCCGGGCCGCCCTCCGGGAACCCGGTGGACAAGGGGAGTATGGTGGGGTCATCCCTCCCACCCGGCGACAGCGATCCGCCCTGGCCCACAGGCCGACCTGAACCGAAGGATGCCTCATGCGCCTGCCCTTCGCCCTCCCTGCCCGCCCCTTCCCGGCCCGGACAGCCCGCCTGGCGAAGGCCTCCCTGGCCATGGGATTCGCGATTCTTCTGGGCCTTGGGGCGCAGCTGGGGTGCGCCGGTTCGGGCACCACCCCGGCCCCGACGGATGTCTACGTGGCCGGCGACGAATCCAACGGCCAGGTGCTGGTGGCGAAGTACTGGAAGAACGGCATGGCCGTTCCCCTTACCAACGGCGCCCACAATGCCCGCGCCTTCGCCATTGCCGTGTCGGGCCAGGATGTCTACGTGGCCGGGGGCGAATCCAACGAACGGGCGGATGTGGCCATGTACTGGAAGAACGGGAAACCGGTGGCCCTGACGGACGGGACGAACCAGGCGTTCGCCGTCGGCCTCGCCGTCTCCGGAGCGGATGTCTACGTGACAGGCTACGAATGCGATCCCGCCAGGAACGGCGTCGCCGTGGCGAAGATATGGAAGAACGGGGTGCCCACGGCCCTGACCGACGGGAGCGGGATGGCCCAGGCCAACGCCGTCGCCATTGACGGCGCCGATGTCCATGTCGTGGGCTGGGAGTACCAGAACAACCAGATCGACCCCAGGAACTGGCTGTTCACCGCGCAGGCGGTCTATTGGAAGAACGGGGCCAAGACCGTCCTGACGAATGTCGCCCATGGGGGCGGAGCCCTCGGGATCACGGTTTCCGGACCCGATGTCTATGTCTGCGGCAACGAGTTCGTCAACGGACTGGGGATCGCCCATGTCTGGAAGAACGGCCAGGGCAGGGCCCTGACCGACGGGAGCCGCGGAGCCGACGCTGCCGGCGTGGCCGTGGCGGGCGGGGTCGTGTACGCCCCCGGCAGCGAGAATGCCCCCTCCGGCTTTCCGGTGGCCATGCTCTGGAAGGACGCCACGGCCACGGCCCTCACGGATGCGCGCTACCCGTCCTTCGCGAACGGCGTGGCGCTGTCCCCCGACGGCTCCAGCGTCTATGTGGCCGGCACGGTGTATGGCCCCGGAGCCCCCACCGCCACCTGCTGGAAGGACGGTCAGCAGCTGAACCTGACCGACGGGACCGCCGATGCCGAGGCCAATGCCGTCACCGTGGTGCGGAGGCCCCTCTTCTGAGGGCTGCACCCCCGGGAGGGCCTACGACTGGGACCAGGCACCCCGGCATGGGCTCCCCGGCCCTCCCGACCGCCGGGTGACGGCGCAGAGCCCGGTGGGCTCTGCGGAGTCGGGACCCGGCGAGGAGGGAATCACGCGCCCTCAGGACTGGGACCACGCTCCACCCGGCATGGGCTCCCCGGCCCACGGTACCTCGAAGGCCTCGCGCACCTGGGCCAGGCCACCCCCCGCGCCCAGCACCAGGCCCAGCTTCGCCAGGGCGGACCAGCGGGTGTGCAGGCCTCCCGAGATGGCGCCGGCGTTCAGGAGGGCCTGGCCCATCTCGTAGGCGGAGAGGTCCACGCCGCCGGCCGGGCACTGGGAGGTGACCACCACCGGCAGGTTCCGCATGCGGCAGTCCGCCAGGAGGGCGCGCAGATCGGCACGGCCCATGGGCAGGTTGCCGGCGCCGAAGGCCTGGATGAGCACCGCGCGGACCCCCTCCGGCACGGGGCTCCAGGCCATGCCCGGGTGGGGCGTGAGGACGTGGATGGCCAGGTCCAGGCTCCCGCCCAGGCCCGGGGGCACCTGGCGGAGGAACTGGCCCACCTCCGGGTGGAGCAGAATCTCCGCGCCGATCTCCGCCAGGGGCGGCAGGTTGGGGCTCTGGAAGGCCTCGAACTGGTGGACGCTCAGCTTGTCGGCGGCCACGCCGCGAAGCCAGTGGGTGCCGAAGCAGATCCCCACCTCCGGGATCCCCCGGCAGGCCAAGTCCACGGCGTTGATGAGGTTCCCCCGGGCGTCGCTGCGCACGAAGGCCAGGGGCCGCTGGCTGCCGGTGAGCACCACGGGCTTCCCCAGGTCGGCCAGCAGGAAGCCGAGGCAGGAGGCCGTGAAGGCCATGGTGTCCGTGCCGTGGATGATGACGAAGCCGTCGAAGTCCCGCTCCGCCTTCCGCACGCGGTCCGCCAGCGCGAGGATGTGCGCCGGCTCCATGCACGCGGAGTCCTGGTTGAACGGCACCTCCACCGCCAGCCGCGCCAGCTGGCCCAGTTCCGGCACCTGCTCCTGGAGGTGGTCCAGGAAGCGCCCCGGAGCCAGGGACGCAGGTTCCCCGCTGGGCGCCATGCCCAGGGTGCCGCCGGTATGGAGGAGGAGGATGCTGCGCGCCATGGGGCCCCCCGCTCCACCCTAGCGAAAAAGAGGGAGGGGCCGAAGCCCCTCCCTCGCGCGGGGATCGTACGACTACTTCCCGAACCGGTAGGTGACGCCCAGGGCCCACCAGGAGGGGTTCAGCACCTTGTTGAACTCCGCCTGGTTGAAGGACAGGGTCCCCCTGACCTGAGGCGTGAAGGCGTATTCCGAGCCGAGGCGGTAGCCCAGCTTGACGCCGTTGGTGGCGTTGGCCCCGGTGAAGTTCGCGTCCGTGGCCGTGTTGGTGTTCTGCTTCCACTGGGTGAGGGTGAGGCCTCCGAAGAAGGTCCACCGGTTCACGTCCTGCATGATGTCGAGCCCGCCGTTCACGTGGGGGCGATTGGCATTCTCCAGCCCCGTCTTGTCCTTGCCCCGGAGGGACATGAGGGCGAGGTGCAGCCGGGTGTTGAGGCCCGGCTTGAGCTCCGTGCGGAAGGCGAAGCCGACGGAAAAGCCCGCCAGGTTGTTGCTCCGCACCATCTTGTTGAGGTCGGAATTGCCGATGGTGGCGGTGGCCGTGACCTCGAAGGGGTTCCCCTCGTCCACGGACTGGGCGCAGAGGGGGAGGACCATCAAGGGAAGGGCGATGAGTCGCTTGAGATTCATGGGATCACTCCGTTGGGATTCAGGGTCGCTGCGCCATTACCACTTGATGCCGGTGGAGAACTGCATGGAACGGCCGCCCAGGTAGTCGGTGTAGCCGTAGGTGCCCCAGCCCGTGGCGTTGCCGCCGGCGACCCCGGCCTGGGTGAGGTTCTGCACCTGGTAGCCCGCCAGGGGGTTGGTGGTGGCGAGGCTCGAGCCGCTGACGTTCGTGGTGGAGAAGGTGGACAGCTGCCAGTGGTTGAAGACGTTGAACACCGTCAGCTCCACGAAGTAGCGCACCTTCCGCCAGATGGGGATCTCGGTGCCCAGCTTCAGGTCGAAGTTGTAGACATCGTTGAAGCGGCCGATGCCCCGGGGCCCGTAGTAGCGGGTGTAGGTGCCGTACGAGGCGTACTGGGAGGCGATGGTGGAGCCGGCGGCCAGAGCGTCGTCGTAGGCTTCGAAGTAGAGGTCGCGGGTCAGGCTGTAGGGGCTGCCGCCGGTGTAGTTGAACATCAGGGAGGCGTTGAACAGGGCGCCCTGGCTGCTCTTGTTGACGTAGTTCAGGTAGATGCGGGCGCGATGCTTCACGTCGCCGGAGAGGTAGCCGTAGGGGGCGTAGAAGGTGAAGTCGCGGCCGCGGCTGGCGTGGACGGATTCGAAATCCCCGATGACATCGCCGGACACGGGCGGGTTGTTGCCCTCCGACCCTTCGCTGTTGCCCTGGAGGCTGGCCAGGGTGTAGTTGCCGCCCAGGCTCCACTTCTCGTTGAAGCGGCTCAGGAAGTCCACCTCGAAGCTGTTGTAGTCCCGCTTCAGCCGGTCGTCCGTGGCCCAGCGCTCGGCGTACACCTGCTTCATGCCGGTGCTGTAGATGAGCGGCACCTGTACTTCGTCGCCGATGGTGTAGAAGTCGTTGAAGAAGTGCTTGCCGGTGCGCTTGGTGTAGGTGAGGTTGATGTACGAGCCGTCCGTGTAGGTGTGGCGGACGGCATAGCTGATCTCGTCGTTGATGGGCGCCTTGGTGTTGGTATCCGCGAAGCGGCTGAGGGGACCGGAGTAGGACCGCAGGGTGGCGGCGCTGACGCTCCAGTTCGCCAGGTTCGTCACCACGGAATAAGGCGCGGCATTGTTGGCCGCCCCGGCCCAGCCGTAGGACTCGCTGATGGGGTTGCCGGCTCGGGTGAAGCGGTTGGTGAAGCTGTCGTTCAGCTTGCCGGCGTAGCGGGCCCAGCTGGCCGTGAACAGCCAGGCCTGGTTCCCCTTGGGATCCCAGCGGACCTGGAAGCGGGGGGAGGTGGCGTTGGAGGAGACCGTCTGGGAGCCGAGGGTGTCGGCCGCCTTGGTCTTGTCGAAGCGGAGGCCGCCCATCACCTGCCAGTGGTCGTTCACGGCCAGGGTGTCGTTGATGTAGTAGCCGTCCGTGTCCGTCTTCGCCACGCCCTTGTCCACGCTGTAGAGCAGGACGTAGTTCTGGCTGAAGGCCGTGGACGAGGTGGAGAGGCCGGCCACGCGGTAGGTGCCATCCGCATTGCGGCCCCACACCAGGAACTGGCGGCCCGTGGGGGACTGGGCGTTGGCGGCCTGGCGATCCTGCCGCAGGAGCTCGAAGCCGGCTTCCACCGTGTGGGTGCCGATGAAGGTCCGGGGGCTGAACCAGGTGAGGCCCGCGGTGTAGGTCTTGATGTCGCGGTTGTCGCCGCCGTCCGTCTTGTCGAAGATGCCGTTCTGGAAGATGTAGTAGGTGCCGTTGCTGTAGCGGGCCCGGATGGGATCGCCCTGGGCGGGGTCGGCGCCGGCGGCCAGCAGCTGGTGCTTCTTGGCGTAGCGGGCCTCCAGGGTGAGGCTGCTGCCGATGAGGCCGCGGTAGGCCGCCGTGTAGTAGGAGTTCTCGTTCCGCTGGGGCACGAGGGTGGCTGGGTCGGGACTGTTCACATAGAAGCGGTTCCGCTGGTCGGTCACGTTGCGGTTGCCGGCGAGTTCCACCGAGTGGTTCTCGTTGATGGCGTAGGTCAGCTTCAGCTCGTAGAACTGGTTCGACGAGGTGATGTTGAAGGGCATGCCGGTGGTGGCGGGCACGTAGCCCGCGCCCCGGGCGGAGGCCGGCGAATCGCCCGTCTGCAGGCCCGTCACGTCGTTCAGGTTGTTCGGCGTGCTCTGGCTGGGGTCGAGCTTGGTGGAGGCCGCGAACCAGAGCTTGTCCTTCAGGATGGGGCCGCCCACCCAGAGGGTGTAGTTCCGGTTGAGGTCGTCGGTGCCCGGGTTGGGCCGGCCGGTGCTGTTGGGCCGCATGCCCAGGGGGGCGATGGCCGACCAGCTGTTGCGGCTGATGTTCGCCCGGAAGATGCCCGTGAACTCGTTGCCGCCGCTCTTGGTGATGGCATTGATGATGCCTCCCAGGAAGCCGCCGAACTTGGCGTTCACAGGGCTGGAGATGACCTGGCTCTCGGCGACGGAATCATCCACGTAGTAGGTTCGGCCGTCCGTGTTGCCGAACACGTTGTCGGCGATGTCCGTGCCGTTCAGGAGCCAGCGGTTCGCGGTGGTGTTGCCACCGCGGATCTGGACGCGGTTGCCCATGGTTCCGTTGACGGCCACGCCGGGCGCGAGGAGGGCCGCCGTGTCCATGCCGCGGGTGAAGCGGGGCAGCACGTCCATCATCTCGGACGAGATGTTGGTGCTGGTCTTCACGTCGGACTTGTCCACGGCGGCGGCGGCGGCGACCACTTCCACCGTCTTCTCCGCCACCTGGACGGGGGCCATGAGGAGGTCCTGGCGGAGGATCTGGCCCAGGCCCAGCACCACGCCTTCGGCCTTGCCGCCCACGAAGCCGCCTTTGGCGGTCGTGACGGTATAGACGCCGGGCGGGAGGAGGGGGGCGCGGAAGGCCCCGCTGGCGTCGGTGACGACGGTGCGCACGCCCTGAAGGGTGGGTGCCGTGAAGCGGACTTCGACACCGGCGAGGGGCTCGCCGCTGCGGGTCTTCACCGTGCCCACGATCTGGCCGGTGGACTCCTGGGCCACCAGGGCAGTGCCGGCCAGTGCGAAGGCGAGGAACGAGAGGCTGCGAATCCGGATTGGGTTCATCTCATGCTCCGAATGGGATCAGGGTTAGAAGCGGACGCCGAAGGCCAGCTCGACCACGGTGCCGTTCTGCTTGCCCGCGGCGGCGCCCTCGAACTTGGTCTGGAACACGTTCAGCTCCCCGCTGTACATGTCCGTGAAGCGGTAGCCGATGCCGCCGAGGAGCCCGATGGCCGTGGTCTTCTTCTCGTCCACCGAATCGATGGCCCGGGTGGCGGTCACCGTCCAGGCCGTGGCGCTGGTCTGGGTGTAGCTGGACGCGGCGCCCGTGTCCGTCTGCGTGGCCTTGTTGAAGCCGATCCGGAGGCCGGCCTGCCAGTACATGCCCTCCGTGAAGGCGTTCCGGCGGTAGAGGGCGCTGGCCTGCCAGCTGGTGCCGTCCACCTTCCGGTCCCGGGTCTCGCCCGTGTAGATCCGGCCGATGGTCGCCGCCGTGGCCGTGGGCAGGACGATGAAGCTCTGCATGGCGTTGGTCCCGGGGTAGAACCGGAACCCCAGGTCGAAGACCAGGGCCGAGTCCTTGTCGAGGGCGTAGGTCCCTTCCACCCCGCCGCCGAAGTTCTGGGTGGACTGGATCAGGTTGTCCTTCACGCCTCCGGTGGTGGCGCCGCCGAAGACCTTGAAGGAGCCGTCCCATTTCGCCGATTGGGCATGGAGCCCGACGCACAGGGCGAGCGGGAGCAGCGCGAGCCGTGGGATGCAGGAGAGTCTTGCCACTGGGGTGTCCTCCGCGGTGTTGACCGCACTAGCGGGTGGTAGAAACCACACAGGGGCCGTGATGGCCTCTGCGTGTCCAGGTGGGCGGTGGAGCCTCACCTCACGAGGGGGGTGCTTGAGTTGCGTAAATCTACACAAAGGTTCCCGAGGTCGCAATTTATTTTTGTTGTGTACAACAAGAATTGAGTCTACCTCTCAATGCAATCAATAACCTCTTTGGTTGCAACTAGAGACCCCATCCCATGCTTCACTTGTGGAGGCAGCCGAACCCATGCGCCGAATCCCCCGCTACCTCCGCGTCATCACCTCCCGCTACCTGGGCAGGCTGCTCAAGGGCCGTCTGGAGGGGAAGCAGCTCCAGGCGGCAGTGGAGGCCACCCTCGCCACCCTGCCCTTCCAGGAGAAGCTGCTGGTGCGCGAGGGCGCCCTGCGCTCGGATTCCCTGAACCGCCAGCTGGCCTGGGCCATGGCCTTCGTGGCCGGCGCCGTCAATGCGGGCGGCTTCCTGGCCGTGGGCCATTACACCTCGCACATGACGGGCGTGGCCTCCACCCTGGCGGACATGGTGGCCCTCGGCGACCTGGAGACTGCCCTGGCGGCCCTGGCCATGATGCTCAGCTTCATGGGCGGCGCCTTCCTCTGCACCACCCTCATCAGCTTCGGCCAGCGCCGCCGGATGCGCAGCCGCTACGCCCTCACGCTGCTGCTGGAGGCGGGGCTGCTCCTCGTCTTCGGGCTCATGGGCGCCCGGCTGGAGACGGAGATCCGCTTCACCCTTCCCACAACCGTGATGCTGCTGTGCTTCATCATGGGCATGCACAACGCGGTGACCTCGATCATCTCCGGCGCGGCGGTGCGGACCACGCACATGACGGGCACCGTGACGGACATCGGCATCGAGCTGAGCCGCCTGGCCTACGTGAACCGCCACCAGCGGCCGGGGCGGGAGCGCATCGTGGCCAACCGCCAGAAGCTGGTCCTGCTCCTGCTGCTCCTGGTCTCCTTCGTCGTCGGCGGCGTCACCGGGGCCCTGGCCTTCAAGCACGTGGGCTACAAGGCCACCATCCCGCTGGCCATCTTCCTCTGCTTCCTGGCCGCCCGGCCCCTGCTCGTGGAGCTGCAGCTCCTGCTCCACCGCATCCGGAAGCAGTGGGAGTAGCTCAGATCACATCCAGACCCGCCATGCGCTCCACGCCCTCCACCCGCCGGGTGCGGGCCGCGCCCTGCCCGCCGACGATGAGCCTGCAGCCCTGGGGCAGCCGCTCCAGCAGATCCATGAGCAGGCGGCGCGTGGTCTCGCCCGAGCTCTGGATGGAGAGGCTCACGGCCACGCGGTCTACCTTCAGGGTCCGGGCCGCGTGGGCAATGCTCGCCACCGGCAGGTCCACGCCCAGGAGCTCGACCCGCGTCCCGCTGGCGGCGTAGGCCAGGGCGGCCATGAGCAGGCCCAGCCGGTGCCGCTCCCCGGGCAGGGTTGCGAGGAGAACGGAGCCCCGGCCCGGGAGGGGGCGGAAGTCGCGCCGGCGCTCGCGGAGCAGGTCCTCCAGCACCTCGGTGAGCAGGTGCTCATGGTGGACGCCGATGCTGCCATCCGCCCAGGCCATGCCCACGCGGTCCAGGAGGGGGGCCACCAGCTCCTGGAGGAAGGGCTTCCAGTCCATGCGCGCCAGGGCCTCGTCCAGATGGGCCCGGAGGGCCGGCGTATCCATGGCCACCACCGTCTGGAACACCGGGTCCACCGCGGCTCCGCCCTCCCGGAGCAGCAGGTCCCGCAGCTCCCCCTCGCTGGCGCGGGCCACGGCGGAGGGGCGGTGTCCCTGGGCCACGGCCTCAGCCATGAGGCGCAGGCGGTTCAGGTCCTGCCGGTGATACCGGCGGTGGCCGGAGGGGAGGCGCACGGGTTCGGGAAAGCCGTACCGCCGCTCCCACACGCGGATGACATCCGCGGAGAGGCCAGTCCCGGCACAGATATCCCCGATGCTCAGCAGGTCCGGTTCCACCTTCCCCATGCCCCGCCTCCCCAGGGATAAGGGTGATGGGGGCAAGGCGGGTTGTCTACTTAATTTTCTGGTCAATCTAGGCGACCACAGCCGCCTTGACCTCATCGAAGCCCTGATCGCTGGAGCAACTCACCACCACCGCACACTGGCCGGGCTGGCTGGGAGGCAGCAGGACTTCGCCTGCGAAGAGCCCCTCCGCGTCCGTCCGGCCCGATACCAGGCTGGTGGCCTTCTTCAAGCTGGACACCAGTTTCACCGAGACCTCCGCGTCGGCCACGGGACCCTGGCTGTGGCAGAGGCGGGCCTTCACCCGCAGCCGAAAGGGGTTCCCGAAGACGGGCTTCAGGGGCTGGTCCAGCACCAGTTCCAGGGTGTCCACATCCCCCTCCTGCTGCAGGAACTCCAGGATGGCCTGGTCCAGGGGACGGTCGTTGAAGGCCTGCTGTTCCAGCAGATCCGGGGGCGTCAGGTCGTACTTCCCGTTCTTGATGTCGCGGATGACGGCACGGTGCTGCTCGTCCATGCGGCCCTGGACCACCCCCTCGGAGAGGGGAGGGGCGGCCAGCAGGTCCTCGTAGGAGGAGCGATAGCTGTCCAGGATCTCCCCCCCGACGTAGATCAGGGTCTCGATGCGGGGATTGGCCAGCCCCTTGTCCTCCGTCTGGACGTGGAAGATCCGGTTCCCGTGGCGGACGTCCGTGTTGTAGCCCGTGATCATGGGAGGAACCCAGTACGGAGGGGAGCGGAGAGGCGCATCATGCGCTCAGGAATGCAATCTTCCCGCCAGATCCGGAATCACCTCCCAGGCGATTTCGCGGATGGTCTGGTCGCCCATGCGGGCCACGACGGCCCTCACGAGGGCATCCACCAGCACGGGGTCGCCCAGGATCGCCTGCACCACGGCCTGGGCGCTCGCAGCAGGCCCGGTGAGGTCGGCGGGGACCTGCCCGGGAACGGCAGGAGCCTGACCGCCCACGGCAGCCTCCGGGGGCGCCGGCGCTTCCGGGGCCTCGAAGGAATCCGGCACATGGACGTGGGGGGCCATCAGGGCCGCGGCAGGGACCGCAGGTTCCGGCTCGAGATGGACCGGGGCCGGCTCCTGCGCCCCCTCGGGGGCGGCGGCGAAGGGGGGGAGGGCGACAGGCAGATCCTCCAGGGGGGCGAGATCCAGGTCCGCGTCCAGGGGCTCCAGCTCCAGCTCCTCCACCATGGACCCGGCCGGGGCGGACGCCTCCGCGGCCACGGGGCCCAGGTCCAGCTCCTCCAGGCCGGACAGCGTCACGAGGGTATCGTCCGGGAAGGGTTCCGGAACGCCGACCGCGGCGGGAGCCGTGGTCTCCACCCCCAGATCCTGCAGGCTCTCCAGGTCGAGCTCCTCCAGTTCCAGGTGCACCTCGGGAAGGGGTTCCGGAACCGCCGGGACCGCCACCTCGGGCGCAGCCTCCTCAGGCCACAGATCGTCGGGGGTGAGCACCAGCAGATCGTCCTCGGCCTCGGCCGGCGCCATGGGCCCCGGCCCCGGGTGGGGCTGGGGCTCAGGCTCGGACAGGGCGGAAGGTTCGGGGCGGTACTCGGGGAGGGCCGCATTGGCCCGCTGCACCAGATCGGCGGCCGGCGTGGCGGGAACGGTGCTGAAGGGCGAGGGGGCGGCGGGCGGCACCACGGGGGTGGCCAGGAGGGCCTTCACGCGATCGCCCAGTTCCCGCAGTTCGATGGGCTTCTTCAGGAAACCCTGCACGGGGGCCTTCGCCAGCTTGGAGGGATCCACGGGATCGAGTACCCCGGCCATGAGGGCGATGGGCATGGCGGCGGTGGCTTCGTTGGCGCGGAGGCGGGAGAGCAGCGTCCAGCCATCCATTCCGGGCATGGCCGTGTCCACCAGGGCCACGTCGAAGCGCTCGCCCCGGCTGATCCGGTCGAGGGCCTCCGCGGCGGAATCGACGCACACCAGTTCCACGTCCGTGGGAGCGAGCAGGGACTCGGCAATCCGGTGGATGCTGGGATTGTCGTCCACGAGGAGGAGACGCGACATCGGATACCTCGGGAAGCCAGGAAGGAAAAAGAAGGCTGGGCACAACGCTACCAGAAATCAGGACTTCGGTCGCAAGCGAATGGATCCCGTCTCAGGGCCTCATCACCTTCCTCAGGGCGTGGAGGCGCTCCACCTCCACCAGGTGCACAAGGACGATCCGGGTGCCCACCCAGACCCAGGCCACACCCTGCCCCTCGCGCATGGCCACCTCGGGCCCCGCAGGGAGCCAGCCCTTCACCGAGGCCCGCAGCTCGAGGCCCGTGCGCCATTCCGCGCGGAAGTAGTCCGTCACCGCCTGGCGCTGTCGCTCGGGCGCCAGGCCGGCATTCCCCCAGCGGCGGTCCCAGGCGTCGAACGCGCCGCTGCCCACTCCGCCACCCACCCAGACCCAGGCCGCATCGTAGGCCGGCCACGGGGGGGCGTCCGCAGGCACGGGCGTCCAGTCGAGGTTCCCGGGTGGCGTGGTCCGCCGTCCCATGCCGCCACCGGGCAGGGGCTCGGTGAGGGCCATGGCCACGGGGGGGTGGGCCACCAGCAGGCCCGGACCCGCCGCGGAGCGGCGCCATCGGCCCTTCTCGAGGCTCCAGGCCGTCCAGCCCTGGGCCCCGGAAACCCAGAGGCGGTCGGCCTGCGGACACCAGAGCCGATCGCCAGGGTGCCAGGGCAGGACCACCTTCGCCCCGGGCAGGTCGCGGCCATCGTCCGAGAGCCCCTCGGGCTTCACCGGCCACCCGTGCAGGGGCGCGGGAAGCCCGGGTTCGTCCCAGGCGGCCAGGGTGGTCTCGCCCAGATCGCTGTCGAGGGGCAGGGTCGTGAGCAGCAGGCGTGCCTCGGCCTTGGGCTCCGAGGGCTCGAAGAACCCGAAGAGGGCCGCGCGGCCGTCCCAGCTGAAGCGGCTCCAGGGTCCCGACTGGGCGGACCAGAGCACGCGGCCCTCGGGCACCTCCAGGAGGCGGGTCTCGAAGCGGTCCGGCCCCATCTGCAGCGTCACCAACAACCGCGTGCCCTTCGCCGGATCGAGCCGCGCGGAGCAGAGGGGCGCGTCGAAGCGGTAGTGCCGCCACTCCAGCCCCCGCCACAGCACCACCTCGCTCACCCCCTTGGGACCGTTGAGCGCGAGGCCCTGGTCCGCCAGGTAGGGCGAGGCGGGCTCCCAGGGCGTGCCGAATCCGCCGGCGTAGGGCCAGGGCTCCGCCTGATCGGGGTCCACCGTCCCCTGGAAGCGCGGCGACCAGCCGTCCTCCAGCTGGAAGTCCGTCACGGGATCGTAGGCGCCCAGGCTCATCACCACCGGGGCTTCCGTGGCGGTCACGCCGCCGGATGTGACGGGGCGCGGCGCCTGCACCACCGCGAAGAGCAGCAGCATGGCGGCGATGAAGAGGGTGGCGATGATGTATTTTTGGGGGATCACGGAGCGCGCCGGGTCGTCCCACCATCATGCCCCCATCCGCCGCAACCGATGATGGAGGAGCTGCCATGGCGTCCCCCCTGGAGACCGAACTGAAGCTGCGGATCCCTGCCACGGCGCCCTACGGGCCCCTCCTGTCCGCCCTGGGCTTCCGGGAGACGGTGCCCGCGCAATCCGAATCCAGCGTCCTCTGGGACCGGGACGGCGAACTCCGGGCCGCGGGATCGGCCCTGCGCCTGCGCCGCTACGCGGGCCGGGCGCGGCTCACCTGGAAGGGGCCCAAGGTCCCCGACGCCCTGCTGAAGATCCGCCCCGAGCTCGAGACGGGCGTCGAGGATGGCGCGGCCCTGGAGGGCATCCTGCGCGCCCTGGGCTTTGTTCCCGTGATGGCCATGGAGAAGGTCCGGTCCGTCTGGTCGCGGGAGGAGCTGGAGGCCTGCCTCGACGAGACGCCCTTCGGCTGCTACCTGGAGCTGGAAGGCGATCCCCAGGCCATCCGGAGCGCCATGGAGAGCCTGGGCCTGTCGCCCGACCGGGCCGAGCCCCGGAGCTACCCGGAGCTCTACCAGGCCCACGGCCTCGGGGTCACTCCGCCTCGCTGAAGACCAGGTCCCGCTCCTTTCCGCCGGGCCAGGTGAGCACCAGGGTCCGGTTCAGCACGGCGGGCTCGGCGAGGGCCGATCCGTGTGCCAGGGGCCGTGCCGGCGGCGCCGTGCGCACGGTGTGGACCGCCGCGGAGACGCCCGCGGCGGCAGCCAGGGGACGGACCCGGCCGCGGGCGAGATCCCGGGCTTCGGAAAGGGCCATCGGGGCGCCGGAGTCCCCCGGGAAGAGGGCCGTGAGGAAGTAGGCGTCCTCGCCCTGGGCGCTGAGCTGCACGCGCCAGAGGCCCGGCTCGGGCTCCGGAACCGAAATGGTGCTGGCTGCGGCGCCGGGGAAGGCGGCGCTGTCCAAGGCGTCCTCCCCGTCCAGGTCAGCCCGGTGTGCGCGGAGGCCCCCGCGCGGCCGTCCGAGGGAACGGGCGAAGGCGTGGAGCCGGCCCGAAGGCGAGACGAGGAGCAGGCGCCGCGGCGTCCGGGCCGTCTCCACCAGCACCCGAAGGAAGGGCTGGCCGGCCTCCACGGGGAACGTGGCCTCGGCCATGCCGCCCTCGGTGCGCCCGCCGCGGTAGAGGCGGTCCAGGGCCAGGGCGGGTTCCCGCTGGGCCTGGAGCAGGGCGGGCGGCGCCGCAGGCACGGGGGCGGCGAGGCTCGCCTGGAGGTAGGGCCAGGCATTGCCGCCCTGCTTGACCTCCGCGTGGTTCCAGCTGCGGGTGAAGAGGCGCGCCCGCTGGTAGGGCAGGTCCGTGGCATCCAGGGGCACCACACCATCGCTGGTGCGGCCGATGGCCATGCCGCCGTACCAGTAGGCGCTGAACCAGGGGCCGGCGTGGGTGCCGCCGGCGGTGAAGGTCGGCACCGCTCGCGAGGCCGGAAGGGCGTCCGTCTGGGCGCGGAAAGCCGCCATGTAGCCGGTCTGGAGGACGCGATTGCCGTCGTTGCGGGAGCCCAGGAGGTCCGCCAGCCATCCGGCCCACCAGCTCCAGGCCAGGTCCGCGAGGGGCGTGCCCCGGTGCGGCGTGCCCAGCGTGATGAGGCGGTCCACCTTGGCGGCGGCGCCGTCGTAGACCAGGGCCGTCTGGGCATCCACGCCGCCCTTGCTGTGGCAGACCAGCACCACGCCAGCGCCGGCGAAGCGGGCCCTCACCTGGTCCACCGCCGTGGCGACGAGCGCGCCGTTGTCCCACATGGTGCGGTCGGGGTACACGTCCAGGAAGGCGGTGCGGTAGCCCGCGGCCGTGGCCCTGGCCTCCATGTCGTTGCTCCCGCTCCAGGTGGAGGCGTCGCTGTTCCAGCCATGGACGAACAGGAGCACGGGACGGCTGCCGGATCCGGCTGGCACTGCGCCGTAGCGGAGGCTGCCGGGGGTTCCGGCCGCCAGGGCGGCGGCGAGGCAGAGCACGGCCAGGAGCGATCGCAGTCGCATGGGCACCTCGTGAACGGGGGAGTCAGCCCTGAAGGATCCGCGGCCCCGGAACGCCGCGCAAGCCCACCGGCGGTTAATTGATGTTAAGAACCTGGACCCGCGCCCGGCGCATCATGGAGACAGAAGCTCCGGGAGGATCCCATGCATCCAGCCGTCCGGCCTCTCGCCCCCCTGCTCCTCCTTGCCGCTGCCGCCTGCGGACGCAAGGGCCCAGAGGACCAGGTTCGGGAGGCTTTCGAGGGCTGCCGCGCGGCGGTGGAGGCGGGGGACGCCGCCCGGGCCACCGAGCCGCTGGACGGAGCCTTCCGGGGCCCGGAAGGCATGGACCGCGCCACGGCCCGCCTCTTCCTGGCCGGCCTGCTGCGCCGGGAGCGCGTGGGCGTCACGGTGATCCGAAACCAGATTCGTAGGGAGGATTCTGACGTGGTGCAGGAGGTGGATCTGGTGCTGACGGGACGGGCCGGCGGCCTGCTGCCCGACGAGACCTCCCGCCGGCACTTCCTCCTGCGTTGGCGCGAGCAAGGAGGCGACTGGCGGCTGGTGGAACTCCAGTCGCCCGAGGGCCCCTAGGCCCCGAGGTAGTCCAGGAACTCGGCGTGCTGCTCGAAGGGGAGGCGCCCGGCGCGCTCTTCCTCCTCGATGACCTGGCGGCATCGGGTCACGGCGCGGAGCTCGTGGCCCGGAATGCCTCGGTTCCGCGCCTCCCGGATGGCCTGCATCACCGCATCGAAGCGCCCCAGGCGGTAGAGGGTCACCACCAGCATGGCGCGGGTCCGGGGGTTCGCGGGATCCAGCTCCAGGGCCTGCACGAGCTGGAGGCGGGTGGTCTCCAGCACGTCCCTCCGCACCTCCGTGGCGGCCCGCTGGGCCGCCGCGGAGGCCGAGAGTCCTGAGCCGGTGCCGCGCTCGGAGGTGAGGGGCCCCCGCGGGAGGTCGGGCCTGGGCGTGAAGGCCCGCGGGGACGCGGCGGGCCTGGCCACTTCCCCGGGACGGAGGGCCGGCCTGGCGGCGGGACGGGGCCGGGGTGTCCCCTTGGGCGGGGTGGGGGGGGCAGGAATGGAGCTGTGGAGCAGGGGCTCCAGCGGCTGATCCCCGCCACGCTTGACCTTGATGGCCATCGTGGGCCGCTCCCGGTCCCAGCGCCAACCGGGGTCCCGGGCCTGACGCAGCACCGCGCCCAGATCCTCCGCGGTCTGGAAACGGTTGGCCGGATCCTTCGCCAGGGCGTGGGCGAGGATGCCCTGGATGTCCCGGCTGATGCCCTGGAAGGCCGTGGGCGGCAGAGGGACGGGCGACTCGTGCAGGAGGCGGTAGATCACGGAGCCCGGACTGGGTCCATCAAAGGGAGGTACGCCGGCCAGGGCCTCGTAGAGGATCACGCCCACGGCGAAGAGGTCACTCCGGGCGTCCGGCCGGCCGCTTTGCAGGTACTCGGGGGCCATGTAGTTGACCGTGCCGAAGACCGTGCCCTCGTCCGTGGTGTCGGAGTTGAACACCTTGGCCACGCCGAAATCCAGGATCTTCGCCTGGAGATGCTGCCCGTCCCAGACCACGCGGATGTTGGAGGGCTTGATGTCCCGGTGGAGCACTTGGTGGCGGTGGGCCACCGCGAGGCCATCGCAGACCTGCGCCAGCACCTCGAGCACATCCCGGGGGGTGAGCGTGCCGGTGTGCAGGAGGGTACCCAGATCCTCACCCTTCACCAGCTCCATGGCCAGGTAGAGGACGCCCTGCTCCTCCCCCATCTCGTGGACGGTGACGATGTTCGGATGGTTGAGCAGACCCGCTGCCCGGGCCTCCATGGCGAAGCGCTCCCGGGCCTCCGGCCCAAGGCTGGCCGAGGCCTGGATGACCTTGATGGCCACTTCCCGCCCGAGCAGGGGATCGCGGCCCACGTAGACCTCGCCCATGCTGCCCTGGGCGAGGAGGCGGACGATCTCGAACTTGCCAAGGCGCGTCAGCACGGGGCGGGTCTCAGTGGAGGGGCCGGGGAGGCATGGTGGCATGATGATCGGCCCTGGCCCTGGAGGCGTCCAGGAATATTGCGGGCAGACCCGGCCTCAGCCACCGAACCCGCGGAGCCAGGCTTCGTCCCGCACGGGGATGCCCAGGGACTCGGCCTTCGCCAGCTTGGAGCCCGCCTTCTCCCCGGCCACCAGCACCGTGGTCTTGGCCGAGACGCTGCCCGTGACCTTGGCGCCGAGCCGCTTCAGCAGGGCCTCGGCCTCCTCCCGGGAGAGCGTCGGCAGCGTGCCCGTCACCACGGCCACTTCGCCGGAGAGCGGCAGGCCGCCGCGGTCCCGGGGCTCCGGCGGCGCGGGGGCAATGCCGAGGGCGGCGAGCTGGGCGGGCAGATCCGGGTGCAGGCCGGCGAAGGTCCGCAGCGCGGAGGCCACCTTGGGGCCCACCTCCTCCACCGCCTGAAGGCGCGCCTCCTCGGCGGCCCACAGTGCGTCCAGGGACGGGAAGGCCTCCGCCAGCAGCTCCGCCGTGCGGGCCCCCACCATGGGGATGCCCAGGGCGTGGAGCCAGCGGGAGAGGGGCTTCCGGCGCGCTCCATCGAGGGCCGACATCAGGTTCTGGGCGGACTTCTCCGCCATGCGCTCCAGGCCCGAGAGGTAGGCCAGGCCCGACCGCGGGTCCGCCAGCAGCGCGAAGAGGTCCCAGGGCTGGGCGAAGCGGCCCGAGGCCAC
>DASVZU010000175.1:0-13411 GCA_036391515.1 Holophagaceae bacterium
GTGGATCAGGGCGCCGCTGTCCGCAAGGGCAGAGGAAAGTCCGGGCTCCACAGGGTGCTGGGCCTGGTAACACCAGGGCGGGGCGACCCGACGGACAGTGCAACAGAGAACAGACCGCCGATGGATCCTCGGATCACAGGCAAGGGTGAAACGGTGGGGTAAGAGCCCACCGCCGGACTGGCAACAGGACGGGCACGGCAAACCCCCCAGGGAGCAAGACCAAATAGGCCGGCGCACCGCGCAAGCGGCGAGGGTTGACCCGACCGAGCCGGCGGGTAGGTCGCTTGAGGTGGATGGCGACATCCATCCCAGAGGAATGACGCCCTCCTTCGAGAGAAGCAGACAGAACCCGGCTTACCGATCCACCACGGCCCCCGCGAGGGGGCCGTGTTTCCATGGAGGGATGCGGCGCCCCGCCCCCAAGACTCTCGCCCTGGCCGTGACGGCCCTGGCCTTCCATGTGGACACGCTCCTCTACTACCTGCTGGTGCCCCTGCTGCCGGCCTATGCGCGGGATCTCCACCTGAACCAGATGGAGGTGGGGGTCCTCTTCGGCAGCTACGCGGTGGCCTTGCTCCTGGCGACCTTCCCCGTGGCGGTGCTCACGGACCGCTACGGCCGGCGACGCCCCATGCTGTGGGGGCTGGCGGGACTGGGGGCCACCACGCTCGTGTTTGCCTTCTCCCGCCAGTTCGGGTTGCTGGTGCTGGCCCGGGCCCTCCAGGGCGTGGCGGGGGCGGCCACCTGGCTGCCGGGCATGGCGCTGCTGGCGGACCACTTCCCGGCGGGGGAGCGGGGTCGGGCCATGGGTACGGCCTTCGCGGCGGCGAACCTTGGTGTGCTGGCGGGTCCCCCGCTGTCGGGATTCCTGGCCCAGCACGCCGGGCCCTCGGCCCCTTTCCTTCTGGGCGCGGCATTGGTGGCGCTGGACGCGGCGGGACGGGCCTTCCTGCTTCCGGAGGTGGCGGCGGGCCCGGGCCCACGGCTGCCTTTTCGACAGCTGCTGGCGAACCCGGTGGTGCGTCTCTTCGCGGGGGCCATGGCCCTCGGATCCGGGCTGTGGGCCCTGCTCGAATCCATGCTTCCCCTGGACATGGATCACCGCCTTTCGCTCTCGGCCACCGGGATCGGCCTCTGCTTCGCGGCGGCGGCCCTGTCCCACACCTTCACCTCCCCCTTGATGGGGCGTTTGTCGGACCGGGTGGGCCGAGGGCCGGTGCTCCGGGCCGGGCTGGTCCTGGCGATGGTGCTGCTGCCCCTCCCGGCGCTGCTGCCCAGGCCCTGGATGGTGGTGGCGGTCATGATGGCCCTGGGTGCCACGGCCAGCTTCATCATGTCCCCCTGCAGCCCCGCGGTGGCCGACCAGGTGGAGCGGCTGGGCAGCCAGAGCTTCGCCTCCGCCTTCTCGATCCTGAACCTGGCCTATGCCGTGGGCATGATGGTGGGCCCGCTGGCCGGAGGCGCCCTGGTGGAGGGGTTCGGCCTGCCCGTTGCCCTGGGGGTTTCCGGCCTCGGATTCGGGGCCTACCTCCTGGCCACGCGGGGATTCAGCGCCTGATGGCGCGGTAGATCCAACGCTCGGCCTCGGGATCCCAGGGGCGGCCATCCAGGCCGCCGAAGGCCGCCGTGGCCTCGAATCCGGCCTCGGCCAGGCAGGCCCGCACTTCCGCGTCCGTGGGGATCCAGATGTCGTGGCGGAAGGTGGCGCCCTGGCAGCGGCGTTCGGTCCAGATGCGCCGCCGGTCCGGGCTCCAGCGCACCCGCTCCCGGTAGCCCCGGTCCGGGTAGTCCCGCCAGCGGGTCCGCAGGCGGGCAGTGGCCCGCTCCAGGCAGGACCGGCCCGCCAGATCCAGGAGCAGGACGCCACCAGGCCGGAGCACCCGCGCAAACTCGCGCAGCTGGGTCAGGTTCTCGGCCTCCGTGGCGAAGTAGCCCCAGCTGGTGAAGGCGCAGAAGACGCCGTCGGCGTGGCCGGCCCGGAAGGGCAGGGCTCGCAGGTCCAGGCGAACCAGGGGGGCGGGATGCTCCGCGGCGTGCCGGTGCAGGTTCAGGGGGCTGAGGTCTCCCCCCACCACGGTCAGCCCGCGCATGGCCAGGTAGGGGTGGAGGCGCCCCCAGCCGCAGGGGAGGTCGAGCACCCGGCTGCCGGGCGGCAGGTCCAGGAGGGTCGCCAGGGCCGGCCCTTCCTGGTCGGCATCCGCGGCCTTGTCGGCATAGATGTCGAAATAGGCGGGATGATCGAAGTCCCAGGCGAACCAGTCCACGGATCGGCCGGGAGCTATTCCTCGGGGTCGGCCTTCACCAGCTTCACGGCGGGCGCGGGAGCCTGGGTGCTGGCGATGCCCTTCCACTGGTAGCGGGTGCCCCGCTTCTGGCCGGTCTTGCTGATGAGCTTGGCCTCCTCCAGCTCCGTGAAGAGCCGGCGCAGGGTGGCGGGGGCCCAGTCGCAGTCCTTCAGCCCCAGGGCCTCCTGGGCCTCGAAGCTGCTGAGGGACCCCTCTGTCTGCAGCTTCTGGACAAGATCCTGCTTGAGGTTCTCGAGTTCGCCCTTGGTGCGGCGGGCCTTGGACTTGAAGGCGGGGGCTTCCGGCTGGGGTTCCGCGGCCGCCGGCCGGGGGGCGGGAGCCAGGGCGGGTGGCGGGACGGCCTGGGGACGACCCTGGGCCTCCACCAGCAGGCCGTCCAGGTAGATGTCCCCCCGCTCGGGCCGGAACAGCACCACCACGGAGCCGGGGGCGATGTCCTCGTTCTGGAGGGCGGTGATGATCCGTTCGCCCACACGCCGCTTCTGGTCCGCGGAAAGGGAAGGGGATTGAACGATGACCACGGCCATGGGAGGACTCCGATATGTATAGGGACACCTTCATAATACATCTCAATTGTTCCCCTTGACGCGCGGATTTTTCACTAAAATCGATTACACTGCCCCCCGAGGTCCTCCATGCGAAAGTCGAAGATCGAACTTCCAGATGAACAGCAGCGCTTCGAGAGCTTCCTCCGGTCACGGCAGCTGAAGCTCACGGGAGAACGCCGGGAGCTCCTGGCGGAGGTGTTCGCCCAGACCGAGCACTTCGATGCCGACCAGCTGCACATCGTGCTCAAGCAGAAGGGCAAGGCCATCAGCCGCGCCACCGTGTACCGCACGCTGGACCTCCTTGTCCAGTGCGGCCTGGTGCGCAAGAGCAGTTTCGGCGACCAGCACGCGCACTACGAGCCCGTGCGCAGCAACGAGCACCACGACCACCTCATCTGCCTGAACTGCAATGCCATCATCGAGTTCTTCCGAGCGGACCTGGAGAAGCTCCAGGAGGCGATCTGCAGCGAGCACGGGTTCAAGCCCATGCACCACAGCCACCAGATCTTCGGCCTCTGCAAGGAGTGCCTGAAGCTGGATACGGACGGATCGGCGCTCGCCCACCGGCTGAGCCAGCTCAGCGTCTGATTTACCCCGGGGGTTCCGCGCTGCGCGCCTCCGGGGATCGCGACGCGGACGTCGCTCCCGCACGTCGCTGACGCGCGGACCCGGAGCCTCCCCCCGGACCCCCGCGCAAGAGCCTGGCTGAGCCGGGCTCTTGCTTTGCCCTCCGGATGTTCCGCGCTGCGCACCTCCGGGGATCGTGATGCTGGCAGCTGACCGTTGGCGCGCATGGCGCTAGGCTAGGCCATGCCGAAACTCACGATCCAGGATCTCCAGCGCCTTCCGAAGACGGATCTGCATGTCCACCTGGACGGCAGCCTCCGCATCCCCACCATCCTCGATCTGGCTGAGCAGCAGAAGGTGAAGCTGCCCGCGGACACCGCAGAGGGCCTGCGTCCCTTCGTGGAGGTGGGCGAGGACTGCAAGTCGCTGGTCGAGTATCTCCGGGCCTTCGACGTGACGCTCTCGGTCATGCAGACCTACGAGAGCCTCGTCCGCACCGCCTTCGAGCTGGCAGAGGACGCGGCGAAGGAGAACGTGCGCTACATGGAGGTGCGCTACAGCCCCATCCTCCACCAGCAGAAGGGGCTCACGCTCCACGCCATCGTGCAGGCCGTGCTGGAGGGCCTCGCCCAGGCTGAGAAGCAGTACCCCATCAAGACCGGCGTCATCCTCTGCGGCATGCGCCATATCTCTCCCGACATCTCGCTGCGCCTGGCGGACCTCACCGTGGCCTTCAAGAACAAGGGCGTGGTGGGCTTCGATCTCGCCGGTGCCGAGGAGAACTTCCCCGCCAAGCGCCACAAGGACGCCTTCGGGCGGGTGCTCCAGAACAACATCAACTGCACCCTCCATGCGGGCGAGGCCTACGGGCCAGAGAGCATCCACCAGGCCATCCACCTCTGTGGTGCCCACCGCATCGGCCACGGCGTGCGGCTCATCGAGGACGGCGACCTGCTCAACTACGTGAACGACCACCGCATCCCCCTGGAGTGCTGCCCATCCAGCAACGTGCAGACCAAGGCCGTGAAGAAGATGGCGGACCATCCCATACGCCTCTTCTACGACCTGGGCCTCCGGGTCACCGTGAACACCGACAACCGCATGGTCACGAATACCACCGTGAGCCGCGAGTTCCAGGTCATCCACGAGGAGCTGGGCTTCGGCCTTGAGGAGATCAAGGAAGTCATCATCATGGGCTTCAAGAGCGCCTTCCTGCCCTACGCCCTCAAGCGCGCCCTCCTGGCGGAAGTGGTGCATGAGCTGAAGGCCTTCAAGCCGGGCAGCCTCGAGAGCAAGAAGGAACATCTGTAGGCTTCGGTGGGTCGGCGCGGTCTCGCGCATCGGCGAAGCCGATGCCGAGAGGAAGGAACATCTGTAGGCTCCGGTGGGTCGGCGCGGTCTCGCGCCTCGGCGAAGCCGATGCGCGAGAGGAAGGAGCACCTCTGATATCCTGACTGCCGAGGTCAGGATTCATGCTGGACCGCTTCGCCGCCTTTCTCGATCGCCACGCCAGGCTCCTTCTCACCACCCACGAGAACCCCGATGGGGATGGGGTGGGCGCGGCGGTGGCGCTGGCGGCCCACCTGAAGGCCGCGGGCAAGGCCGTCCGCATCGTGGTTACGCCGGCCCTGCCCGAGAACCTCCGGTTCCTGGATCCTGAGGGGTGGATCGAGGCCTACGATCCGAACGGCGCCCATCGGGGTCTGGCCGCTTGGCCCGACGCCTGGCTGCTCATCGACGCCTCCGAGCCGCACCGCATGGGGCCGCTCTTCAGCGCGTACGAAGGCACCGGCGCCGCAAGGGCCTGCCTGGACCATCACCTCAAGGACGCTCCCAAGGGATTCGACGCCGAGTTCACGGATTCCGGGGCCAGCGCCAGCGCGGAGCTGGTCTACGACCTGGTCCGTCCGCGCATCGCCGGCCCCCTGCCGGATGTCATGGCCCAGGCACTCTACGCGGGGATCGTGAGCGACACCGGCAACTTCCGCCACTCGAACGCCACGCCGAAGATCCACCGCATCGCCGCCGACCTGGTGGGGCAGGGCATCCACCCCTCCCGCACCTACAACGCCCTCTACCAGACCGCCACCCCGGCGAAGCTCAAGCTCTTCGGCCGGGCCCTGGAGGGCCTGCAGCTCCGCGATGGCGGGCGATTCGCCTACGTGGCGGTCACGAAGGGCGATCTGGCCGCCTGCGGCGCCACCCACGAGGATCTGGACGAACTTGTGGAGGAGCCACGGAAGCTGAAGGGCGTGGAGGTGGCGGCCCTCTTCTCGGAGGCCGCCGACGGCCGCGCCAAGGTGAGCCTACGCTCCCGGGAGCGGGTCGACGTGAACGCGGTTTGTCTCAAGTTCGGGGGCGGCGGGCACCGGCTGGCTTCCGGGGCCAAGGCTGCGATGCCGCTGCCGGCCTTTATCGCCGAGGTGGAAGCGGCCATCCTTGCCCAAATGGCGAAAGATATTGTCTAGATAATTAGGTGGACGCAATTGCTTGCGTCTCCCGCCCCGCGATCCCAGACTCATCCGTAGGCCCACCGGCATCCCATGGATGTCAGCCTTTCTCCCCGGATCCCCATGGCCCCCAAAGAACCCAGCAGTGCCCCCAAGCTCGAGCTGTTCTGCAAGCTGCAGGCGGAGAAGGTGCCCTTCATCGCCAAGGCCAACGTCCCCTCCATCTTCGGGAAGTTCACGGTCTACGGCTTCCTGGAGCACGCCACGGGGAAGGAGCACCTGGCCATCGTGAGCGGGGAGATCGACGCCCGCCGGCGCATCCCGGTGCGGATCCACTCCGAGTGCTGGACCGGCGACGTGCTGGGCAGCCTCAAGTGCGACTGCCGCCAGCAGCTGGAAGAGGGCCTGCGCCACATCGCCGAGCATGGCGGCATGGTGCTCTACCTCCGCCAGGAGGGTCGCGGCATTGGCCTCCTGAACAAGCTGAAGGCCTACGCCCTGCAGGAGCAGGGGCTGGACACCGTGGAGGCCAACCACTCCCTGGGCTTCCCCGACGATCTGCGCACCTACGACAGCGCCGTGGAGATGCTGAAATTCTTCGGCATCAAGCACGTGAAGCTGCTCACCAACAACCCCCGCAAGATCGGCGCCCTGGAATCCGCGGGCATCGAGGTGGAGCGGGAGCGCCACCAGCTGGCCGCCAACCCCTACAACCTGCGCTACCTCAAGACCAAGGCCCGGAAGAGCGGCCACATGCTGGATTTCGAGGAAGAGGCCCTCTAGGCGCGCGATGGGCCCCCGATCGTTTTTGCTGGCCACCGGGGGCCGACCGCTGGTACCGGTAGAGCCATGCCCCTTCCCGTCTCCGACCAGACCATCACGGACATCTCCCACGTCATCCAGCTGTCCGTGGCCCCGGTGTTCCTGCTGACTTCCATCGGGACCATCCTCGGCGTGCTGTCCACGCGGCTGGCGCGCATCGTGGACCGGGCCCGGGCCCTGACCGAGCGGCCCCAGGCCCCCCTGGGCGGCCGCACGGAGGACGTCCAGGCCGAGATGCGCATCCTGGGGAGACGGCGCCGTCTCGTGAACCTGGCCCTCTCCTCGGGCACCACCGCGGCCCTGCTGGTGTGCGTGAGCATCGCGACGGTGTTCCTCGGGGCGGTCGTGAAGGTCAGCGTGGCGGTGGCCGTGGCCTCCATGTTCATCCTGGCCATGGCGGCCTTCGTCGCCGCCCTGGTGTTCTTCCTGCGGGAAGTGCTCCTCGCCGCGAGGAGCCTGCACCTCTCTTGAGGCGGGGAAGGAGGATCGGATCCGGGGGACGCCTGGCCGGTGCCCTCCTAGAGGCTCTTGATGGCCGCGATCTCCTGGGGGCTGAGGAAACGCCAGGCCCCAGGTTTCAACAGAGGATCGGCCAGGGGCCCGAACTGGACGCGGCGCAGCTTGCTCACCGGGTGCCCCACGGCCGCGAACATGCGGCGGATCTGTTGGTTCTTGCCTTCGGTGAGGGTGACCTTCAGCCAGGGGTTGTCGCCCTTCTCGGCCACTTCGATGTGGCAGGGCTTCAGGCGGCGTCCGCTGAGCCGGAAGCCCTCCTGGAACTCCTTCAGGAGCTCCGGCTTCGGCATGCGGTGGACCTTCACCAGGTAGACCTTGGGGATCTCATGCTCGGGCCCCATGAGTACCTGGGCCAGGGCGCCGTCGTTGGTCATGAGCAGCAGGCCCTCGGAGTTGAAATCCAGGCGGCCCACGGGGTAGAGGCGGCCCGGCACATCCTTCAGCAGGGCCATGACCGTGGGCCGGCCCTGGTCGTCCTTCACGGTGGTGACATAGCCCTTGGGCTTGTTCATGAGGATGTAGACCGGCGCTTCCCGGTGGATGGGGATCAGGTCCACGGTGATCTCGTCCCGGCGGGGATCGGCCTTGGCGCCAAGCTCGGCCACGGTCTTCCCGTTCACCTGCACCCTGCCCTCGAGGATGATGGCCTCGCAGGCCCGGCGGCTGGCGATGCCCGCGGCGGCGAGGAGCTTCTGGAGGCGCTCCTGGCCAGGGGCGTCGTTCGAGCGGGGGCCGCGAGGCGGGGGCGTCGCCTTCGGACGGGTGGAACCCGGGCCGGGCTTCGCGCCGGGCCGTGCCCCGGCGGGCCTTCCCTGGCCGGGTTTCGCGCCTGCGGCCTCAGGCCGGGCCGGTCGGGCGGCATCCCTGGCCTGGGTGGGCCGGGAGGCCCTGGGCGCGGGGCCAGCGGATCTGGCCGGCGAGGGCTTCGAGTGCTTCCGGGCAGGCTGGGGCCCCTTCGGGGCAGGCTTCCTCATGGTGGCTCCTTCGGCGTCTCCCGACGCGGAAGCTCCATCCTCTCACGGGCGGGTCTGCGGGCGCGTGGCAGATCGAGGGGTTCTCAGCGGCGGGTCGGAGCGTGGCTGGCCCGGAGGAAGTAGTGGATGCCCGAGGCCAGCACCAGCGCCGCCACCACGTAGTACATGGCCGGGTGGAACCGGGCCATCCAGGGCCGGGGGCCCAGGGCGTTGAAGAGCAACCCGGCGGACACGGCCACCAGCTGGGCGGCGGTGCTGAGCTTGCCCAGGAAGCTGGGCTGGAAGGTGCTCTCGCTGAGGCGCTCCACGGAGGCGAAGGCGTAGAACGAGATCACCAGGTCCCGGGAGATGGCCAGGATGGCCACCCAGACGGGGATGGGGGCGGTCATCCCCTGGGTGCGCCAGGCCATGAGGATGAAGGCGGTGGTCATGAGCAGCTTGTCGGCGGCGGGGTCCATGACGGCCCCCAGGTCCGAACGCTGGTCGAAGGTCCGGGCGATGAACCCGTCCAGCAGGTCCGTGAGCCCGGCCGCGGCGAAAATGATGAAGGCATGCCAGTGGTGCCCATACCAGAGGGCGATGGCGAAAAAGGGGATCGCCAGGATCCGGAGCAGGGTCAGTGCATTGGGCAGGGTCAGGGAACTGGAGGGGCGCATTGGGTCCAGTTTAGACACAGATCACTTCCTTAGACTTGGACCTTGTTGCACTCTGGTGGTGGGTTACACTGGAAGTCGGAGTTGAGACTATGACTCAAAATCCATCAATTCCCCTCAGCATGCTCCAGCCGGGAGACCAGGGGGAGGTGGTGCATGTGCAGGCGCAAGGGCCGATCCGGCAGCGGCTGCTGGAGATGGGCTTCATTCGCGGAGCCCGCCTGCGGGTGGAGAAGCTGGCCCCGCTGGGCGATCCCATGGAACTGGTCATCAAGGGCTACCACCTGTCGCTCCGGCGGGAGGAGAGCGTCTGCATTCTCGTCCAGCGGGTGGCTTGATGCCCATGACCATCGCCCTGGCTGGGAATCCCAACTGCGGGAAGACCACCATCTTCAACGCCCTCACCGGGGCACGGCATCACGTCGGCAACTGGCCAGGCGTGACGGTGGAGCGCAGGAGTGGCACCTTCGAGCACGAGGGCCTGCAGCTGGAGGTGGTGGACCTCCCGGGGACCTACTCCCTGTCGGCCCGGAGCGAGGATGAGCGCGTGGCCGCCCAGGCCCTCGCCTCGGGCGAGGTGGATCTGGTCCTCAACGTCCTGGATGCCTCCAACCTGGAACGCAACCTCTACCTGAGCACCCAGCTGATGGAACTGGGCAAGCCCATGGCCTTCGTCCTGAACATGGTGGACGACGCGGAGAAGCGGGGCATCCGCATGGACTTGAAGGCCATGGAGACGCTGCTCGGCGGGCCGGTCGTGGCGACCGTGGGCAACCGCGAGGAGGGGATCGGCGAGCTGAAGGCCCTGCTGGCCTCGCTCGCCAGAGGGGAATCCGAGCGATGCCGGGCCATCGCGGTGGACTACGGGCACGATATCGAAGGCGAGCTGAAGAAACTGGAGGGTGAGGTGCGCCGGGACGAGGCCCTCGCCGCGGCCATGCCTCCCCGATGGCTGGCCCTGCAGCTGCTGGAGGGCAGCCCCGCCGCCCAGGCCACCCTGGCGACCAGCCACGCGCGCGTTGCCATCGGGCAGCAGCTGGCGAAGAGCCAGGCCTTTCTCGAGCAGCACCTGAACGAGGATGTCGCAACCCTGGTCGCCGAGCGCCGCTATGGTTTCGCCCACGGCCTGGTGAAGGAGGTCGCCACGCCGGCGGCGGAGGGGAAGACTCCCACCGCCCGTCTGGATGCCATCCTCACCCACCGCTACCTGGGGATCCCGATCTTCATCCTCATCCTGGGCCTGGTCTACTCGGTCTCCTTCATCCTCGGGAAGATCCCCCAGGACTGGATCGCCGAGGGCTTCAAGTCCCTTTCCATCTTCGCGGGGGACCATCTTCCGCCCGGGGAACTCACCAGCCTCCTGGTGGACGGTGTCATCCCCGGGGTGAGCGCCGTCATCGTGTTCGTGCCCGTGATCATGATCCTCATGGGGTGCATCGCCTTCCTGGAGGACACGGGCTACATGGCACGGGCGGCCTTCATCATGGACCGCCTCATGCATGT
This sequence comes from Holophagaceae bacterium, assembly GCA_036391515.1. Classification (GTDB taxonomy): domain Bacteria; phylum Acidobacteriota; class Holophagae; order Holophagales; family Holophagaceae; genus Geothrix. The sequence continues at coordinate 10,340 of DASVZU010000175.1, forward strand.
CATGGGCCTCCACGGGAAGAGCTTCATCCCCCTCATCATGGGCAGCGGCTGCAACGTGCCGGCCATCCAGGCGGCGCGCACCATCGAGAACCGGCAGGACCGCCTCATCACCATCCTCGTCACGCCGCTCGTCTCCTGCTCGGCCCGCCTGCAGGTCTACATCGTCATCGCGGGGACCTTCTTCACGCCGGTGAAGGCCGCCATGGCCATCGTGGCCATGCACTTCCTGGGCCTGGGCCTGGCGGTGCTCATGGGCCGGCTCCTCCGGTCGGCGCTGTTCAGCGGCCCCAGCTCACCGTTCGTGATGGAGCTTCCGCCCTACCGCCTTCCGGTGCTGAAGAGCACGGTGGTGCACATGTGGGAGAAGGGCTCCGTGTTCCTCACCCGGGCCGGCACCACCATCTTCGCCGGCGCCACGCTGGTGTGGTTCCTGTCCCGCTATCCCGGCATCGCCAACCCCCAGTGGACGGAGGATTACCTCCAGCAGCGTCAGGCCGTGCTCGCGCTGCACCTGCCCTCCGACGAGGAGGGCGACCGCCTGCGCGACCTCGAGCTGGCCCGGGAGAGCCGCATCGTGAACAGCAGCCTCGCCGCCCGCATCGGGCAGAAGGTCTCCCCCGTGCTCCAGCCCATCCTGGATCCGGACCACCGGCGCCCCGAGGCCTGGAAGGATGTCATCGCCCTCACGGCCGGCTTCGTGGCCAAGGAGATCGTGGTCTCCACCATGGCCGTCATCCACCAGGCCAGCGACGAGCCGAAACCCGGGGAGCGGCTCAGCCCGCTGCAGGTGTCCCTGCGGGACCGATCCGGGCTCACGCCGCTGACGGCCCTGGCCTTCATGATCTTCACCCTCATCTACACGCCCTGCCTCGGCACGGTGGCCATGATCCGCCGCGAGGCGGGCAGCTGGGGCTGGGCCGGATTCTCCATCGCCTATGGCCTGGTCCTGGGCTGGGGCCTGGCCTGGATGGCGGTGGTCGTGGGCCGATGGATGGGCTATGCGTGAGGTGGCTGTGAATCTCCAGAGCTTCGTTGCCATGGGCATGGTGGTCGCGGCGGCCGCCTGGTTCGGCCGGGGTCTGCTCAGGACGCTGCTGGGGCGCGGGGGATGCGCGAGCGGCGGCTCCTGCGGCTCCTGCCGCGCCGGGGGATGCGATGTGGCGCGGTTCGAGGCGATCCGCGTGGCACTGGAACAGAAGGACCGGCCGCGGCCCTGAGGCTCTAGACGAAGACCGGCATGGCGGTTTCCCCCCCGACCGGCCGGAGGATGGCCGGGTCAGCCGGAAGGTAGGTGGGTTCCCACATGGCTTCGGCCACCGCGCCGGGGATGAGCCCGTCCTCCAGGGGGCGCTCCGCCACGCCGGACTTCCGGGCCTCCCGCACCACGGCCTCGGCCACATGGGCCGAGACCTCGCGGATGCGGGCGGTGGAGGGGAAGAGGCTGCCGGCGGCGAGTTCCTCGTCGCGCACCTCCCGGGCCAGCTGCCGCGCCGCGGCGGCGAACATGCCGTCCGTCACCTCCCGGGCCCCTGCCACCAGCGCCCCCAGGCCCACCCCGGGGAAGATGAAGACGTTGTTCCCTTGGCCGATGCGGTGCTCCCGGCCCTCGAGAACCACCGAGTCGGAGGGGCTGCCGGTGGCCACCAGGGCCCGCCCTTCGGTCCAGGCCAGGAGGTCGGCGGGCCGGGCCTCGGCCTTGCTCGTGGGGTTGGAGAGGGGAAGGATCAGTGGCCTCACCGTGTGGCGGGCCATCTCCCGGACGGCGGCCTCGGTGAAGGCGCCGGGCGTGGCGGAGACGCCCACCAGCATGGTGGGCTTGTAGGCCCGGATGACGGCCGTGAGGTCCCCCCGATGGTCCGGGAGGAGGCCCATCCGGTCCGCCAGGGCGGCGGGCCAGGCGAAGGCCCGCTGCACCGGGTCCAGGGTCGCGTCGTCCTCCTGCAGCAGCCCCTGCAGGTCGAAGTGCGCCGTGGCGGTGGTCAAGGCATCACCCTCGAGGCCCTCCGCGCGCAGCGTCTCCCGCACGAGGCGCCCGATGCCGATGCCGGCCGCACCGGAGCCGAAGAAAAGCACGCGCTGCTGCCGCAGGGGGATGCCTGTGGTCCGGGCACCGGCGAGAAGGGCCGCCACGCCCACGGCAGCGGTCCCCTGGATGTCGTCGTTGAAGGAGGTCAGCGTCTTCCGGTAGCGGTCGAGCAGGCGGAAGGCGTTCAGCTTCTTGAAGTCCTCCCATTGCAGCAGGGCCTTCGGGAAGACCCGCTTCACCGCCTGCACGAACTCCTCCACCAGCGAATCGTACTCGGGGCCGCGGAGCCGCGGCGCGCGCCAGCCGAGGTAGAACTCGTCGTCCAGGAGGTCCATGTTGTCCGTCCCCACGTCCAGGCTGATGGGCAGTGTCTGCCAGGGCGGGATGCCCGCAGCGGCGGTGTAGAGGGCCAGCTTCCCGATGGGGATGCCCATGCCGCCCACGCCCTGGTCGCCCAGGCCGAGAATGCGCTCGTTGTCGGTGACGACGATGAGGCGGATGTCCTCGAAGGGGGCGTTCTTCAGCACGTCGGCGATCTGGCCCCGGTGCTCGGGCGTGATCCACAGGCCCCGGGCCCGGCGGAAGATGTGGCTGAACTCCTGGCAGGCCCGGCCCACCGTAGGGGTGTAGACGATGGGCAGGAACTCCTGGATGTGGTCCACGAGCACCCGGTAGAACAGGTGCTCGTTCCGGTCCTGGAGGGCCGCCAGGCCGATGTACTTCTCCAGGGGATCCTGCTTCCGCTGGATGCTGGCGTAGACGCGCCGGGACTGCTGGTCCATGGTGGTCACCGAATGGGGCAGCAGCCCTTCGAGGCCGAGGGAGATCCGCTCCTCCTGTGTGAAGGCGGTGCCCTTCGTGTACATCGGATGGCGGAGGAGGCGCGCGCCCCGGTAGGGCACGGACAGCCGCTTCCTTCCGCTGGGTTCGGTTCTCAGGTCGTAGCGTTCCATGGCGCCCCTCCGAGGATGGCCGGACGGCCCGCCGGGGTCTCGACCCTGGCGGGCGGATCCCACCTTCCTCTGCGACCGGGAGCACACGCCGGG
>DASVZU010000176.1:0-7000 GCA_036391515.1 Holophagaceae bacterium
AGGAAGGCTCCATCGAGGCCCGGGTGCTGGGAGACGCGCATGGGCTTGCCGTTCCAGGTGGCGCCCATCCCGCGCACGGCCAGGAAGCAGTCGTCCCGCAGGGGATCCAGCACGCAGCCCACCACAGGGCCCTCCGCGTCCCACAGGGCCACGGAGACGCACCAGTGGGGGAAGCCCTGGACGAAGTTCAGCGTGCCGTCCAGGGGATCGACGATCCAGCGGATGTCGACGCTTCCTGATCCGCCGGATTCCTCGCCGAGGAATCCGTACTGGGGGAAGCGGCTGTCCAGCTCGGCGCGGATGGCGGCCTCGGCGGCCCGATCGGCCTCGCTCACGACGTCGTTCTTGGATTTCTCGGTGATGGTGGCGGGGTCGAGCCTCCGGAAGAACCCGAGCAGCGTCTTCCCGCCGGCCCGTGCCGCGGCCTCGCAGGCCTCCCGCTGGGCGTCGAACATGGGACCACCTCCGCCCCGATTCTCACACACCCGCTTCGGCCTGCCGCTTCAGGGCCCGCACCATGCCGGGGAAGATGAACCGGTGGAAGGGCAGGACCGAATACCAGTAGAGGAGCCCGGTCAGGCCGTGGGGCTCGAAGAAGGCTGTCTGCTCGAGCCGGGAGCCCGGTCCCTCGGGCCGAACCTGGAACTGGAGCCAGGCATGGCCCGGCAGCTTCATCTCCGCCCGCAGGCGCAGAAGGTGGTCTGGCTCCAGGGCCTCCACCCGCCAGAAATCCACGGGGTCCCCCACGCGGAGATTGCGGGGGTGACGCCGCCCCCGGCGCATCCCCACCCCGCCGGAGAGCCGGTCCATAAGGCCCCGGAGCTGCCACAGCCAGTTCCCGGCAGGCCAGCCCGACTCCCCGCCCAGGGCACAGCAGGCCCGGAAGACGGCCTCGGGCCGCGCCTTCACGTGGCGGTGGTGGCGCTCCAGCAGCATGCCCTCGTGGGCACCCAGTTCCATTCCCTCCGGGCCGCCCGCCAGGCCGGTGGCCCAGGTGGTCTCCACGTTGTCCTCGTCGAGCCGCTGCAGGGCGAGGGCCAGGGCCTCGCGGTAGGCCATGGGCCGCACCTGGAAGGCGGACAGGGCCCGCGGATCCCGCACCACCACTTCCGTGGCGAGCCCTTCCACCAGGGGCGCCGCGATGGCCTTGGGAATCGGCGTCACCAGGTCCACCCAGTGGATGGAGAGCCGGGGAAACGGGACGCTCATGGGAAGGATGATCCGCCGGAGCCCCTGGGCCTGGGCGTAGCCCAGCATCATCTGACGGTAGGTGAGGACGTCCTGGCCGCCGATCTCGTAGATCCCCTCCAGGTCCGGGTGCTCGAGGGATTCCAGCAGGTAGGCCAGCACGTCCCGGATGCCGATGGGCTGGCAGCGGGTGTTCACCCATCGGGGCGTGACCATCACCGGCAGGCGCTCCGTCAGGTAGCGGATCATCTCGAAGCTGGCGCTGCCGCTGCCCACGATGACCGCCGCCCGGAACTCCAGCACCGGCACGCCGGTGGAAGCCAGGGCCTCCCCCACCTCCTGCCGGCTGGCCAGGTGGTGGCTCCGCTTCAACGTGGGGTCGCCCAGCCCGCCCAGGTAGAGGATCCGCCGCACGCCGGCGCGCGCGCAGGCCTGGGCGAAGGTCCGCGCCTGCGTCAGATCCTTGGTGCGGAAGTCGGGGTTTTTGTCGGCCATGGCATGCACCAGGTAGTAGGCCTGATGCACGCCTGCCAGAGCCGGGTCCAGGCAGGCGGGATCCGAGACATCCCCCTGCACCAGTTCAACGCCGGGCCAATCGCGCCCGGCCAGCCGCTCGGGGTTGCGGACCAGGCAGCGCACCCGGTGGCCCGCCGCCAGGAGGCGAGGGACGAGGCGGCCGCCGATGTAGCCCGTGGCCCCGGTGACCAGCACCAGGGGACGGCCCGGTTTCATCAGGGCCGCGCCGGTGACCGGCCTGGCGTCCGGTCCATTCATGCCGGCACCAGGTCCGCGAAGACGAAGCCGTCCCGCGCCACCACCCCGCCCGGCGCCACGGCGACCGGCCGGCTGAACATGGGGCCGTCCCAGGCGAAGGTGTGGAACTCGCCCCGCTCCCCGCAGGGATCGACACCGGTCGGGAGCTCCGCCAGGAGGGGGGCGTCGAAGGGCCGCCCGGCGAACCCGGCGTCCAGGGCCGCCGGATCGACACAGACGAGGGTGGCCTTCAGCCCCGAGGCCACCATCTCGCGAGCAAGGTCCCCGGTCTCCTGCCCCCAGAGCGGGAAGACGGGCGCCAGCCCCGTCCCCGCCAGGCGGGCCTCCCGGTAGGCTCGCACGTCCTCCAGGAACAGGTCGCCGAAGGCCATCCCGGAGATGCCCTCGGCTGCGGCCCGGGTGCAGGCCCCCGCCATGGCGGCCTCGTAGGCCTCGTTGGAGCAGGGCCAGGGCAGCGGCACCTTCCAGAGGGGGAGCCCCGCCGCCTCCGCCTGGGCCTCGAGCAGGGCCTCCCGGACGCCGTGCATGGCCACCCGGTCGAAGGCCTGGTTGAGGGTCGTCAGCAACCCCACCACCTCCACCTCGCCCTGCTGTCGGAGGCGGTGCAGCGCGTAGGCCGCATCCTTGCCGCTGGACCAGCTGAGCAGCGCCTTGGGGACCGTCATGGGAGCTCCGGGTCCCAAGTATGGCCGGCGCAGGGCAGCTCGCAAATCCTGACGAAAATGGTAAACTTTGCTGGGAGCCGTCCATGCCCAAGGTCATCAACATCGAACCCACCCCCAACCCCGACGCCCTGAAGTTCCTGGTGAACCCGGCCGTCCTCAAGGCGGGCTCCCGCTCCTTCAAGGATTTCGGCGCCGCGGTGGGCGATCCCCTGGGCTCGGCCCTCTTCGGCCTGGGCAAGGTGACGTCGGTGTTCTACATGGACCGCTTCGTGACCGTGAACAAGGAACCCTCCGCCGAGTGGAGCGACCTCATCGATCCCATCTGCGAGGCCATCGAGGACCTGAAGCTGTCCGACGACGCCACCGGAGAAGGCCCGCGGCTGGCCCAGGGCGCCGGCGCGGACGAGAAGCTGGCCCGCATCCACGAGCTGCTGGACACCCGCATCCGGCCCGGCCTCGCCGGGGACGGCGGCGGCCTGGAGGTGATCTCCTTCGATGGCCAGACCCTCGAGATCAGCTACCACGGCGCCTGTGGCTCCTGCCCCTCCTCCACCAGCGGCACCCTCCGCTACATCGAGGGCATGCTCCAGGAGGAAGTGGACCCCGCGATCCGGGTGATCAGCTGGTAGCCCGTCCGGCCCTTCCCCCCCGGAGTGGATTACTCTAGGGATGTCCTCGGAGGCTGTGTGGCCAAGACGGGCGGTCAGGCTCGGAAGAAGGTGGACCATCTGGCGGCGCTGGCCAACCTGCTGGCGGAGGACAGCGCCGATCCCGCCCGCCTCTTCGAGCACGGCCTGGCCCTCCTGATGGAGCGGCTCCAGGCGGAGCGGGCCATGCTGACCCGGGTGGCGGGTCTGGGCCAGGAGGTCTTCTGGTGGGCCGCCAACGACGAGAAGGCCATGCACCGGATCTTCCAGAACCCCGAGAAGGGGTACTGCCCGTGGGTGATGGCCCATCCCGAGCGGCCCCTGGTGGTCCGGGATGCCCTGGCGGAAGCCATGTGGCGGGAGAGCCCGGCCTGGACGGATCTGGGCATCCGGGCGTACGCGGGCGTGGCGCTCCGCGACGGGAACAAGGTGATCGGCACCCTCTGCGTCCAGGCCGGGGAAGCCCGTGTCTTCGGGCGTGGGGCCCTCACCCTGCTCAAGGCCCTGGGGCACCTCTTCAGCAAGACCCTCGAGGCGGAACACCTCAAGCAGGAGTTGCAGGCCACCAAGGATGCCCTGGAGCTGAGCAGCGCCGTGGTGCAGGACAGCGCCCTCCAGAGCGCGCGCTCGGGCCTGCCCAATCGCCGCTACCTCGAGATCTGGCTGCGGGCCACGGTCTTCCTGGCCCGCCGGCGGAACGAGCAGATGGCCCTGGCGCTCTGGACCCAGCCCATGGAGAAGGGGCTGAAGGCGCGCATTCAGGCCGTTTCCGACGCCCTCCGCGGAGAGGACCTCCTGGTCGAGTTGGCGGCGGACCAGTACCTGCTGCTCATGCCCCATACGGCGCCAGATGGCGCCGCGATCCTGCTGGCCCGGGTCCGCGCGTCGCTGGGGACCCACCCTGCGGGCGGCACGCTCTGGGATCCCCAGGGGGAGGACCTCTCCCTGCGTGACGCCCTCCATCGGGCCTCGCGGGCCATGGCCCAGGCCCGGACCCAGGGCGTGCCCCTGATCTGGCAGGTGGAGCAGGCCCCTGTGCCAAGCCCCTGACTGGCCGGCGCCAAGGGGGCATGGGAAGATGGTGGGCTCAGGCAATCCCGGGATGCGTCCCGGTTCAGGAGGTGACATTGGATACCCCGACCCTGGTGAAGGTGGCCCTGGATGCCTTGGGCGCCGATGGAACTCCCAGCCGCGAGGACCTCTGCCATTGGTATGAACTCATGCACCTGGGACGGGTGCTGGACGACAAGGCGCCCAACTACCTCAAGCAGGCCATCGGCTGGTCCTACCACGCGCCCTGTGCGGGCCATGACGGCATCCAGCTGGCCCTGGGGCTGGCGTTCCGCGCCGGCCGGGACTACCTCTTCCCGTACTACCGCGACCTGATGACCTGCCTGGCCGCCGGCCTCCTGCCCGAGGAGATCATCCTCAACGGGATCTCCAAGGCCACCGACCCCGCCAGCGGCGGCCGGCACATGAGCAACCATTTCGCCAAGCCCGCCATCGGCATCCAGAACGTCTCCAGCCTCACGGGCAACCACACCCAGCATGCGGTGGGCCTGGCCCGGGCCGTGAAGCACTACGGCCGGGACGCGGTGGTCTTCAGCAGCCAGGGGGAGTCGTCGCTCTCCGAGGGCTACTGCTTCGAAAGCATCAACGGGGCGGACCGGGAGAAGCTGCCCGTGGTCTTCGTGGTGCAGGACAACGGCTACGGCATCTCCGTGCCCAAGAAGGACCAGAGCGCCAACACGCAGATCTGCGACAACTTCCGGGGCTTCCCGAACCTGAAGATCCTCAAGTGCGACGGCCTCAACCTGCTGGATTCCATGCGGGCCATGGAAGAGGCCCTGGCCTACGTCCGCGGCGGCCAGGGACCGGCCATGGTCTACGCCACCTGCGTGCGCATCGGCAGCCACTCCAACTCCGACCGCCACGAGCTCTACCGGGACGAGGCCGAGCTGGCCGCGGCCAAGGCCCAGGATCCCCTCCCCCGCTTCCGGGCCTTCTGCCTGGCGAACGGCCTCACGGAGGACGAGCTCCATGCCATCGAGACCGAGAACCAGGCCCGCTACCTGGCCGCCCACGACAAGGCCATGGCCGCGCCGAACCCGGATCCCGCCAGCATCCACGACTTCGTGATCCCCGAGGGCTGGGTATCGGACCAGTACCCCGACGGCACCCACCAGGCCGCGGGGGAACCCATCAGCCTCATCGCGGCCCTGAACCAGACCCTGAAGGAGGAGTTCCGGCACAACCCGGACACCTTCATCTGGGGCCAGGACATGGCCAACAAGGACAAGGGCGGCATCTTCAACGTCAGCAAGGGGCTCCAGCAGGAGTTCGGCGAGAAGCGGGTGTTCAACGCCCCCATCGCCGAGGACTACATCGTGGGCACCGCCAACGGCTTCTCCCGCCTGGACGACCGCATCCGGGTGGTGGTGGAGGGCGCCGAGTTCGCCGACTACATCTGGCCCGCCGCCGAGCAGATCGTGGAGTGCAGCCACGACTACTGGCGCACCAACGGGCAGTTCGCCCCCAACATCACCATCCGCCTGGCCTCCGGCGGCTACATCGGCGGCGGCCTCTACCACTCGCAGAACGTGGAGGGCTGGCTTACCACCCTGCCCGGCATCCGGGTGGTGGTGCCCGCCTTCGCCGACGACGCCGCGGGCCTGCTCCGCACGGCCCTGCGCAGCCGCGGGACCACCCTCTACCTGGAGCCGAAGTTCCTCTACAACGCCAAGATGGCCCAGGCCGTGGTGCCGCCTGGGTTCGCCGTGCCCTTCGGCAAGGCGCGCGTCCGGCGCGAGGGCACGGATCTCACCATCCTCGCCTACGGCACGCCGGTCCACTTCGCCCTGGAGGCCGCGGCCAAGCTGGAGAAGGAGGGCAAGTCCGCCGAGGTGGTGGATCTCCGCAGCCTGAGCCCCCTCGACACCGAGGCCATCGCCCGCTCCGTGAAGAAGACCCACCGCGTCCTCATTGCCCACGAGGACAAGGTCTTCGGCGGCTTCGGCGGCGAGCTGGCGGCCATCTGCGCCTCCGAGTGCTTCCCCTGGCTGGATGCGCCGGTGGAGCGCGTGGGCTCCACGTACACCCCCGTGGGCTTCAACCGCATCCTCGAGCGCGCCGTCCTCCCCAACGCCGAGAAGGTGCTCGTCGCCGCCCGCAAGGTGCTGGCGTTTTGAAATCCAACCGCGAATGACGCGAATCGCCCTCCGGGCGCGCGAATGAGGGCACCCCCCGCAGAATCCTGGCCCTCGTTTGCGCCGTTCGCGCCCATTCGCGCCATTCGCGGTTCCAGCCTTTTCCTGAAGGAGTCCCCATGCAGTTCGGTCCCTGGGATGTCCAGATCGTCGGCGGCGGCACCTTCCGGCTGGATGGCGGCGCCATGTTCGGCACGGTGCCCAAGGTGGTGTGGCACAAGCTCTACCCCGCCGACGAGGACAACCAGATCCCCATGGCCACCAACTGCCTGCTGATCCGGGGCGAGGTGGGCGGGAGGCGCCACGTCATCCTCGTGGACAACGGCAACGGCGACAAGGAGAGCGACGATTTCATGGCCCGCTTCAAGTTCGAGGGCCGCGGCATCCTCGACGCCAACCTCGCGAAGCACGGCGTGAAGCCCGGGGACATCACGCTCTGCATCCTCACCCACCTGCACTTCGACCACGCCGGTGGCAGCACGCGCCTGGACGGCATGGGCAAGCCCGTGCCCAGCTTCCC
>DASVZU010000177.1:0-4710 GCA_036391515.1 Holophagaceae bacterium
CGTGGACATCGCCCGCCTCCGCCGGGTGCTGGAGCTGGCGGCCGGGAAGGCCGGCTGGGGGCGGACGCTGCCGAAGGGTCATGGCCTGGGTCTCGCGTGCCACGCCTACGACCGGCGCACCTACATCGCCGCCGGGAAGGATCCCCTGGCCTACCGCCTGGAGCTGCTCGGGAAGCGGGGGAAGGTGAAGATGGGCGAGGAGGACGTGGACATCGCCCGCCTCCGCCGGGTGCTGGAGCTGGCGGCCGGGAAGGCCGGCTGGGGGCGGACGCTGCCGAAGGGCCATGGCCTCGGCCTCGCCTGCCACGCCTACGACCGGCGCACCTACCTCGCCACGGTGGCCGAGGTCTCCGTGGAGAAGGGCCAGCTCCGGGTGCATCGCGTGGTGGCCGCGGTGGACTGCGGCATCGTCCTCAATCCGGACCACCTGGCCGGCCAGGTGGAGGGCGGCGTCGCCTGGGGCGTCTCGGCCCTCTTCTCGCAGATCACCTTCGAGAAGGGCCGCGCGGTGCAGGAGAACTTCGACACCTTCCCCGTGCTGCGCCTGCCGGAGATGCCGCAGGTGGAAGTCCACACGGTGGCGAGCGGCGAGGCGCCCTCCGGCATGGGCGAGCCCCCCGTGCCCGTCACCCTGCCCGCCGTCCTGAACGCGGTCTTCGCCGCCACCGGGAAGCGCCTGCGGCGGCTGCCCATCGCGCCCGCCGACCTGGCCTGAGCATGTCCAGGGAACTCCAGGACATCCTCCGGATCGTCCGCCGGGGCCCGGGCCCCTTCGTCCTGGCCACCCTGGTGGCCGTCGAAGGCGCCAGCTACCGCCAGCCCGGGGCCCGCCTGCTCCTGGACCGGGACGGGCCCCTGCGCGGCTCGCTCAGCGGCGGCTGCCTGGAGGGGGAGGTTCAGGCCCGGGGTCTCGAGGTACTGGCCTCGGGCCGGCCCCGCCTCCTGCGCTACGACCTCCGCGGCGACGCCGACCTCGTCTGGGGCAGCGGCAGCGGCTGCGAGGGCCTGCTGGACATCCTCGTGGAACCCCTCCCCGCCTTCCCCGACTGGATGGGCTGGATCGAGGAGGCCTGGGCCTCCCGAACCACCCTGAGGATTCGTACCGACCTTTCGCGGGAAAAGCTCGGAATGCGAAGCATTCCGAGCTGCCCAGGCGCATCCGCGCCTGGTCGGCGCGAGGAATGCTTCGAGACTTTCGCGGCTCCCATCGCCCTTTGGATCCTCGGGGCCGGGGACGACAGCCGCCCCCTGGTCCGCATGGCGAAGGAACTGGGCTGGACTGTGGGGGTCCTGGACCACCGCCCCGCCTTCGCCCGGACGGATCGGTTCCCGGAGGCCGACGCCGTGCGGGCCGGCCACCCCGCGGCCACGCTCCCCACCCTGCCCCTGGATGCCCGGAGCGCCGTGGTGCTCATGACCCACCACTACGCGAAGGACCTGGAGGCCCTGCGCCTCCTGCTGCCCTCGGCCGCGGGCTACCTCGGCCTCATGGGGAGCCGGGCCCGGGGCGCAAAGCTGCTGGCGGAACTGGCCGCCGAAGGGCTCGCGGCCGACGATCGCCTGCACACGCCCGTGGGCCTGGACCTGGGCGCGCGGGACCCGGAGGCCATCGCCCTGGCCATCCTCGCGGAGATCCAGGCCTCGTTGGCCGGACGCGAGGCCGGGTCGCTCCGCGTCATGCCTGCGCCCGCGGGCACCCCGTGAGCATCGCCGCCGTCGTGCTCGCCGCTGGGGCCGGGAGACGCATGGGCGGCCCCAAGGCCCTCCTGGTCGTGGATGGCGAGACGCTGCTGCGGCGGGCGGCCCGGGTGGCCCTGGCCGCCGGCTGTACCCCCGTGGTGGCGGTGGTGGGCCCCTGGGACCCGGAGCTGGAGGATCTCGGCATTCTCGTGACCCCGAACCCGGAGGCCGAGGAGGGCATGGCAAGCTCCATCCGGGCCGGGCTGGCCGCCCTGCCGGCCGGCGTCGAGGCCGTCCTGCTCCTCGGGGTGGACCAGCCCGCCGTGGACACGGGCCTCCTGCGCGACCTCCTGGAGCGCTTCCGCCAGTCCGGCGGCCGCCCGGCCGCCTGCGCCTATGCCGACACCCTGGGCATCCCCGCGGTCTTCCCCGCCCGGCTCCTCCCCGACCTCCTGGATCTCCGGGGGGACCGGGGCGCCAAGGCCATCCTGCTGCAGGAGGGCGCCATCACCCTGCCCTTCCCGGAAGGGGCCTGGGACCTGGATGGGCCGGAGGACCTCGCCCGGATCAGGCGCTGAGGCTGGCCTTCTTCTGGAGGGCGTCGTAGCGCCGCCGGGACTGCTCCAGCTCGCCCAGGTGCCCCTCGGCCCAGGCGCAGAGAGCGCCCATGGGCTCGATGAGCGTGTGCCCCAGGGCCGTGAGCTCGTACTCCGTGCGGGGCGGCACCTCGGGGTAGACATGGCGGGCCACGAGGCCGTCCCGCTCCAGCTTGCGCAGCGTCTGGGTGAGCATCTTCTGGCTGATGCCCCCGATCTGGCGGTGCAGGTCGCCGTAGCGCTGCCGCCCCCGGGCCAGCAGGTAGATGACCAGGGTGGTCCACTTGTCGGCGATGAGGTCCAGCACCTTGCGGGTGGGGCACTCGGCGCTGAGGACGTTGGGATGCAGGGAACACGCCTTGCTAACCATGGGGTGCCTACCTTCCAAGAAGGTGCCTACTTTCTTTTCGTTCGTAAGCACCCAACCATTGTGCCACAGGCTTCGAGATCGCAAGCCCCCGGAGGAAAGCCCAGATGTCCAGGATAGCCATCGTCTTCCACAGCGGGTACGGCCACACGAAGGTGCTGGCCGAGCAGGTCAAGGCCGGCGCCGAGCAGGTGGCCGGCACGCAGGCGCAGCTCATCCCGGTGGAGGAGGTCGAGAGCCGCTGGGCCGACCTGGAGGCCGCCGACGCCATCGTCTTCGGCAGCCCCACCTACATGGGCAACGTGAGCGGCCCCTTCAAGGTGTTCATGGACGCCAGCTCGAAGGCCTGGTACGAGCGGAAGTGGCAGGACAAGCTGGCCGCCGGCTTCACCATCAGCGGCAGCCCCAGCGGCGACAAGCTGAACACGATCCAGTCCCTGATGATCTTCGCCATGCAGCACGGCATGGTGTGGATCGGCATGACGGATCTGCCCCAGAACGACCGGGGCACCAACCGCCTGGGCAGCTTCAGCGGCGTCATGGCCCAGGCAGGGCAGGTCCCGCCTGAAGTGGAGCCGAATGACCAAGATCGGCTCGGCGCCCAAACCCTGGGCCGGCGCGTGGCCGTTTCGGCGGCCCGCTGGGCCAAGGGCGCCTGAAAGCATCATCCATGACAGGAATCAGCCCTCCGGCGGCTACCCTGGAAGCCTGGTCTCATCCGGAGGAACCGACCATGTCCGATCTCGTCCAGTCCCTCAACGACGCCGGTTTCGACAGCGCCGTGGCCAAGGGGGTCTCCCTCGTCGACTTCTGGGCCGCCTGGTGCGCCCCCTGCCGCGAGGTCTCCCCGCTGGTGGACCAGCTGGCCGAGCAGTTCAAGGGCCGCGTGGCCTTCTTCCGCGTGAACGTGGACGACAACCCGAAGACTTCCGAGGCCTACGACATCCTGAGCATGCCCACCCTGCTGCTCATGAAGGACGGGCAGCCCGTGGACAAGGTCATCGGCGCCCTGCCCAAGGCCCAGCTCGAGACCTTCATCCAGCAGGCCCTCTGATCCACCCCGACCCACTTATTGAGGAATCCGTGACCCCCACCGCCCCGACCTCCCTCCTGGACGCCCTGCAGTGGCGCTACGCCACCAAGAAGTTCGACCCATCGAAGAAGATCTCCGCAGCCGAATGGGCCACCCTCGAGCAGGCCCTCGTCCTGACCCCTTCCAGCTACGGCCTCCAGCCCTGGAAGTTCCTGGTGGTGACCGACCCCGCCCTCAAGGCGAAGCTCCGGCCCGCCTCCTGGAACCAGTCCCAGATCGAGGACTGCAGCCACCTCGTGGTGTTCCTGGCCAAGGATGACATCGCCGAGGCCGACGTGGACCGCTTCGTGGCCCGCATCGCCGAGGTGCGCGGTGTCACCCCGGAGAGCCTGGCCGGGTACAAGGGCTTCATGATGGGCGACCTGGTCAACGGCCCCCGCCACGCCGTCATCGGCGAGTGGGCTGCCCGGCAGGTCTACATCGCCTTCGGCAACTTCATGACCGCCGCCGCCCTGATGGGCATCGACACCTGCCCCATCGAGGGCCTGGATCCCGCCAAGTACGACGAGATCCTCGGCCTGAAGGGCACCGGCTTCCGGACGCTCGCCGCCTGCCCCGCGGGCTATCGCGCCGCGGACGACAAGTACGCCAACACCCCCAAGGTTCGCTTCGAGGCCGCAGACATCATCGAGCACCGCTGAACGTCCTGCCACCAGGAAGGGCCGCGGGGAACGGTTTCCCGCGGCCCTTCCTCTTTTCCAGAGGCACCTGCCGGACGCAACGGGGGCATACTCGTTCACGCGGGAGGCTTCCATGCAGATGCGCCAGCTCGGAAACCAGGGATTGACGGTCTCGGCCCTCGGCCTGGGATGCATGGGCATGTCCGACTTCTACGGCGGCCGGGACGAGGCGGAATCGGCCGCAACGATCCGCCGGGCCGTGGAACGCGGCGTCACCTTCTTCGACACCGCCGACATGTACGGCCCCCACACCAATGAGCGGCTGGTGGGCCAGTGCCTGGCCGACGTGCGGGA
>DASVZU010000178.1:0-14373 GCA_036391515.1 Holophagaceae bacterium
GTGGGACACTGGAGGATCATCTGTACCCGGGTGCTCATGCCGCTGCCGCATTACCAGCTCCTCTCGAACTGTTCCGACGAGCAGCTCCGGGTCATCTGCGAGCGGCGTCACCTGCCGATCCCCATCCGCTGGGAAGAAGGCCCCGAGGGCCGCAAGCGCCTGCTGAAGACCATGGTCTTCCACCTGGAGGACCACAAGCGGCTCTCCGATGCCCTGGCGGACCTGGCGACGGACGCGCTCCTGGCCCTCAAGCACCTGGTCGCCGACGGTGCGCTGCCGCCGGCGGAAACCCTGGCGGTCCTGGCGGGCCTCGGCCTCATCCTCCCGGATGGGGAAGGCTGGGCGGTGCCCGAACGCGTGGCCGACGCCCTGGAGGATTTCGATGACGGGGCGCTGAGCTTCCAGGCCCCGGAGGGGGCGAAGCTCCGCCCCGCGGAACCCTACCGGTTCTCCCTGGCCCTCACCAGCGTCCTGCTGCGCTGCGTGGCGGGCATCCGGGTCCTGAAGGGCGGGCTGCCGGCCAAGAAAGAGCTCTCCCAGCTCCTGCACCGGAACGCCATGCTCCAGGAGGAGCAGGACGCGACCCTGCTCTTCACCCTCCTGCACCGGCTGGGCCTCCTGTGGAACCGCGATGGCCGGGTGGAGACGCTCCTGCCCGCCGTGACCAGCCACCCGCCCCGCTGGGTCGCGGAGCGGGCCTTCGCCAGCCTCCTCGAGCATGACCTGAAGGCCTGGGGCATGCCTCCGGCGGAGGACCGCCACTTCCTCGTCCAGCACCTGCTGGAGCGGCGTGGCCAGACCCTGGCCACCCAGCCCTTCCTCGCCTTCCTCAGGACCCTGCATCCCCTGGATGAGGAGCGCACCCGCACCGTCTTCCTCCCCTTCCTGAACCGGATGGGCATCATCCGATGCGACCAGGACGTGGCCCACCTGGCCCTCACCGAGCATGGGGAGGCCCTGGCCCACGAGTACCTGCTGCGGGACCTGAAGGGCACGGCCCCCCATTGGCAGCCCCTGGACCCGGACCAGCCCCTGATCCTCCAGCCCACCCTGGAGCTGCTCACGCCCCTCCTCCAGAACCCCCACCGTCTGCTCCAGCTGGCCCAGCTGGCGGACGTGGAGTCCCTGGACGCCATGGGCAGCTTCCGCATCAGCCACGCCACTCTGGTGCGGGCCCTGGAATCGGGCGTGCCCCTGGAGGAGTTGTCCCAGCGCCTGGGGGCCCCGGCCCTGGCCCTGCCCCAGCCCCTCGTCCAGCTCCTGGATGACCTGTCCCGCCGGGTGGGGGAGGTGGAGGTCCATCAGGGCGTTCGCCTCGTGCGGGCCCGGACGCCCCATCTGGCGGACGAGCTGAAGCTGCGGCCGGAGCTGTCCCCCCTGAAGCTCGCCCCCCTCTCGGACACCGTGCTGGAGGTTCGCGGGGACGGCAATGCCCACGCCCTCCTCAAGCAGGCGGGGTTCCTGCCCAAGCCCGGCCGCTTCCTGGCCATGAGCCTGGATTCGGACGAGAAGCTCTACCTGTGGGCCCTGGCGGCCCTGGCCTTCGTGGACGAGAAGGGCATGAACCACCACCTGGAGCCCGTCCAGCAGATGGTGCGCTCCGCCCTGCAACGCCTCCACGACGAGGACCCGGCTCTCTACCAGGAGGTCCAGCGCCGCATCCCCATGCTGCACCTGGGCGGCGAGGATCAGCTGGCCGAGGAGGTGCAGCGCATCCTCGAGTACGCCGCAGGCCACACCCTCATGGTGGAACTCACCTACCTGCCCCCCGCCGCCCACCGGACCCAGCTCCGGCGCGTCTCCCCGCGGGCCATCCAGGAAGACCATCTGCTGGCCTTCTGCCACCTGCACCAGGAGGAGATGGCCTTCCGCCTCACCCGCATCCAGGGCGTGAAGCTCCTGAACGAGCGGGGCTGGGCCCCGGCCAATCACAGCCAGGCCGGGTAGGGGCGGATCCCTACCCCACCAGCTCCTTGAGCCGCTTGTCGAGGGCGTCGGCCAGCTTCTCGATGACCTCGCGGGTCTCGTTCCGGCCGATCTGGACCTCCTTCTCCAGCTTCCGCTCCGTCTGGAGCACGGCCTTCTGGAGCTGGGCGACCATGTTCTTGAGGTCTTCCAGGTCGGTGGCGACCTGATTCAGGCGGGGGTCGGGGGGCCGGCTGTTGCTGAAGACCCCCATGCCCGCGAGGATCGTGGACAGGGCCGCGAGCAGGAGGATGAGGAGGAGCAGAGAGTTGCTTTCCATGGGCACACCTTGCCCTCGACTATGCCAGGAACGTGCCGCCTACTGCCCCGGCTTCTCCTTCACCCGCTGGTAGTCCTCGCCCTGGATGCGCAGGGGCTTCTCGACGGGAATGACCAGGTAGGGCAGGGACTTCTTGGGCAGGGCCTGGGCCACCAGCTGGAGCTGCTGCTGGGCGTCCTCCTTGGCCTTCCGTTCCCGGGCCAGCTCGGCGGCATTGGCGGCGGCCAGGCGGTTCAGTTCGGCCTCCTGGCGCTGGGCGTGGGCTGCGAGGCCATCCGCCCGCTGCTTCTGCTGGACCCCCCAGGTCCCCAGGCCGGCCAGGGCAGCCAGCAGGGGCAGCGCCGCGGCGGCAATGAGGCCCCAGGAGGGACGGCGTCGCTCGGTGCGGCGGCGGCGCAGGGCCTCCTTCCGGAGTTCCTCGGCGAGGCCGGCCAGCTCCTCCGTCACGGGCGCTGCGCTGCGCTGGGGCGCGGGCTGGAGACCGAGCAACTCCCGAAGCTCAGCGCGCAGTTGGACATCCTCGGCGGGTTCGAAGCGCCGGGCGGGATCAGACCAGGACATGCACGCCTCCCGAAGGGTTGAGCTGATCTTTGAGCTGGGCCTTGGCCCGGTGGATGCGGGTCTTCACGGTGGCCTCGGGAATGCCCAGGATGTCGGCAATCTCGCGGATGGAGAGGCCCTCGACCACGAAGAGCCACAGGGCTTCGCGGAACGTCGGCGAGAGCATCCGCATGCGCTCCCGCACCTCCTGGTTCAGCACCTGGTCGTCCGCCCCGCCGGCGAGTCCCGGCTCGGTGACGGCTTCCAGGCTGAGGTTCTGGTTCTTCATGGGCCTGCGTTCGGTCAGGGAGAGGGTCCGCACGGTGCCGTAGAGGAAGGCCGTGGGATGCTCCACGCGCTCCTCCCGCTGCATGAGGATGACGAAGGCCTCCTGGGCGATGTCCTCCGCGAAGGTGGCCCCGTACCGCCGGGCATAGCTCACCAGCCGGGGATAGAGCTCCGCGAAGGCGCCATGGAAGGCTTCCATGTCTCCGAAGGGGGTTTCGGGCTGTCGTTCCTCCATTCGCGGCTCCGGAGTCTAGGATGCCCGAAGCGGCCCGGAGGTTCCGCGCTAGGCTGGAGGCCTATGGAACCCACCCCCCTAGAAGCCTGGCGGGACACCCTGCAGGAGCTGGGGGTGGTGGGCCTGGTCCGGTCCCCCCGCCCCGAGGTGGCGTCCGCCCCGCCCGCGCCCCGGCGGGTGGAGCCCTCCCCCCGGCCCCAGCCCGCACCCCGGCCAGCCGCGCCGCCCGCGCCGCGGTACGAGCCCCCCGCGGATCCCGTGGGCTGCCCCTCGCCCCAGGCCATCGCCGGGGCCGGCACCCTGGAGGCCCTGGAGGCGGCCATCCAGGGCTGCCTGAAGTGCCCCCTGGGCCCTGGGCGGATCCGGTTCGTCTTCGGGGAGGGCAGCCCCTCCGCCCGGCTCATGTTCGTGGGGGAGGGTCCGGGCCGGGACGAGGACCTCCAGGGCCGCCCCTTCGTGGGCAAGGCCGGCGAGCTGCTGGACAAGATGATCGGCGCCATCGGCCTGACGCGCGCGGAGACCTACATCGCGAACGTGGTGAAGTGCCGCCCGCCCGACAACCGCACGCCCCTGCCGGAGGAGGCCCGGGCCTGCCTGGGCTACCTGCACCGGCAGATCGAGCTGATCCGTCCGGCCGTCATCGTGACCCTGGGCGCCACGCCCCTCCGGGAGCTCCTCGGCGTCGCCGAGGGCATCACCCGGGTCCGCGGCCAGTGGCGTCAGCTGGAGCTCGGCGGGCAGCGCATCCCCGTGATGCCCACGTTCCATCCCGCCTATGTCCTGCGCCAGTACACCCAGGAGGTGCGGCGGGCCGTGTGGGAGGATCTCCGTGCGGCGAAGGACTGGATCGACAAGGCCTGAGGACTGAGGACTGAAGACCGCCCCTCCCGTGTCATGCTAAGCGCAGCCTTTCGAGGACTGCCCATGCGTCTCGTGAACGTGTTCTTCTTCGTCCTCCTCGCCTTCGTGCTGTTCGTGCTGGGCAATGTCTACTTGGCCAACCACGAGCTGCTTGTGCGCGAGGTGGTGATCTTCCGGGAGAGCATCAAGCTCCAGAGCCTCATCCTCCTGGCCTTCCTCCTGGGCTTCCTCCTCAACATCCTCTACACCGGGATCATGGAGGTCGTGCGCCTGGTGAAGGGGCTCAACGCCTCGGCAGACACGCGCCTGGTGAAGCGCATCTCCGAGCGGATGCAGGAGGCCCGCGACCTCGTGGCCCACGGCCTCTCCCGGGACGCCCGCCCCATCCTGGAGGCCATCCTCGATCAGCGGAAGCAGCACGTCCCCGCGCGGCTGCTGCTGGGCGAGCTCCTCATCAAGACCGGCGAGGCCGAGCAGGCCGTCAAGCTCTTCGAGACCCTGAGCCTGGAGGAGCCCGAGATCGTGGAGGCCCGCTACCAGCTGGCCGAGGCCCTGGTGGCCGTCCGGAACCGCGAGGCCGCCATCGGCGTCCTGAAGAAGCTGGCCTCGGACGATCCCAAGAAGGCCCTGCGTGCCTGGCGCCGGCTCCGGGCGCTCCACATGGACGCGCAGGCCTGGGACGAGGCCCTGGAGGTCCAGAAGAAGCTCCAGGCCTACTTCGGCACCGAGCTCACCCAGGGCGAGCGCGCCCAGGGCGCGGCCCTGGCCTACCAGGTGGGCATGGGCAAGGTCGAGGCGGACCAGTTCAAGGACGCCGCCCTGGTGTTCCAGCAGGTGGTCAAGGATGAACCCGAGTTCGTCCCGGCCTACCTCAGCCTTGGCCGCTGCATGATCCTCCAGGATCAGGAAGCCCAGGGCCTCGAGATTTGGCTCGAGGGCTTCCGCAAGACCGGCGAGGGCACCTTCCTCCAGGAGATCGAGGACTACTTCATCCAGCTGGGCCGCCCCGAGGATGGCCTGGCCCTCATGCGCAGGGTGGCCGCCACGTCCAAGCACGCCACGACCGCCAAATTCTTCCTGGGCAAGATGCTCTACCGCCTGGAGATCCTGGACGAGGCCCTGGACCTCTTCCAGGAGGTGCGCAGCCAGGTGGTGTACAGCCCCATCCTCTTCTTCTTCATGGCCAAGATCCACAGTCGGCGCGGCCGCCTGGACGCCGCCCTGAACGAGTACCGCCAGCTGCTCCGCAACCTGGGCGTGCTGAAGCTGCGCTTCGAATGCGCCGTCTGCGGCCACAAGACCCAGGACTACGCCGACCGCTGCGACAGCTGCGGCAGCTGGAACAGCAGCCACTTCCTCTTCAAGGAGAGCGATCTCCCCGAGGGCCCCGTCCGGGGCGGCGAGACGGGTTCCTGGATGGCGATGCTCTGATGGGTGGCATGCGACGCTGCGGGGCAGCGTTGCATGCCGGGACCCGTCGAGCCGTGCATCATAACCAGATCAGCCGGCGCCTTCAGCGCAGCGGAATCAAAAAGGGCGCCACGGCGCCCTTTTTGCAGTCATGGCAGGAATTACAAATGGAAACCGGCCCTAGGCGATAGCCTGTCGAATATCGGACAGGAGGCGCTGGAGGTCCCCTTCGGAAATCTGGAGGGGCACCTGCTGCTTCACCTCCTCCTTGCGGTAGAAGGCGATCCGCTTCACCACGATCTTGTTCTTCCCGATGCTGATCTCGTTGAACTGGATCTGGGTGTCGTCCTTGTAGGGCGGCAGGCTGCGCAGCTGGATGTACATGCCCCGCCGGTCGTGGTCCACGATCTCGAGGCGCTCCTTGAGGTAGCTGACCTGTTCCATGAGCTTCTCGGCCTTGGTCTTCAGCTTGGCGAAGCTCAGCTTCTTGGGGATGTGGCGCTCCAGGACCACTTCGCCCAGTTGCACGCAGCCCTCGCAGCGCCGGAGGAAGCCCTCCAGGGTCCCGTCCAGCTCCACATCCGCCTCGCGGAAGCTCTCGAAGCCCTGGAACTCGCCGGGAAGCACGGAGTCGTCGTAGCGCTTGGCCTTGCGGGAGAGCTTCATCGGGCACCTCGATGGATCGGGAGTCCCCCTCAGAGCCAGAGCCGTGCCAGGAATTTTCTACCGACTCCCCTCCGACCTAGGCCCTGCTCCGGCAGCACTTGCGCCAGCATTTTGCCGGGCTCCTCCTGCCCAGGTCCATAGATCTATGTCCACAAGTGGTCGCTTTCCGATGCCCCTGTTCACTCCTGAACGGGCCCCACCTTGGGCCACCGGGTCCGGTAGATCATCCGGTCCAGGGCCCGGTTGTAGGGGCTCCAGGCACCGGGACCCTCTTCCCGGAGGGCGCGGAACATCACTTCGAGCTTGCCGTCCAGGTCGTCCAGGTAGTGGACGAGAAGGGCCTCTGGGGTCTTCGGCAGCACGGGGGAACCGTACTCCAGGCGGCCGTGATGGCTCAGGACGATGTGCAGGATCTGCAGGCGCAGCTCCTCCGGGAAGCCGGGGATCTTGCCCACCTCCCGGTTGATCCACTCCGCCTCGATGGGGATGTGGCCCAGGAGGTTGCCCATGTCGGTGTAGCCGAAGCCGCGCTGGTAGCTGAGCTCGGCGGTCTTGCCCACATCGTGCAGCAGCACCCCGGCGGCCACGAGATCCCGGTTCAGCTCGGGGTAGTGGTCGCAGGCCCGGGCGGCCATGCCCAGGATGGAGAGGGTGTGCTCCAGCAGGCCCCCCAGGTAGACGTGGTGCATGGACTTGGCCGCGGGCGCCGTGGCGAAGGCCCGCCGCAGGTCCGCATCGGCCACGAAGAGGGCGGTGAGAAGTTGGCGGATCCAGGGATCCGCCACGGCGGCGAGGCGGGCGTCCAGCTCGGCCAGCATCTCGGGAACGGGACGGGCGCTCACGGGGAAGAAGCGGGCCACGTCCTCCACCTCGGCGTCCGGCGTGAACCGGACCTTGTCCAGACGGAGCTGGAGGCGCCCGTTGTAGCTGGTGGCGGCGCCCTTCACCCAGAGGAAGGCGTCGGCCTGGATGGGCTCCAGGGCCCCCTCCACGGCCCGCAGGTCCCAGAGGAAGGCCTTGAGGTCCCCGGATGCGTCCGAGAGCTTCAGCTCCAGGTACTCGCTGCCCTTGGAACTGGTCTTGAACGCGGCCTCTTGGGCCAGGAGGATGCCCGCGAAGGGATCCCCCTCCTTCAGGCTGCGGATCTGGGGCTGGTCGGCCATGGCGGCTCCGGGTCAGCTCCCAGGATAGGGCCGCGCGGCCTCAGTGGTTGCGCGGCGGCTTCGGGGGCGCGCTGAAGGGGTCCTCCTCGCCGTAGCCCAGGTCGAGGGGCAGGCGCTTGTCCTCCAGCACCTCGAAGAGCGCCCACTGGTCCGCCTTCTTGACGTTCCCCTCGGGCAGGGCGAGCACCCGCACCTTGAGCACCCGGTTGTAGAGGGGAAACTCCAGCTCATCCTGGACCTTCACCTCGTGGCTGGCCCGCCTCGGCGTCCCGTTCACCCGCACCATCCCCTCGTCGCAGAGCTGGTTGGCCAGCTCCCGTCGCTTGATGAGCAGGCTCTTCTTGAGGTAGGCGTCCAGCCTCATGGTCATCCCTTCAGGATCTGGTCCTTCGGCACCATGTAGCGGATGTTGGCGCGCATGCGGAGATCCGACAGGTACTGCTCGATGGCGTTCTGGGCCTTGGGCTCCTGGAGCTTCTTCATGATGGCGTCCTTCACCTCGGCGAAGGCCTTGACGGGGGCATCCTCCAGGGCGATGAGCTGGACGAGGTAGATGTCCTTGTCCGTCTCGATGGGCCCGGAGACCTGCTCCGGCTTGAGCTTCACCGCCGCATCCTCGATGCTGGGCCGGAGCAGGCCCTTGGCCAGCCAGCCCAGGTCGCCGCCGGTGTCCTTGCTGGGGCTGGTGGAGTAGGCCTTCACCAGCTCCTCGAAGGGCTTGCCCGCCTTCAGGGCCGCCTGGATCTCGGCGACCTTCGCCTTGGCCGCGGCCTGGTCGGCCTCCGAGGCGCCCTTGGCCAGCACCAGCTCCCGGATGCGGAAGCGGGTGGGGAGACGGTACTCGTCCTTGTGGTCCTCGTAGTAGGCCCGCAGCTCGTTGTCCTCGACCGCCACCTTGGAGAAGACCTCCCGCTGCAGCACGAACTGCTGCGTGGCCTGCTCCTTCTGGCGCTTCGTGAACTCCTCCAGGGTGATGCCGAGGCTGGTCCGGAGGGCCCGCTCGAGGTCGGCATCGGAGGCGAACTTGTTCTCCTTCTTGATGGCGTCGATGTTGGCCTGCACGTAGGCGTCCGTGATGGGCGAGCCCAGCTCGGCGGCCTTGTCGTCCAGCAGGTACGCATCGATGAGGCCCTGCAGCGTCTTCTCCCGGGCGTCCTTCAGCTTCGCGTCCAGCTCCTTGCCGGAGAACTCGCGGTAGAGGGCCGCGTTCTGCTGCTCCACGGACTGCTCGAACTGGTGCTTGGTGATGATGTGGCTGTTGACGATGACCAGGATCTCGTCACGCACGTCCGGCGCCGCCGCCGACAGCAGGGCGGGAACGAGGACGAGGGCCAGGGTGGCGCGCCTCAATGGGCACCTCCCTGCGCCGGGGCGGGCTTCGGCGCCTCCGCGCCCTTGGCGGGGGCGGGCTGGGCCTTGGACGCGTCCGAGGGCGCGGGCTTGGCCAGCTCGAACGGGATCTCCTTCTTCAGGCCGTCCATGAGCTGTTCCCACACCTCGCCCTGGCGGTCCCGCTCGGCCATCTGCTGGGCCTCGGCCTTGGCCTCCTCGAAGGGCACCTGCCGGGCGGGCTTGCGGCCCTCGACCTTGATCAGGTGGTAGCCGTACTGGGATTTCACCGGGGCCCCCACCTTGCCGATGGGCTGGGTCATGGCCGCCTTGGCGAAGGCGGGGTCCCAGCTGGAGGGATCCACGTCCGTGTAGAGGCCGCCTTTCTCCTTGCTGCCGGGGTCGTCGCTGAACTTCTTGGCGAGGTCCTCGAACTTCATGCCCTTCTTGAGGTCGGCCTGGAGCTTGGCGATGTGCTGCTTCGCCTCGGCGTCCGTGAGGCCCTCCTTCTCCTTGGGGTCGCGCTTCACGGCCACGAGGATGTGGCGCACGCTCACCAGCTCGGGCTGCTTGAACTTGTCGGGGTGGGCGTCGTAGTAGGCCTTCACGTCCGTGTCGGAGAGCTTCAGCTTGGCCTGGAGGGCCTCACCCTCCTGGGTCAGGAACTCCCGGGCCAGGAGGTCGTCCTTGGTGCGGTCGAGGGTGCGCTGGAAGTCCGGCGTCTTGTCCAGGCCCATCTTCCTGGCCTTCACGGCCAGGAGCTTGCTCTCGGCCATGCGCTTGATGAACTCCTCCTTGCCCCCCTGGAGCATGAGCAGCTGCATCTGCTCCTGTCGCGGGAGGATGCGGAAGGCGGCCCGGAAGTCGGCCTCGGTGATGGGCTCGCCGCCCACCGTGGCTACGATCACGTCCTCGGGCTTGGGCTGGGCCGGCGACACGGCCTGGGGCGTGGGCGCCGCGGCGGGCGCGGGCTTGGCGGCCTCCTGGGCGGCGAGGCCGAGGGCGATCAGGGGAATGAGCGAGGCACGGAGCATGGGGATCCTTGGATTCGGAGGGTGGGCCTAGCGGCGGCGGCCGCCGCCCAGGAGGTTCATGAGGGCGATGAGGATGTTGTAGAGGCTCACGAAGAGGGCCAGGGCGAAGCCCGCGGGATCGCTGAAATCCTCCGTGCGGAGCATGGTGGAGGTGTCCCAGAGGAGCTTGGCGGAGCAGGCGATGACGGCCACCCCGGAGATCACCAGGCCGAAGGCCTCCAGGTGGAAGATGGCCGCGGCCAGCCCCCCGAAGAACATCACGGCGATGCCGACGATGACGAAGTTCCGCAGGAAGCTGAAGTCCTTCTTGCTCACGAAGGCGGTGGCGGTGAGGGTGAGGAACACCCCGCCCGTCATCCCGAAGGCGGTGAGCACGGGCTGGAAGCCCGCGCCCTCGGCCACCACCAGGGCCACCAGGCCCGCGATGACGCCGGAGACGAAGGTGAAGAGGGCGAAGGCCAGCCGGTTCAGGGGCTGGCGGCGGCGCACCGCCGAGGCGAAGAGGAGGGTTCCGAACTGCACGCCGAAGAGCACCCAGCCGAAGAAGCTGCCCACCACGGGCACCAGGGCCCGGGCCACCATCGGCGCGCTGACGGCCCCGAGGGCCGCCACGGCGAATCCGCCCATGAGCCACAGATAGACGCTTCGGATAAAAGCGGCACGATCCCGCGCTCCGGCGGAGACCTGCTGCCACGGCTGCTGATATTCCATGCCACGCTCCAGGGGGGGAGATCCCACTGAGGATCCCCCATAGATCCTAGCATTCCCCCTCGCCTTACCCTGCCTCCAGCGCCCCCGAAGTTCCGCCCCCGAAGAGTCCCCATGGCCGATTCCCCGATCCCCGCCCCCTGGCGCGACCGCCTCCACCGGTCCGCCGAGCGCCGCCGGGCCCAGGGCCGCGAACGCGCCATCCACCCCCCCGCCGGGGTGGACTTCTGCTCCAACGACTACCTGGGCCTCCGGCGCGACCCGCGCCTGGCCGAGGCGGCCGCAGCCGCCGCCAGGGCCCACGGCGCGGGCATGGGGGCCGCCCGCCTGCTGCGGGGGACCACCCCCCTCCACACAGCGCTGGAGGCCGAGCTGGCCGCCTGGAAGGGAACCGGGGCCTGCCTCCTCTTCAACACGGGCTACCAGGCCAACGCCACCCTCCTGCCGGCCCTCCTCGGCCCCGGGGACGCCGTCTTCTCGGACGCCCTGAACCACGCCTCCCTGGTGGACGGCTGCCGCCTGGCCAGGGCGGGGGGCGCCACCGTGCAGGTGTACCGACACCTGGACCTGGCCGAGCTGGCGGAACGGATGGCGGCCTGGCAGGCGGAGGCGGCCCCCGGAGCCCTGGCCCTGGTGGCCACGGACGCCGTATTCAGCATGGACGGGGACGCCGCCGACCTGCCCGGCCTGCTGGACCTCTGCCGCCGCTCCGGGGCCCTGCTCCTCGTGGACGAGGCCCACGCCACGGGGCTCCTGGGGGCCTCCGGCGCCGGGCTGGCGGAGCACCAAGGGGTGGCCGGCCAGGTGCCCCTGGTCATGGGCACCCTCGGGAAAGCCCTGGGGGCCTTCGGGGCCTTTGTCTGCGCCGACGGAGAACTCCGGGAGCATCTGCTGAACACGGCCCGGGGCTTCATCTTCTCCACCGCCCTGCCCCCGCCGGTGGTGGGCGCCGCCCTCGAAGGGGTGCGGATCGCCCGGGCCGAACCCTGGCGGCGCGCCCGGGCCCTGGGCCGCGCGCGCCACCTGCGGGAGGCCCTGGGCCTGCCGGATGCCCCCTCCGCCATCGTGCCCGTGCCGGTGGGCGCGGACGCCGCGGCCATGCGCCTGGCCCTGGCCCTGCAGGACCGGGGCTTCGACGTGCGGGCCGTACGCCCCCCCACGGTGCCCGAGGGCTCCGCCCGGCTGCGCATCACCACCGGCGCCCATCTCGAGGAGGGGGAGGTCGAGGCCCTGGCCGCGGCCCTGCGCGAAGTCCTCGGCCTAGGATGAGGGTCCGTCCTCCAGCGCCTTGCGCAGGGCCCTCGACAGGTCGTCGCGGAGGAAGGGCTTCTGGACGAAGCCCGCGAGGCCCTTCCCGAGGAACTCGTGGATGGCCTCCTGTTCGTTGTAGCCGCTGGTGAGGATCACCCGGCAGTCCGGATCCAGGCGCCGCAGTTCGCGGAAGGTCTCCACGCCGTCCATGTGGGGCATGGTGAGATCCATGAGGACGGCCCGGATCTTCCCTCCCGCCTTCCGGTAGGCCTCCAGCGCCTCGAGGCCATCAGCGGCCAGGACCACCTCGAAACCCAGGGACCGCAGCAGGGCCTCCGCGATGGTGCGGACCTCCTCCTCGTCATCCACCACCAGGAGGGTACCGCTGCCCTGCCAGCTCTCGGTCTCTTCCGCCGGGGTGGTCGCTGGAACCGGGTCCGACCCCGCGGGGAAGATCAGCTTGAACGTGGTGCCCTTGCCCAGCTCGCTGTAGACGCGGATGCCCCCCCGGTGCCCCCGCACGATCCCCTGGATGGCGGAGAGGCCGAGGCCCCGGCCCGTGAACTTGGTGGTGAAGAAGGGCTCGAAGATGCGGGCCTGAGTCTCCGCATCCATGCCCTGCCCGTTGTCCGAGACCTCCAGGACGAGGAAGGTCCCGGGGGCGAGGGCCTGGCCGGGGAAGTCCCGGGCCAGGTCCTCGGCGGTGTAGGCCTGGGTGCCCGTGCGGATCGCCACCAGGCCCTCGGCTTCGCCGATGGCCTCGGAGGCGTTGGTCACCAGGTTCATGATCACCTGCTGGATCTGGGAGGCCTCGGCCATCATGGCGGGCAGCCCCGGCTGGAGCTGGAAACGGAGGGCCACCTTCTTGGAGATGGACACGCCCAGCAGATGGGCCATCTCCTCCACCGCCTGGTTCAGGTCCATGGGGGCCATGACGAAGCGGCCCCGGCCCGAGTAGGCCAGCATCTGCCGGGTGAGGTTCGTGGCGCGGTGGACCGACTTCTCCAGGTTCTCGAGGTAGGGCCAGGCCGGGGAGATGCGCGGGAGGCAGAGCTGGGCCAGGTTGATGTTCCCCAGGATGGCCGTCAGCAGGTTGTTGAAGTCGTGGGCGATGCCGCCCGCCAGAACGCCGAGGCTTTCCAGCTTCTGGCTCTGCAGCTGGGCCTCCTCGATCCGCCGCCGCTCGGTGATGTCCGTGATCATGCCCAGGACGCTCACCACCCGGCCGGTCTCGTCCTTGACCGGGTTGGCCGTGACGATGGTCCACACCTCGGAGCCGTCCTTCCGCCGGAAGCGGAAATCGTGCTGGGAGCCGACCCCCGCCCGCCGTTGCGCCATATTCCGATCGGCGGTGCCGAAGTCCTCGGCGAACATGAAATCCGTGAGGGGCCGGCCCGTCATCTCCTCGGGGCTGTAGCCCAGGATCTCCCGCATGCGCCGGTTGACGAAGGTGGTGTTCCCCTCCGGATCCAGCACCCACATGCCCTCGCCCATCACCTCCACCAGGTGCCGGAACCGGGCCTCGCTGGCCCGCAGGGCTTCCGCGTCCTGTCGATGGCTCGCCACCTCCTCCGCCAGCTCCCGGGTGCGGGCCTCGACCAGGGTGTGCACCTCGGCCTGCCGGGCGAGCAGGGTCCGGAGGTACCCCGCCAGGAGGCCGAAGAAGGCCAGGCTTCCGGCCAGGACCCCCCAGGCCCGGAGGCCCGCCCCCACGACGAAGTAGCCGGGCGCCGGGGTCACCAGGACGCGCCAGTGGCGGCCCGCCTGGTCGAAGCCGTGGACGAGCCGGAGGCTGGAGTCGCCGCTCTCCCGGGGCGGGAGGGGCGAGGGTTCGATGTGGAGGACTGATTCGGCCGCCGGAGCACTCCCGTCGATCAGGCGCACCACCACGCCCTCCGGGGGGGCACCGGCCAGGGACTTGTGGACCAGGTCCCCGGTCCGGAAGACACCCTGGACCACCCCGGGCGGCCGGCCCGCGCGGCCGGGGACGGAGGCCATCACCAGCAGCCCGTTCTGGTCAGCGGTCTCCTGGATGAGCCGGATCCGCCCGCTGGAGGAGAGGGTCCCCGTCTCGAGGGCGCGGGCCAGCGCCTCCTCCCGCGTGGCGAGGTGCCGGGCGCAGAACCCCAGGGCCGGCTCGTTCCCGGAAAGCGGCGCGACGAAGTCCACCGCGTGGAAGGTGGCGTCCTGGGGCAAGGGCGTGGGCTTTCCCCTTGCGTCCATGCCGAAGAAGCGGAACCCGGCGTACGCCCGCCGAGCTTCCGCCTCCAGCGCCGCGCGGTTCCCCGGATCCACCTCCGGCAGCCACTGGAGCGCCTGGAGGTAGGGGCGGCGGCTGAGGACTGGGCCGGCGAAGGCCTGGAAGGCCTCCCGGTCGACCGGCCCGGCTTCCATGAAATCCCTCAGCACCAGCACCGTCTCGAAACCGTGCTGCAGGCCCTCGCTCACCAGCTCGGCCCGGTACTGGGCCACCGTCTGGAAGGAGGCCTGAACCTCGCTCCGATGGGCCTCCCGCGCCAGGAAGAATCCGCCGAGGGAGACCGGGATCCCCAGGGCCAGCATCAGCGCCGCAGCAAGGCGGCCAGGGCGGCGGAGGAAGGGGGGGAGGAGGGGCATGGGGCGCCTGGTGGGGGGATCCCCCCC
>DASVZU010000179.1:0-19097 GCA_036391515.1 Holophagaceae bacterium
GCCCTGACCCTGAAGGCCAAGGACAGCCGGCTCATGGCGGAGTACGGCCGTGCCTTCCTGGCGGGCGGGGACCGCAAGCGGGCGGAGGAGACCTTCGAGCGGGCCGTGGCCCTGGACTGGAAGGACGGCGAGACCTACCGGCTCGTCGCCCTCGCCTGGCTGCACAACGGCTTCAAGGCCGAGGCCCTGAAGGCCCACCGGCAGATGCTGGAGGCGGATCCGAAGGCCGACCGTCCCCAGAAGCTCGCGGCCATCGACCTGCTGGAGGCTGGCCTCCTGCCCGAGGCCGAGGCCATGATGGCCCATGTCCAGCAGATCGCCCCCAAGGACACGGACAACCTCAAGGACTTCGCCCTCGCCGCGTTCCGGGCCGGTCTCGGAGACCTCGGCACCCGCTGGGCCGAGCGGGCCTGGGAGGCGGACCCCAAGGGCCTCCCCCGGGACTGGCACGACTGCTTCGACCTGGGCCTGGCCGCCCGGAAGGCAGGCCTGGCGGACCTGGCCGCCCGCTGGTTTGCCCGCGCCGCCGCTGCCGATCCGAAGGAGGAGCGGATGTGGAACGCCCTGGCCCTCGCCTACGCGGATGCGGGCAGGTCCGGCTCCGCCACCCGCTGACCCTCCCCCATGCCCGAAGGGATTCGCTGCGGCTCCGGGCCTCAACCGGCCCGCCCAAAGCTCGTAGCCCTGCTTTCCGGAGCCGACATGCCCCCCGTCTTTTTCGATGACCAGCACCGCGTCCGCAACGGCTGGAAGGTCGCCGGCTACGTCGCATGCACGCTGGCCCTGGGATTCATCCTGAGCTTCGCCTACGGCATGGTGCCCAAGGCCCTCCGTCCTGCCGGGGCGGGTCCCTGGATCGAGTTCCTGATCTTCCTCGGCGCCGCCTGGGCCTGCCTCCGCCTCGAGGGCACGCCCCTCGCGGCCATCGGCTACCGGCTCGATCGCCGGTGGGGCCGGGAAGTGGCCCTCGGCGCCCTGGGGGGCTTCGCCCTCATGGGCACGACCGCGCTGGTGGTCCTCGCCCTGGGGGGCTTCCACTGGACCCGCACCCCGGGCGTCGGGTTCGGCGCCCTGGCCAAGGGTCTCCTGCTCTACCTGGGCGTGGGCTTCGCGGAGGAGACCGGCTTCCGCGGCTACGCCTTCCAGCGGCTCATCCGGGGCGTGGGCGTGCCTGCGGCCCAGATCCTCTTCGCCCTGGCCTTCGCCCTGGTCCACTGGGGCAACCCCGGCATGACCGGCGCCACGCGGATCTGGGCCACGGTGAACATCGCCCTCGCGGCCCTCCTCCTGGGCCTCGCCTACCTCCGCACCGGCAGCCTGGCCCTGCCCATCGGCATCCACCTGGGCTGGAACTGGACCCAGGGCACCCTCTTCGGCTTCGGAGTCAGCGGAAACGCCGAGGCCGGGTGGTGGACCCCGGTCTTCCACGGCCGGCCCGAGTGGCTCACGGGTGGGGCCTTTGGACTGGAGGCCAGCCTGCCCTGCGTGCTGGTCTGCGGCACCGCCATCCTCCTCCTGGCGCGGTGGAAGGGCTCCGCCCCGGTGACAGCCGGGGCCTGATCAGCCCTCCGCGGACCCCAGCCCCGCCAGGAAACCCTCCAGCTCGTCCAGCTGGCGCTCCAGCGCCTCCAGGGCCTGGCCTACGCCCTCCGTGGCCTGGCCCACGGTGTCCGTGGCGCCGCGCATGCCGCGGAAGGCCGCGTCCACGGCCGCGGCCGAGGCGCGCTGCCGCTCGCTGGTCTCGGCCATGCCCCCGATCATGCGGGCGGCGGCCTGGGAGGAGCCGATGATCCCCCCCAGGGCCTCCGCCAGGGCCCGGGAATCCCGTTGGCTGGCATCCAGCCGCCCGCCGCTGGCCTCCAGGGTGGTGATGGCCTCGCGGGTGCCGGCGATCACCTGGCCGATCTGGGATCCGATTTCCTGGGTGGCCTGCTGGGTGCGCTCCGCCAGCTTCCGCACCTCCTCGGCCACCACGGCGAAGCCCTTGCCGTGGGTCCCCGCATGGGCCGCCTCGATGGCCGCGTTGAGGGCCAGGAGGTTGGTCTGGTGGGCGATCTCCTCGATGACCTGGACGATGGATCCGATCTGGTCGCCCTTGGCGCCGAGATCGGCGATGGTTCGGCTGGTGTGGTGGCCCGCCTCCACCAGGGCGTCGATGGCCTCGAGGCTCGCCCGCATCCGCTCACCGCCCGCCAGGGCCTGCTGCTCCGCGGAATGGGCGTGCTCAGAGGATTCCCCGGCGCTCTCCGTGTTGCGGGCCACCAGGCGGCCCAGTTCGGCAAGCGCCGCCTCGATGTCGTGGAAGGCCCTCTGCTGGTCGGCCACCGCCCGGGTCATGTCCCGCATGTTCTCCGTGATCCGGCGGATGGCCTCGTGGTCCTCGTGGATGAGGGCCGTCACCCGCTGGAGCATCTCGCGCTGGCGCGCCCCCTGCTGCTCGGCCTCCGCCCGGGCCGCCTCCAGCTGGGCCGCATTCTTGGCCTTCTGCCGCTCGGAGAGGCCGATCACCGCGAACAGGGCCACGCTCAGGCCCAGGGCCGAGGAGAACTGCAGCTCCCGGAGGGCGTGCTCCGGCACCTGCCGCAGGGGCGGCACCAGCTCCAGGTTCACCAGCACGATGCCCAGCAGGCCCATGCCCAGCCAGGCCAGGCCCTGGCGGAGGTCCCCCAGCAGGAGGGCCCCGCAGGGCACGAGGGCGAACCAGAACACGTTGGAGGAAAGGACGCCGCGGTTCACATGGCAGAGCCAGGCCATGAGGCCCCAGATCATCAGGAGCAGCAGCTCCCGCGCCGGCGAGATGCGGCCCGTGAACCGGAGCAGCGGGAGAACGAGCAGGGCAGCGGCTCCGGCCACACCCACCCCTTCCACCGCCGCCGGGGCGCCCAGGTGGTGGTACTTCGCCATGAAGTAGAGACAGGCCACCGCCGCCACCAGGGCGATGCCGACGATGCTGCGGGCCCGAGCCGACTGGTCGCGGTCCGCGGCCAGCCGGGGCGGAATCCACATTTCCACGGGCGAGAAACCGGACATGGGGACTCCAATCGGAAGGGGATGCCCCCTTCATCGGCCGCCCCACCCGGATGTGAAGTCCTATATGCTCATGCAGATTTTTCCCTGGCCGGGGGCGGGGCCCAGTCCCTCGGCTAGACTGCCTGGATGGATTACGCCGCCCTCGCCTCGGGCTCCCAGGGGAACTGCCACGCGCTCTCGGACGGCGAGCGGACCCTCCTGGTGGACGCGGGGGTCTCCCTCCGGCAGATCCGCCAGCGCCTGGAGGCGCTGGACTGGGATCCCGGCACCGTCCAGGCCCTGGCCCTCACCCACGAGCACTCCGACCACGTGGGCGCCCTGGGGGTCATCCTGCGGCGCACGAACTGGCGCATCCTCGCCACCGCGGAGCTGCGCGCCGCCCTCTGGGCCACCCAGCGGGTGGAGATTCCCCATGATCGCTGGATCGAGCTTCACGCCGGCCGCCCCCTGGATTGGGAGGGCTGGCGCATCCTCCCCTTCGCCCTGCCCCACGACGCCGCCGACCCCGTGGCCTACCGCGTGGAGGCCGCCGGCTTCCAGGCCGCCGTGGTGACGGACCTGGGCCACGCCACGGCCCTGGTGGCGGACCACTGCAGGGACCTGGACCTCCTGGTGCTCGAGGCCAACCACGACGTGGACATGCTCCGCGAGGGCACCTACCCGCCCCAGCTCAAGGCCCGCATCCTGAGCCGGGTGGGACATCTGAGCAACGCCGCCATGGCCGAGCTGCTGGACCGGGTACGGTCCCCCCGCCTGCGCGCCGTCGTCCTGGCCCACCTGAGCGAGTCCAACAACCTTCCGGAATTGGCCCGCTTCGCCGCCGGGGAGGTGCTGGCCGGCTCCGGCGTGGACCTCCACCTGGCCCACCAGCGGGAGCCGCGACAGCTGAGCCTGGCCGCCCGCAACGGGGAACCCCTCCGCGCCCCCGGCGCCATTGCCTGAGGATGCCGATGGCCCGTCGTTCCACCCTCCCCTTCCTTGCCGTCCTGGTGGTCCCCATGGCCCTGGGCGCCCAGTCCTTCGGCGATGGCCCCGCCTTCGGCGGATCCCGGGTCTTCTCCGAGGGCTACAACCCCCTGGGCAACAGCGCTCGCTTCGACCAGGTACCCGCCGGCTGGTACGCGGCCTGGGAGGACGGGGACGCCAAGGCCCGGGGCTTCCGCACGGATTCCGACGCCCTGGCCCAGGCCGTCCAGGCCGGGGACGCCGCGGCGGCCGCCGCCGCCCTGCTCAGGCTCCAGGAGACGCCTTCTGCCCTCCGCCGCACGGCCTACGGGCTCCAGTACGCCGCCACCGGCGGCCTGCGCTTCGCCTTCGGCCGGGAGGAGCTTACCGGCACCCTGGCCGGGCCCGCCCTTTCCGCCGAGGCCCGCCGGGCGGAGGTGGACCGCCTCGTGGCCGGCGCCGGCAGCGGCGACGGCGGTTCCGCCTACGGCTTCACCTTCCGCCTGGAGCGCGTCCGCGTGGGCACCAGCCTTCTGGCCCTGGCCCCGGACGCTGCCCTGGGCTTCGGCACCACCGACCGCCGGGCCTGGAGCCTCACCTCCGACGCGGGCTTCACCACCGAGCTGACCCAGGGCCTCCGCTTCGGCCTCACCGCCACCCGCCTCATCCCCCGGCATTTCTGGGATGTCTACGAGCGCCCCCAGGCCCGGGCCGGCTTCGAGCTGGACCTGGGCGAATCCGCCCGCCTGAGCGTGGAGGGGGACCTGAACGAGGCCGCCCGCCTGCCCATGCCCCAGGGGCAGAAGACGCTCTCCTCCTCCCTGCGCATCTCCGCCTCGCCCACGGTGACGCTGCGGCTGGGGGCCGAGCGGCGCACCGTGGAGGGCGGCGCCGCCGCGACCCTGGCCGGGGTCTCCGTGCGCATCGCCACGGCTCCGCTGGTGCTGGGCCTGGGGTTCCAGTTCGGTGACGACCGGCCCCAGCGGGCCCTGGCCGTGCGCCTGGGAGGCTGACATGAAGGCCGCCACCCTCGCCCTCGCCACCCTCCTCGCCGCTCCCGTCCTGCGGGCCCAGGCCCCCGCGCCCAGCCTGAAGGAGGTGGTGGAGCGCTTCGACGCTGCCCAGGCCCAGGTGCAGACCCTCCAGTGCCCCTTCACCCTCACCCTGCGCCGGGCCCTGCTGAAGACGCCCACGGTCACCAAGGGGACGATGTACCTCCAGGGCTCGGACTTCGTGCACTTCGCCTTCCAGCCCCCGGAGGACCTCGTCCTCCACCTCACGCCCAAGGCCCTCATCTCGTACAGCCCCGGCGCCAAGGAGGGCGAGCTCCTCAAGATCGGCCTCATCCGCCACGCGGACCGCAAGTTCTTGGGCCTGGGCCAGAAGCTGAGCTACCTCGGCGAGTACTTCCAGATCGGCCTGGGCGAATCGAAGGACGTCCCCAACACCTGGTTCCTGGCCCTCATCCCGCGCACCCTGGCCACCCGGAAGCGGATGCAGGCCCTCGACATCTGGGTGGACCGGGAGACCTGGCTGCCTCGGCAGGTCCAGTGGATCGAGCGCAGCGGGGATTCCTGGCTCCTGGAGCTGGGCCCCCTGAAGCTCAACCAGCCCCTTCCGCCCGCGGTGACGGCCTTCAAGCTGCCGGAGGGGATCACCATCCGGAACGAATTCAGCTTCTTCGCTACCCGGAAGAAGTAGGGGTACACTTCAAGGGCTTTCTCGAGGGCCCGATGATCGTGGTTTGCCCGGCCTGCCAGGCTCGCTTCCAGTACGACGACAGCCGCTTCGGAGCGGCCCGGATGAAGCGCTTCAAATGCCCGAAGTGCGCCCACGTGTTCGAGGTCTTCAACCCGACCCTCGCGGCGGCGGACCCCCTGGAGACGCTCTCCCGGCCCCTGCCCCCCGAGCCTGGCCCCGACGCCCCGACGCCCGCGGCACCGCCGCCGATCACCCACACCACCACCCGCCGGGACCGGGAAGCCATGCTGGTGGCCGCCGGCCTGCAGGAGCCGGGCATGCCCGCCGGCTTCAAGTTCAGTCTCGCCTTCCTCACCGGGCCCCAGGCCTCCACGGTCCAGGTCCTGGAGCGCGCCATCGTCAGCATCGGGCGCGAGGACGGCGACGTGGTCACCCGGGATCCCGAGACCTCCCGGCGCCATGCCCAGCTGGAGATCCACGGGGACGGCACCGTGTGGCTGAAGGATCTGAATTCCACCAACGGCACGCTCGTCGAGGGCCAGCGCATCACCGCCCCCACCCAGATTCAGAGCCAGCAGGAGTTCACCTGCGGCAACAGCACGTTCATGCTGCTGATCCGCAACACCGATGAATTCCCTCTGAACTGAACGAGTCCCATGAGCCAGGATCCCTACGCGCCCTACCTCCGCCAGGCGGACGATCTCTTCGCCCGGGGGGAGCTCGTCAAGGCGGGCCAGATCTGGCAGGCCATCCTCAAGCAGGCGCCCCAGCACGTGGAAGCCCGGGGCCGTCTCCTCCAGGTGAAGCAGCGCCTCCTGGCCCAGCAGGCCGAGGCCGCCGCGGAAGCCGCCCCCCCTTCACCGGCGCCTGAACCCGAAGCCCCCGGGCCCAGGGCTCCCGAACCGATGGCACCTCCCGTCGAGGCCCCTCCTGTCGAGGCCCCTCCTGTCGCAGCCCTGCCCCCCGAGCCCGCGCCGGCCCCTCCGCCCCCGGTCGCGCCGACCCAGGCCATGGTCCCGGCCGGCGACCTGGACCCCGATCGGCTCCTCAACGAAGGATGCACCCTCTTCGACATGGGACAGGTGGAGGATGCCCTCCGCAAGTGGGAGCAGCTGCTGGCCCTGGATCCCGGCCATCCCCTCGCCCGCGAGTATGCCAACGGCGCCCGGCGGGACCTCGGACTCCCCCCGCTCGCGGCGCCCGCCGCCGAGGCCCCGGCAGGCCCGGGCACGGCCGTCGACGAGGAGGACATCGACAAGCTGCTGCGCGAGGCCGTGCAGCTCTACGACATCGGCCTCGTGGAGGAGGCGGTATCGAAGTGGGAGCGCGTCCTCGCCGCCGACCCCGGCCGCCTCGACGTGAAGGCCTACCTGCAGCAGGCCCGGGCCGAACTCAGCCAGCAGCCGGCTGCGCCCGGCCCTAGCGCACCGGCCTCCGCGCCCCGCCCCGCCGCCGGGCCCGACCCTGGAATGCTGGACCTCAAGCTGCGCCAGGCCGACCACCTGCTCAGCCTCCAGCGGCACGAAGAGGCCGCCTTCACCTTCCAGCAGGCCCTGGCCCTCGATCCCGGGAATGCGCGGGCCCTGGACGGCCTGGAGCGGTGCCGGCCCAGACCGGCCCGGGCCCCGGGGCCGTCCGCACCCACGCCCCCGCCCGCCCCCGCCCTGACCCTCGATCCCCAGGGCCGCATCGCCATGGCCGAGGATCCGGACCGGACCCTCGTCACCGACCCTCCCGCCGTGGCTCCCCCGGCCTCCCTGGTCAAGGCCGTTCCCGCGGCGCGCCAGGGCCTCTCCCTGCCGGACCGTGTCCAGTCCCTGACGGAGCGCCTGCCCTGGCTCCGCGAGACGAAGACCCTCGCCATGATCGGCGGGGGTCTCCTGGCGCTGCTGCTGGGCGGCGGCCTCCTGCACCGCTACCGCAAGGATCAGGCCCTCAAGGAAGCCGTGCAGGCCGCCCGCGCCGCGGCCCTGGCCCCCATCTCGCAGCAGGCCCAGGCCCCCGATCTCGCGGAATCCCCCGCTGCGATCCGCGAGGAGGCCCAGGCGGCCCTCGACACCGATCCCCTGCGTGCCTACCTCCGGGCCGCCACCCTCGTCCGGCGCGATCCCGCGGATGCCGCTGCCGCGCGACTCCTGGAGAGGGCCAAGGCCGCCCTCCCCGGCGGGGCCGTGGGCGCAACCCTGGCCGAGTACCAGAACCACCTCCAGAGCGGCGACCTCGACGCCGCCGCCCAGGTCATGGATGCCCTCCTGCGCGGCGCACCCGACGACGCCGACCTCCGCGCCCGCGCGGGGCGCCTGGAACTGGCCCTCTGCACCGCCCACGCTGCCCAGGGCAAGTGGGACGACGCCGCCCTGGACCTGCAGCGCGGCCGCGCCCTCTTCCCCGACGACAAGGGCTGGCAGGCCCGGCTCAAGCTGCTGGAGCAGGTCCGCGCCATGCCCAAGGCGCAGCGGGGGGACTGGATCGCGCTCCTCGGCTGAGGGGGCTGGTAGCCGCAAGAACCGGGTCGCCGGATGGCTCCCGGGCCCGGATGCTGGGCCCCAGGAGGCATCCCATGCACAAGGTCGTCCGTCCGAAGATGCTGTACTTCGGGACCCCGGTGGTCCTCGTCAGCACCCTGAATCCCGACGGCTCGCCCAACCTGGCGCCCATGTCCTCCGCCTGGTGGCTGGGGGACACCTGCCTGCTCGGCATGAGCCGCCGGTCACGCACCGTGGAGAACCTCGCCCGCGAGGGCGAATGCGTCCTCAACCTGCCCTCCCAGGACCTGGTGGGGGCCGTGGACCGCCTGGCCCTCCTCACCGGGAGCGATCCCGTCCCGCCCTACAAGGCGGCCATGGGCTACCGGCACGAGGCCGGGAAATTCGAGGCCGCCGGCCTGAGGCCCGTGGCTGCGGACCTGGTGAAGCCGCCCCGCGCCCTTGAGTGCCCCGTCCACCTGGAGGCGCGGGTCCGCGAGATCCGCGCCGTGGGCGGCGAGGACAGCCATCTCGCGGCCATCGAGACCCAGGTGGTCCGGGTCCACATCGACGAAGCGCTGATGATGCCGCGGGAAGGAGACTACATCGATCCCGAGCTCTGGAAGCCGCTGATCATGAGCTTCTGCGACTTCTTCGGCCTGGGCGGCGGGCCCCTCCTTCCCTCCCGGCTGGCCCGGGCCTGGCGCCCGCCGCAGGCCGCGTCCTGAGGCGCCGTTCAGGCCGTCCTGGCCCGTTCGAAGGCCAGGATGGCCTGCTTCCGCGGAGCGCCCCAGTGGTACTGGCCCAGGGCCCCGGTGGCCTGGATGACGCGGTGGCAGGGGATCAGCCAGGCGATGGGGTTCTGCCCCACGGCGGTGCCTATGGCCCGGACGGAGCGCGGGGAACCCGAGAGGACCGCCAGGTCCCGGTACGAGATGGCCTGGCCGGCAGGAACCCGCAGCAGGGCCTCCCAGGCCCGGAGCTGGAAGGGGGTGCCCTTCAGCACGAGGCTGAGGGGCTGGCCGGTGCCCCCCCGCATCCGGGCATCGAGGCCCTCCGCGTAGCCCCGGATGCGCTCCGGCCCGGGCACCAGGCGGGCCTCCGGCCAGCGGGCCCGCAGCTCCGCCAGGGCCGCGTCCGGATCCCCGTCCTCCAGGAAGCTGAGGCCGCAGAGACCCCGGTCCAAGGCCGCGAAGAGGGCCGGGCCGAAGGGCGTCTCCTCCACGCCCCAGTGGATTGCGAGGCCCCGGGCCTGCGCCTTGTACTCGCCGGGGGTCATCCGCTCCAGGCCGAGGAACAGGTCGTGGAGGCGGCTCGGCCCGGAGAGGCCCACCGCATGGCTCACCTCCAGGAGGCTCCGCGACTCGGCCAGCATCCGCTTGGCCTCCTCCAGGGTCAGGACCTGGAGGAAGCGCTTGGGGCTCACGCCCGCCCATCGCTGGAAGAGGCGCTGGAAGTGGAAGGGGCTCAGCCCCGCGTGCTCGGCCACCGCCTCAAGGCCGGGCTGCTCCGCGGCGTGCTCGGTGAGGAATCGGATGGCCTGCTCCACCCGGCTGTAGTCGCTCATGGACATGACGGCCTCCCCCGCCAGGATGGGTTCGGCAGCGGCCCCGCCCCACCCGGATGTTGCGCCGATCAGGGCACCCACACCTCGGGCGGCACGGGGTGGCTCAGGAAGTGGGTCATGCCCTCGTTGAGGCCGTAGGCCCCGGCCTGGCCCAGGGCCAGGAGGTCCCCCGGCGCCAGCTCCGGCAGGACGACGTCGCCCAGGCGGTCCAGGCTGGTGCAGAGGGGACCGGCCAGGGTGTACGGCACCTCGCCTCCGGCCTTCTCGACGACCTTCACGGGGAAGGCCTGGCCCGTCAGCAGGGGCCGGATGAGGTGGTTGATGCCGCCCTCCAGGATGGCGAAGCGCGCGCCGCGGCTCGCCTTGATGCGCACCACCCGCGCCAGGTAGACGCCGCAGGGCCCGGCCAGGAAGCGGCCGGGCTCCAGGATGAGCTCGCCCGTGAACCAGGGGTGGGCCGCCAGCAGATCGGACAGTCCTTGTCCGAACCGCGCCAGGTCCAGGGGCGCCTCCTCCGGCGCGTAGGGGATGCCCAGGCCGCCCCCCAGGTCGATCTGCTCGAAGGCGAGGCCGTGGGCCTCACTCAGCCGCCAGGCCAGGTCCAGCACCGCGCCGTGGATGGCCAGGAGCTTGGCGGCATCCCGCTGGTTGCTGGCCGCGAAGACGTGGAGGCCCCGGATGCGGACGTGGCGCAGGGAGGCCGCCCGGGCCAGCAGCGCCGGCACCTCCTCCTCGTCCACACCGAAGGCCGAGGGCCCCGTGCCGCCGATGATCCGGTTGCCCTCGTCGAGGTCGAAGGCCGGGTGCACCCGCAGGTTCACGGCCACCTCGCCCGTGGCCAGGGCATCGAGGCGGGCCAGGTCCTCCCAGCCCTCCGCCTGCACCCGGACGCCCATGGCCAGGGCCTGGGCCAGCTCCGCCTCCCGCTTGCCCGGCCCCGCGAAGAAGGTGCGCCCGGGCGACAAGCCCAGGGCCGCCACCCGCTCCAGCTCCCCGATGGAAGCGCAGTCGAAGCTGGCCCCCAGCCCCGCGAAGCCGCGCAGCAGCGCCGGATGCGGATTGGCCTTCACCGCGTAAGCCAGCCGCACCCGCGGAGGCAGCACTCCCCGCAGGGCCGTGAACTGCCCCGCTGCGACCGCGGCGGAATAGGCGAAGCAGGGCGTCCCGTGGGCCTCCGCCAGGGACCGGCAGGTGGCGTCATCGAAGGCGAAAAGCATAAGAACCTCTAACCGCAGAGACCGCAGAGGGCGCAGAGAAAAGAGGAAAGGCAGGGTCGGTCAGTCTCAAGGATCATGCCGGGGCTGGTTCCGGGGGGAGCGTCATCCTTTTT
Source organism: Holophagaceae bacterium (assembly GCA_036391515.1). Taxonomy (GTDB): domain Bacteria; phylum Acidobacteriota; class Holophagae; order Holophagales; family Holophagaceae; genus Geothrix. The sequence continues at coordinate 11,039 of DASVZU010000179.1, forward strand.
CCGTGTTCATCGCCATCTCCCGTCTTTCTCTGTGCGCTCTGCGTCCTCTGCGGTGAAACAGCCCTTTAGTTTTTCCAATAGGGCGCCAGGCGACGCACGCCCTCTTCGAGCTGGTCGGGGGTGGCGGCGAAGCTGAGGCGGGCGTGGGCGCGGCCGCCTTCGCCGAAGGCCAAGCCCGGAATGAGCACGACCTTGGCCTCGTCGCGGAGCCTCAGGGCGAAGGCCACGGGATCGGCCACGGCGGCGGGCGGCAGGGGCATGAAGTGGTAGAAGGTGCCGTCGGGGGGCTGCACCGCGTGGCCGAGGTGCGCCTTCAGGGCCGCGGCCAGGGCCTGCCAGCGCTCGCCCACGGCGGCGCGGGCCTCGGCCAGCACTTCGTCCGAGTGCTCGATGAGCGCAAGGGCGGCCCACTGGGCGGGCGTGGCCGTGCCCGTGACTGCGTAGCCGTGCACCGTGCGGGCGGGCACCAGCCATGCGGGGTCGCCCACGGCCCAACCCACGCGCAGGCCCGGCGCGCCCCAGCCCTTGCTCACGGAGCTGGTGACCACGCCGCGATCCGTGACATCCCGCAGGCTGGGGCAGCGGGTGCCGAAGTGCAGGTCGCGGTAGACTTCGTCGGAGATGAGCAGCACGTCCCGAGCGATGCAGGCGTCGGCCACGGCCTTCAGCGCGGCCAGGTCGCCGCCCCCGCCCGTGGGGTTGGAGGGCAGGTTGAGCACCACGGCTGAGACGTCCTCCGTGGCCGCCAGCACCTTCAGCAGAGCCGCCGCGTCGAGGCGGAAGCGGTCGGCCGAGAGGGCGTAGGGCACGGGCTCGGCCTCCGCCATGCGGGCCAGGGCCGGGTAGGCCACGAAGCCGGGGTCCGGCACCAGCACCTTCGAGCCGGGCCGCACCCAGGCCTGGAAGAGGGCGAAGAGGGCGCCCTGGGAGCCGGTGGTGATGAGCACCTCATCCAGGGTGGCGCCATGGAAGGCGGCCACGGCCTTCCGCAGCTCCGGCAGCCCCGCGTGGGGCACGTAGGGACAGGGCCCCGGCGCGCGGAGGAGGGCCTTCCGCGCGGGCTCGGGGAGGGCCCAGGTGGGCTCGCCCAGGCCCAGGGCGATGGCGTCCGACGGGGTGCCGTCGGTGATGGCCCGGATGGGCGAGGGCTTGAGCATCGAGAGGCGGGAGGCGGGCTTCACGGAGTTCCCCAAAAGCAAAAGATCACCACCAAGACCCCAAGGCACCAAGAACTGAAAAGGGGTTTTGCCTTTCTTGGCGTCCTGGTGCCTCGGTGGTTTTCATTGTGTCGGATGCGCCCTACCGCAGGGCCTCTTCCAGGGCCGTGGCGGCATCGGTGCGCTCGTCCCGGTACTTCACGATGCAGGGGGCGGAGACCTGGAGGCCCCGGGCCTTCGCAAAGTCGCCGGAGGCGGGCCGGGAGCCGGGCACCACCACGGCGCCCTCGGGCACCTCCTGGCGCAGCTCCCGGCCGTGGACCAGGTCGTAGATCACCGTGCTTCCGGTGATGACCACGCCCGAGGCCAGCACGGCACGCTTCCGCACGACGACGCCCTCGAAGAGGCCCACGAGCCCCCCCACGAAGGCGTCGTCCTCCACGATCACGGGCCTGGCCCCCGCGGGCTCCAGGACGCCCCCGATCTGGGCCGCGGCGCTGAGGTGCACCCGCTTGCCGATCTGCGCGCAGCTGCCCACCAGGGCGTGGCTATCCACCATGGTGCCCTCGTCCACGAAGGCCCCCACGTTGACGTAGGCCGGCGGCATGACCACCACGCCCTTCGCCAGGTGGGCGCCCCGGCGGGCGGCGGAACCACCAGGCACGAGGCGCACGGCGTCCTGGAGGACGAAGTGGCGGGGGGGGTAGGCGGCCTTGTCGAACATGGGGAAGCCGGGGCCCTCCATCTCCACCAGCTGGGTGCGGCGGAAGCCGGCGAGGATGGCCTGCTTCACCCAGGTGTTGGCGGTCCAGGTGCCGTCCTCGCCCCGCTCTGCGGCGCGGATGGCGCCGGTCTCCAGGGCCGCCAGCAGGAGCTGGTGCATGGCCGGGGCCTGGGGATCCGCAGCCAGGGCCTCGGCGGGGCGGTCGTAGAAGGCGTGGAGGATTTCGGGGTTGCCGGTCATCACATCGCTCCGGGAATGGTGCCCTCGGCACCCAGGCAGAGGGCTTCCGCCAGGCGCTGGCGGGTGGTGGCGTCCGCCGGCACCAGGGGCAGGCGGACGAGGTCTTCGCCGAGGCCCAGCAGCTTGAGGCCGGCCTTCAGGGGGATGGGGTTGCTCTCCAGGAAGAGAGCGTCCATGAGGGGCAACAGCTGCTGGTGGAGGCGCCGGGCTTCCTCCAGGTTTCCCTCCCGGGCCGAGGCCACCATGGCCGCCGTCTCGCCGGGCAGGAGGTTGGCTAGGACGGATACCAGTCCGTCGGCGCCCACGGCGATGGAGGCCAGGGCCAGGTTGTCGTCGCCGGAGAGGAGCTGCTTGCCCTTGGGCAGGGTGCGGGCGATCTCGGCGATCTGCGCGAGGTTGCCGCTGGACTCCTTCACGGCCACCACCTGGGGGTTCTCCCACAGCCGCGCCAGGGTGGCAGGGGTCACGTTGAGGCCCGTGCGGCCCGGCACGTTGTAGGCCACGATCGGGAAGCCCGGCGCGGCCTCGGCCACGGCCGCGAAGTGGGCCACGAGGCCCGAGGGCGTGGGCTTGTTGTAGTAGGGCGTCACCACCAGCGCCCCGGCCGCGCCCATGCCCTGGGCCCGGCGGGTCCACATGGCGGTGTGCCGCGTGGCGTTGTGGCCCGTGCCCACCACCACGGGACGGCCTCCACTCTCCTCCAGGCAGGCGTCCACGAGGGCATCCCGCTCGGAATCGAGGATGGTGGCGGCCTCGCCGGTGGAGCCGAGGGGCACCAGCACGTCCACGCCGCCGGCCACCACGTGGCGGACCAGCTTCCGGAAGGCGGGCAGGTCCACCTCCCCCGCGGGCGTGAAGGGGGTCGCCAGGGCGACCGAGAGTCCGGACAAATCCAGCGTCATGGCTTGCCTCCGAAGTCGAACAGAGGATCCAGCACCTCGCGGGCGAGGTCGTCCATGGTGAAGCAGCCCTTGCGGCCGCGGAGCCAGCGGGCCGCCGCGAGGGCGCCCTCGGCGAAGGGGGCCCGGGAACGAGCCCGGTGGGTCAGTTCTAGCACCTCGGAGGGGGAATCCAGACCCAGGGTGTGGGTGCCGAACTCCGCCCCGGCGCGCAGCACGCCCATGCTGAGCTGGTGGGGCTGCGGCGTCCCAAGGGTCCACTCCGTCTTGCGCGGGCAGCCGGCCAGGAGCGCCGCGGCCAGGGTCTTCGCCGTGCCGGAGGGGGCGTCGGCCTTCAGGCGGTGGTGGTGCTCCAGGAGGTAGGGGTCCCGGGCCGGATCCAGGGACGCGAAGCGGCCCAGCACCGTGGCCAGGCGGGCCATGAGGGCCACGGACAGGGAAAAGTTGGAGGCCGAGAGCACCCCGATGCGGCCGTCAACCCGTGTTTCCACGCCCGGCATCGACCAGCCCGTGGTGCCGATCACGAGGTCCGTACCCGTGTCCAGGGCCCACTCCAGGTGCGCCTGCACGGCGCCCGCCACGCTGGCATCGATGGCCACGTCCGCGGGGCCGCTGGGAACCTCGTCCCGCCCCGCCTGCCAGGCCAGGGGCGTCCCCGCCGAACGGGCCGCGTCCACGATGGCCGACGCCAGTCGCCCGCGACCGAAGAGGCCGATGCGGAGATCCGGCCCGCTCATGCGGCCTCCGTCAGGACGCGGTGCAGCCGCCGGAGACCCTCGTCCGCCTGCTCGCGCCGCACCACAAGGCTCAGGTTGATCTCGTTGGCCCCCATGCTGATCATCTCCACGTTGATGTCGCCCAGGGCGGAGAGCAGCCGCGCGCCGAGCCCCGGCGTGGACTTGAGGCGCTCGCCCACGGCGGCGATGATGGCCCGGTCCTCGTGGACCTCCACCGTGGCGAAGGCGGACAGGTCCTGGATCAGCGGCTTGAGCGGAACGTCCGCCTCCACCGTGAGGGACACGCTCACCTCGGCCGTGGCCACGAGGTCCACGCTCACGCCCCGCCGGCCGAACACCTCGAAGAGGCGGGCCAGGAAGCCGCTCTGGGCCAGCATCCGCGAGCTGCTTACCGTGAGCACGGTGACGGGCCCGCGGCTCGCCAGGGCCGTGATGGGCCGGCCCGTGCGCACCTCGGCGGCGATGGTGCTGAAGCGCCCTTCCGGCTTCCGCGTGTGACGGACCGTCACGGGGATGCGGGCCTCCACGGCGGGCTGGATGGTGGCCGGGTGGAGCACCTTGGCGCCGAAGGCGGCCAGCTCGGCCGCCTCCGCGAAGCTCAGCTCGGGGATGGGCAGGGCTTCCGGCACGATGCGGGGATCGCAGGTGAGCACGCCCTCCACGTCGGTCCAGATCTGGACCTCCGTGGCGCCCAGGGCGGCGCCGAAGAGGGCCGCCGAATAGTCGCTGCCGCCGCGGCCCAGGGTCGTGGTGAGCCCGTCCTCCGTGGCGCCGATGTAGCCCTGGGTGACCACCGCCCGGCCCGCCCCCAGCAGAGGCGCGAGGTGGCGGGCGGCCAGATCGCCGAGCACCGCCACGTCCGGCGCGGCCTCCCCGAAGGCCCGGTCCGTCCGCATCACCGTGCGGGCATCCACCCAGGCGGCCCCCAGGCGCTCGGCGAAGATCCGCGTGGAGAGCCGCTCGCCCAGGGAGGCGATGGCGTCCATGCTGCGGGGGCTCAGCTCCCGCAGGAGGGCCACGCCCCGGAGGAGCAGCTCGAGCTCGCCGAAGTGCTCGGTGAGGGCCGTGTCCAGGGCCTCGGGCGCGGCCCCGGCGAACAGCTCGTCGGCGGCCCGCCGGTGGGCGGCCATGATCGCCCGTGCCACCTCCAGGGCCCCCGGGAGGTCTCCCGCTTCCGCCGCCTTGGCCGCCTGGAACAGGGCGTTGGTGGTCTTGCCCATGGCCGAGAGGACGACCAGGGGCGCCTCCGGCAGGGCCGCGCGCACCAGGATCTCCACCTGGCGCATGCAGGCCGCATCCGCGACGCTGCTGCCGCCGAACTTCATGACGATCATCGGAGATACCCCTTCGCATGGGCCAGCTCGGCGTTGAGGATGCTGCCGCCGGCGGCGCCCCTTTCCGTGTTGTGGCCGAGGAGGGCGAACTTCACGCCCAGCACGGGGCAGGTCCGGAGGCGGCCGATGTGGATGCTCATGCCGCCATCCGCCTCCACATCCCGGCGCACCTGTGGGCGGTCCTCCAGGTCGTGGAGGCGGACGGGCGCCTCGGGCGCCGAGGGGAGGCCCAGGCGCTGCGGCTCGGGGCACCAGTCCAGCCACGCGGCCCGGACGTCCTCCAGGGTGGGGTTGCCGCGCAGCCTCACGCTGACCGCCTCGGTGTGGCCCTCCAGCACCGGCACCCGGTGGCAGAGGGCGCTCACGGCCATGGCCGCGGGCTCGACCTCGCGGCCTGCGAATCGTCCCAGCATTTTGGGGATCTCCTCCTCCACCTTGGGTTCCTCGTTGCGGATGAAGGGGATGACGTTGCCGAGGATGTCCAGGCTCGGCACGCCGGGGTAGCCCGCGCCGCTCACGGCCTGCATGGAGGTCATCATCACCGCCTCCACGCCGAAAGCCTCGTGCAGCGGCGCCAGGGCCATCACCAGCACCGTGGCCGTGCAGTTGGCGTTGGTGACGATGCCGCCGCTCCAGCCGTGGTGCGTGCGCTGCACCTTGAGGAGATCGAGGTGCTCCGGGTTCACCTCGGGCACGAGGAGAGGCACCTCGGGGGCCATGCGGAAGGCCGAGGCGTTCGAGAAGACCATCGCCCCCGCCCGGGCGAAGGCCGGCTCCAGCTCCGTGGCGGGACCCGTGTCCAGGGCGCTGAACACCACGGGGGAGAGGGTGTGCTCGGGCGAGCCCTCGCCCATCACCTGGTCGCCCAGGCCGCCGTACGGCTCGCCATCCAGGCGCCAGGCGCAGGCCTCCCGGTAGCGCTTGCCGGCGCTGCGGTCGCTGGCGGCCAGGTGCTCGATGCGGAAGAGGGGATGGTCGGCCAGGCGGCGCACGAAGCGCTGCCCGACGACGCCGGTCGCGCCGAGGACGGTGACGGGGATGCGGTGGCTCATGGGTCGGCTCCTTCGGATCAGGCGTTCAGGAAATGGCGGGCAAGGCGGACGTTCAGTGCCACTCCGGCCTCCAGCTCCGGCAGGGCGAGACGCTCCTCGAGGGTGTGGGCCACGGTGATGCTGCCGGGACCCGCCAGCACCACCGTGCGGTCCGGCACGAGGGCGCGCAGGGCCGGGGCGTCGGAACCGAAGGGCATGGCCGCGTGCTCGAAACCCGGGATCTCCGGGTAGCGGTCCGGCGGCTCGTCGAGGCGCAGCTCCACCTCCCCTTCCGGCGGCGCCAGGCGGCGCGCGGCCTCCGCGAAGCCGCTGCCCGGGAGGCTGCGGAGGAGGAGGTCCGCCCGGGCGGCGGCCGGCACCGAGTTGAGCGCCTCCCCCGCCTGCAGCAGGCCCAGGTTCCACACCTCGGGACCCAGCAGGGGGTCTGCCGCGCGCGGCAGCTCGCGCAGGCGCTGGAGCCAGTCCAGCAGGGGCCAGGTGGCGTCATGGCCCAGCTCGGGGCTGCCGCTGTGGGCCGAGCGCCCCTGGCAGTGGAGGCAGAGGTGCTGCACGCCCCGCTGGCCCGTGGCCAGCTTCAGGCCCGTGGGCTCGCCGTTCACCAGCACCCGCAGGTCCTGCAGCAGGTCCGCGAGGCCCAAGGCTGCCCGGGCCCCGGCGCTGTCGGTCTCTTCGCCCACGACTCCCAGCCAGGCCAGGCCCTCGGCCCCCTCGGCCAGGAGGCGCCGCACCGCCCCCAGCTGGGCCATGATCTGGCCCTTGGCATCGCAGGCGCCCCGGCCATGGAGCACGTCTCCCTCGAGGCGGGGCGGCAGAAAGGGCGGCACGGTGTCGAGGTGGGTGGAGAAGAGCACCCGGGGCCGCCCCCAGGTGGCCAGGACATTCGTGCGGCCCGGCGCCACGGGCTGTTCGACCACCTCCGCCCCGAGCTCCGCCAGCAGGGGCCGCAGGACCGGCAGCAGGGCGTCCTCCTCCCCGGAGGTGCTGTCGCGGGCGCAGAGAGCCTCCAGCCGGCCCGCGAGCCAGGTTCGGAGATCGGCGGTGGAAGCGTTCATGGAACCCTCGTCGTGCCGACGGTGCCATCCGGAACGCGGGAGGCCTGGGGCCTGCCGCCGCTCCTCAGGCCCTCCGCACGGGGTGTCCCGCGCGACAGCCGCCGGGCTTTCGCCTCGACGTCCAGGGTGCGCGCCGATGACTCGCGAACCCTTCGGCGATCCTCCCCGTTCACGCCGGGTCGCCGGGTTCATCGCCCTCGCCGCCGCTACTGATGGGGACCGCTCCTCCATCGGAACCTCCACCTTCCCATGGTCCAGGGACCGGACGCAACCCTCGTGGCTACATCAACTCCTGCAGAAGGGCCTCTCCCAGGGGCCACTCCCCGTGCCCGGAGGCCTGGTTCAGGTGGCCGCAGGGCCCGAGGTCCACGAAGCGGGCCCCCCAGTCCTCCGCCAGCCGTCGGGCCCGGTCCAGGGCCATGAAGGGGTCGTCGCTGGAGGCGGCCACCAGGGCCGGAAAGGGCAGCGTGGTCCGGGGGAGAGGCCCGAAGCCCCGGAGTAACTCCAGGGTGTCCGGCCGCTCCACATCCGGCGGGACCGCCAGCAGGGCCCCCAGAACCTCCCGTGGACTCCCGGCGGCCCAATGCGCGATGGCCAGGCAGCCCAGGGAATGGCCCACGAGGAGGGGGGGCTCCCCGCAGGCGGCGATGGCCTCGTCCAGAGCCTCGACCCATTCCGCCTTGTGCGGGAAGTCCCAGTTGGGCATCTCCACCCGGCGGGCCCCCCGCAGGGTGCCCTCCCAGAGGCTCTGCCAGTGGCCGGGGCCCGAGTTCTGGTAGCCGGGGACGAGGAGGATGGGGGACATGGGACACCTGGCGGGGATCCCGGCCTTCAGGGCCCGGGAGGATCGGGAGGCGGAGGCGC
>DASVZU010000180.1:0-3154 GCA_036391515.1 Holophagaceae bacterium
GGCGGGCCCGGTCCGGCGTGGCCAGTTCAGCGGCCTGGCTGGGGGTGGCGGCCCGCCGGTCCGCCGCCAGGTCCACCAGGGTGGTGTCGATCTCGTGGCCCACGCCGGTGACGACGGGCAACCGGCAGGCGGCCACGGCGCGGACCAGGGCCGGATCGTTGAAGGCCCACAGGTCCTCCAGGCTGCCGCCGCCCCGCACGAGCAGCACCGCCTCGCAGCCCCAGAAGGGATCCTGGACTTCCTGCAGGGCCAGCAGCGTCTCCGGCACGCATCTCTCTCCCTGGGCCGCTGCGGGGGCGATGAGCAGGTCGATGCCAGGCGCCCGGCGGGCCGTCACCTCCAGCACGTCCCGGAGGGCCGCTCCGCCCAGGGCCGCCACCACCCCGAGCTTCCGCGGGAAGCGGGGCAGGGGCCGCTTCGGGCGGTCGAAGAGGCCCTCCGCCCGCAGCTCGGCCTCGAGCTGGCGAAGCCGCGCCTGGAGATCACCCTGCCCGGCGAGCTCGCAATGGGTGACGGCCAGGGTGAGGCTGCCGCCGGCGACGTAGAGGTTCAGGCTGCCCTTCAGCACCACACGCTGGCCGTTGGTGGGTGTGTGGCCCAGGAACCGCTGCTGGCCCGCCCACACGGCGCACTGCAGGGCGGCCCCCTCCTCCTTGAGGGTGAAGTACCAGTGCCGGCCCGAGCCCTTGAAGTTCGACACCTCCCCCACCACGCACACGGCGGCGAAGGGCGGCTCGATCCGGGCCTTGATCTGCTCCAGCAGGCGCTTGACGGAGAGGGGTGCGTCCATGCCGGGCATCATCGCACACCGGCGCCGCACCCCGCGGTCGGGCGTATCCTGGTGGGGGAGGCTGCCATGGCCTCGCGGATCGTGAAACCGGGCGATGGCGCCTACGGGCGGTTCGTGGCGCGCCTCAACCGGTTCCCGCAGGGGGCGCCGCCCACGGAACGGCTGTTCCAGATCCTCCGGCTGCTGGTGAGCGAGCGGGAGGCGGGCCTCCTGGCCCAGGTGCCCATCCGGCCCTTCACGGCCCGACGGGCTGCGGCCCTCTGGAAGCTGCCCGAGGCGGAGGCGCGGAAGATCCTCGATGGCCTGGCCGACAGGGCCATGCTCCTGGACCTGGTGAGGGACGGCGAAACCCGCTACGCCCTGCCCCCGCCCATGGCCGGCTTCTTCGAGTTCTCCCTCATGCGCGTGCGCGGGGATATCGACCAGAAGGCGCTCTCCGAGCTGTTCCACCAGTACCTGAACGTGGAGGAGGACTTCCTGCGCGCCCTGGTGCTCCAGGGCGAGACGCAGATGGGACGGGTCTTCGTGGACGAGGCGGGCATTCCCCGGGAATCGCTGGAGGTGCTGGATTTTGAGCGGGCCTCCGAGGTGGTTCGGCGGGCACGGGTGATCGGCATCTCGGACTGCTATTGCCGCCGCAAGATGACCCATCTGGGGCGGGCCTGCGATGCGCCCATGGAGATCTGCATGACCTTCGGGACCGCCGCCGGCTCTCTCACGCGCCACGGGATCGCCCGGCGGGTGGAGGCGGGCGAGTGCCTGGATCTGCTCGAGCAGGCCCGGGCGCGGGGGCTGGTGCAGTTCGGCGAGAACGTCCGCGAGGACGTGGGCTTCATCTGCAACTGCTGCGGGTGCTGCTGCGAGGCCCTGGTCGCGGCCCGGCGCTACGCCTTCCTGAAGCCGGTCCACACCTCCGCCTACCTGCCGGAGCTGGCCGCCGAGAGCTGCGCCGGATGCGGGAAGTGCGTCGGGGCCTGTCCGGTGGACGCCCTGGGCCTGGTCTCGGCCCACGATCCGAAGCGCCCCGCCGCCCGGACGGCCCGGCTCGACGAAGACCGGTGCCTGGGCTGCGGGGTCTGTGCCCGGGCCTGCACGCGCCAGGCCATCCGCCTCCGCCGGCGGGGACGGCGGCTGCTCACGCCCGCCAACACAGCCCACCGCGCCGTGATGATGGCCATCGAGCGGGGAACCTTCGCGGAGCTGCTGGTGGACGGCCAGTCGGGGTACGGCCACCGGGCCGTGGCGGCCCTCCTGGGGGCGGTGCTCAGGCTGCCGCCGCTCAAGCAGGCGCTCGCCTCCGAGCAGGTGAAGAGCCGGTTCCTGGGGCGGATGCTGAGGATAAACGCCGACTCCAGCGGCCCGTAGAGGATGCCAGGGAGTCCACCATGATCGCTGCCCTCCGAACCGCCGCGTTCGCCCTCTCGGGACTGGCCCTCCTCGGCCAGACCCCCGGCCAGCGGGCCCAGATCGCCTTCGCTCCCGGAGGCCAATTCAGCCTGGACCTGGAGGCGGGGGACTATGACCTGGTGCCCGGTCCGGGGGACGGGATCGTCGTCACCTGGATCACGGATGGTTCCGGCCAGCCCAAGGTCCAGCTCGAAGGCGCCGGCTCCCAGGCACGGCTCCGGGTCGCGCATACCCCCCACCAGAACTTCCATGTCCGGGTGGAGGTCCCGGCCCGCTGCGACCTGCGTGTGCGCCTCACCGCCGGCGACCTGAAGGTGGGTCCCATCGAGGGGAACAAGGACCTGTTCACCCGGGCCGGGGATCTTCGGGTGTCGGTGCCCCGTCCCGAGGCCTACGGCCCGGTGAGGGCCTCCGTGTGGGCCGGGGACATCCACGCCCAGGCCTTCGGCGGGGAGAAGGGCGGGCTCTTCCGGAGCTTCGAGTGGCAGGGGAAGGGCGCCTACACCCTGCGCATAGCCACCTGGGCCGGCGACATCACCCTGGCTCCTTAGAGCGTCTAACAAAACCCCGACGTGGCCGCGAGAAAGCCAGGTGGGATGCCCTGCAGATATCTTTATGTCTCGCGTATCGCCGAAGGCGATACCGAGAGGGAAGGACCCGCAGGGGGATGCCGCTACGCCCTCCGTCTGACGGCACGCTTTGCGTGCCTCCCACTCGCCTGCGGCTCGTGGAGCCGGAGCCCCCCTTGCGATCCTCGCCTCGCTCGCCCGGTGACCCTCGCGCGGCCCTGTGGGGGTTTTGTTGGGCACTCTTAGCAGGTCTCAAGGCTCCGGGCGGAACCGCGCCAGGCCCACCGTGAGCCCGGCGAAGAGGGACACCCTCTGCGCACCCTGCGTGAGACCCACGTCCACGCCCGCATCCAGCACCAGGCGCGGGGAGACCTTGTAGCCCAGGGCC
>DASVZU010000181.1:0-9875 GCA_036391515.1 Holophagaceae bacterium
GCGGCTTCGCCCTGGCGCAGGAGGCCGGCGTCCCCATCGTGCCCCTGGCGACCCTGGGGGGGTTCCAGGTGCTGCCCCGCGGGAGCGCCCTGATCCGCCCGGGCCGCTACGAGGTGCGCGTGGGCGCGCCGGTGGATGCCACGGCCTACCCGGAACGGGATGTCCTGGCCGAGGAGGTCCGCCGCCGCATCCAGGCGCTGGTCGCCGAGGGCCGGTAGGCTCGCCCGCTCAGCGGAAGACCGGATCCTGCTGGGCCACCCGCCGCTTGCCGGGGTGCAGGCGGTCCGCCAGATCCACCAGCTGCTGGGCCTCGGCGGAGGCGCCCAGCCGCGCCGCGGCCCGCGCCATGAAGTAGAGGTTCACGGAGAGGACCCGCTTCTCGTTGTGCTTCTTGGCGCCGAGGTCCGAGGCCAGGAGCCGCTGGCGGAAGGCCTCGAACAGGGCCAGGGCCCCCGGGCCGTCCCCTGCGGCAGCCTTGCCCAGGCCCCCGAGGAGGACGGCGCTGGAATGCTCCGGCGGCCAGGCGCCCGCCAGCGCCTTCGCATCCGCGACCACCTCGGCCCGATCCCCCTGGTCCCAGGCGGCCACGGCCAGGAGGCTGCGCAGCACGTTGGAATTGGGGACTTCCCGCAGGCCCGCCCGGAGGCGGGCCTCGGCCTCCGCGGGGCGTCCCATCCAGAGAAGCGCGTCGGCGGCAGTCACATAGGCGTACTCGGCCGCCGGCCGGAGGGCGATGGCCCGGTCGGCGTGCGCCAGGGCAGGCTGCAGGTCGCCATCGTTCTGCAGCAGCACGCCGTAGCGGTGGTGGGCCTGCCAGTCGTCAGGGAAGAGACTGAGGGCCTTCTCGAAGTAGCGGCGGGCCGCCTGATGATTCTCCTCCCCGTCGAGACCCGCGAAGACATCGGCCAGCACGTCGTAGGCCTTGTGGTCCGCCGGATCGAGTCGCACCGCCTGGAGGGCCATGCGGCTGGCCCCTTCCAGATCGCCCAGGCGCAGGAGGATGGAGCCCAGGGCGCGGTAGGAGTTGGGTGCGCTGGGATCCAGGGCCAGGGCCTCCTGGGCCGCCTGGCGGGCCTGGCGGAGGAGGGCCTGGCCCTCCTCGAAGCGCCCCTGGCTGAGGGCCTTGGTGACGCCGAACTCCGCGAGGGTCCACGCGTATTCCGCCCGGGCCGGGGCGTAGTTGGGCTCGATCTTGATGGCCGAGGCCAGGAGGTTGTGGGCCAGCTCGATGGAATCCTGGTTCCCCTCGGTGAGCACCTCCACCGCCTTCGTGTACAGCTCCCGGGTCCGGGGATCCTTGGCCTGGGAGCCCGGCGCGGGGGCGGGCCCCTCCAGGCCCAGCTCCCGCGGGAGCCGCTGCTGCAGCTCGTCCTCCAGCTTCAGCTGGTCCGCCAGGGGGCGATCCAGCTGGAACTGGCGCTGGGTATTCCCGGACCGCGCGTCCACGACCCGGACGTTCATGCGGACCTGCCCGCCCACCACCTGGTAGCTGCCCAGGATCAGGGTGTCCGCCTTCAGCTCCAGGCCCAGGGCGCCCAGGGAACGCGGAGCCCGCCCCGGGGCGTCGCCCAGCTGGTGCATGGCCTCCACCACCCGCAGCCGGTCCACCACCAGGAGGTCGTCCCGGCGCACCAGTCCGAAGGCCATGGCATCGGCAAAGCTGTTGCTGAGCCAGGCCTGGTCGGGGTTGGGCTGCAGCTGCTCCAGGGGCAGCACGGCCACCACCCGCCGGCCCTGGGTGAAGTCCGTCGTCGAGGCTCGGCGGGCCTCCCCGAGGGCCGTGCGCTCGCCTCGCCGCAGGAGCCATGCACCGCCCAGCCCGCCGGCCACGAGGAAGGCCGCCGCCCCGGCCCCCAGGACCACGGGACGCCGCCAACGCGGGGCTGGCGCCAGGTGCCGGACCGTGGCGGTGGGGATGTCCTCCGTCAGCCCGCCCCAGAGCGCCTGGAGGTTGGGGAAGCGCTCCTGGGGCCGCTTGCTCATCAGGCGGTGGATGGCGTCCTGGAGGGTCCGCGGGAGGTCGGGCCGGACTTCCGACAGGGGGCGCGGCTCGTCCCTGGTGACGGCGTAGAGCGTGTCCACCAGGCTGCCGCGGAGGAACGGATGGCTGCCCGTGGCCAGTTCGTAGAGCACCACGCCGAGGCTGAACTGGTCCGACTGGCCGGTGAGCGCCTGGCCGTTGGCCTGCTCGGGGCTCATGTAGGCGGGCGTGCCCTGGGAATAGCCCGGCGCCGTGCGTTCCACCAGCGTGGTGTGGTGCGAGGTCGCGCCCAGGGGCAGGTCGTCCCCGCCCCGGCGCGCGATGCCGAAATCCAGGATCTTGAGCTGGCCGTCCGCCGTGAGCAGGAGGTTCTCGGGCTTGATGTCCCGGTGGACGATCCCCTTCTGGTGGGCGTGCCAGAGGGCCGAGGCCGCCTGCCGGGCCAGGGCGTGGAGGTCGGCGGCCTCCATGGGGGGCCCCACCAGCGAGCGGAGGGTGCGCCCCTCCACCAGCTCCATGGCGATGTAGGGGAGGCCGTCCACCTCCCCCGCATCGTAGATGTGGGCGATGTTCGGGTGGTTCAGCTGGCAGGCCAGCTTGGCCTCGCCGATGAGGGCCCGGCGCCGGAGGTCGTCGGCGTCCTTGAGGATCTTGAGGGCGACCTCCCGTTCCAGGCGCAGGTCCAGCGCCTTCCAGACCTCGCCCATGGCCCCCTCGCCGAGGCGGGCCAGCAGACGGTACGAACCGAAGTGCGGAGAGTCGGGGGACAAGGGCCTGCCTGTGCGAGTGCGACATTGTATCCATGGGCGCCCCAAGGTGGATCCCGAAGGCGCTTGACCCCGAATCTCGACATATCGAGAATCAAACCCGAGGCCGCCCATGTCCGTTCCCGATCTCGAAGCCGCCCTCACGGGCGCCCGTCTCGTGGAGGAGGCCGGAGCCCTCCTCACCCATGGGGGGGACCCCGAGGCCATGGTGGGCCACGCCTTCGAGCGCCTGGGCGAGCTGGTACCCTACGACCTGGCCACCGTGCTGCTCCGCGAGGGCGACGGCCTGCGGGTGGCCCACGCGGTCGGCCCCCTCGCCACGCCCGCCCTGGCCGGCGCCCACATCCCCGTGCGCGGCAACCCGCGGCTCATCAGCGCCCTGAAGCCGCGCTCCCGGCCGGCCACCTTCGAGGAGGAGGATCCCGGCGAGGACACCTTCCACGGCCTGCTGGAGATGCCCCACGGGCACAGCTGCCTGGTGGCGCCCCTGCGCAGTCGGGGCGAGACCTTCGGCCTGATGACCCTCGATGCCATGGTGTGCCGCCAGTACCCGGCGAGCGTGCTCCACCACGTGGGCGTCTTCGCCTCGCTGCTGGCCCTGGGGCTCAAGCAGGCCGAGCACCTGGCCCGCCTGGCCGAGCGCGAGCGCAGCCTCGCGGAGGAGGTGAGCTACTTCCGGGAAGTCCAGCGCCGGGACGTGCTGCAGGAGCCCCTGCGCGCGGGCAGTCCGGCCATGCGCGGCATCCTGGACCAGCTCGGGCAGGTGGCCGCCACCACCACCACGGTGCTCATCACCGGCGAGACAGGCACCGGCAAGGAGAAGGTGGCCCAGACCCTCCACCACCTCTCGCCCCGCCGTGAGAAGCCCTTCATCAAGGTGAACTGCAGCACCCTCCCCGCGAACCTCATCGAATCGGAGCTCTTCGGCCACGTGAAGGGCGCCTTCAGCGGCGCCGCCGCGGCCCGGAAGGGGCGCTTCGAGCTGGCGGACGGGGGCACCCTCTTCCTCGACGAGATCGGCGACCTGCCCCTGGACCTCCAGCCGAAGCTCCTCCGCGCCATCCAGGAGCGGGAGATCGATCCCCTGGGCGCCGAGAAGCCGCGCCGGGTGGACGTGCGCCTGGTGGCCGCCACCCATGTGGACCTGGCCCGCGCCGTGGCCGAGGGTCGCTTCCGGGAGGACCTGTTCTACCGGCTGAACGTATTCCCCCTGCACCTGCCGCCGCTGCGGGAGCGGCCGGAGGACATCGCCGCCCTGGCCGAGGGCTTCCTCGAGCGCTTCGCCCGGGAGAACCGCCGCCCGCCTCTCGCCCTCCCGCCCGGCGTACGGGAGCAGCTGGAGACCTACGCCTGGCCGGGCAACGTGCGGGAGCTCCAGAACGTGCTGGAGCGGGCGGCCATTCTCTCGACGGGCCGCGAGCTCCGGCTGCCGCCCGGGGCCCTGCCCGCGCGCCCGGGGGGCGGAAGCCGACCCATCCCCACCTGGGAGGCCCAGGAGCTCGCCTACCTCGAGCGGCTGCTGCGGCACACCGGCGGCAAGGTCTCGGGCGCCGACGGAGCCGCCGCCCTCGCGGGGCTGGCCCCCTCCACCCTGCTCTCCCGCCTGGAGAAGCTGGGCCTGCGGCCGAAGGACTTCCGCGGGGCGTGATAGCGTAGAAGCCTCCCCCCCGGAGCCAGGCATGAGCGAGACTCCCGCTCCCTTCGATCCCATTCCCCTGGCGGAACCTCCCGTCCCGCCCGCGCCGCCGATCTGGGAACCGCCGCCCATGGTGGCGCGGGCGCCCTCCCTCCGGCCCGTGCCCTTCGAGGACCTGGAGGCCATGCCCGGCTTCTGGGAACGCGTGGGCGCCATGTTCCGGCTCGTCTTCACCAACCCCTTCGAGCTCTTCGACCGCGTGCCGGTCACCGACGGCATGGGCGCGCCGTGGCGCTTCCTGCTCCTGCTCTCCGTGCCCATCTTCCTCATCATGGGCGCCGTGTTCTTCTTCGTGGGCATGGGCGCCGCGATGGCCACCCTGGAGGCCAAGGCCGGCGCAGAGGCCCACACCTTCGCCGCCCTCGTGCCGGTGATCTTCGCCGTGATCCTGCTCCTCATGCCCCTCTTCAGCTTCCTCGGCATGGTCATCGGCGGCGCGCTGAACCACCTCTTCCTCTGGATGTGGGGCGGCCTGAAGCCCGGCGTGGGCGCGGACCAGAGCATCCGGGCCTATGGCTACGCCTCGGCCTTCCTGCAGATCGGGGGCCTGATCCCCTACCTGGGCATCCTGGTCCAGCTGGCCGGCATCGTGGTCATCGGCATGGGCCTGGCCCGCATGCACAAGACCGACACCTGGCGCGGCGTCTGCGCCGCCCTGACCCCCCTGGTGCTCGTCTGCTGCTGCGGCGGGATCCTCATCGCCATGCTCGTCCCCGCGATGATCGCCGCGGGACATCACTGACCGGAGAGCCAGCGCACCACGGCCCCCCGCACCGTCTCCGGCGTCAGCCGGCGGTGGATGGCGCCGGCCGCCAGCGCCGCGGGGGCGTCCCAGGTCTCGAACCGCCGGAGAAGCCGGTCCGCGCCCTCCGCGCCCAGCAACTCCGGCAGGCGCACCGTCCCGCCGAAGCCGGTGAGGATGCCGTGTTTCGCCGCAGGGTGGGCCAGCCGGAGGCCGCCCCGGCCGTCGGGGCCGGCGTCCACGGCCCATCGTTCCTGGCCGTGGAGGGCCAGGTCGCAGCCGCCCCCCATGGCCACGCCGGAGATCACCGTGAGGGTGCGCCAGCCGGGCCAGTGCAGGTGGGCCATCACCCGCTGGCCGCGCCGGGCGAAGGGCTCGGCGGCAACCGGATCCAGGGCCCCCACCTCGTGCAGATCCGCCCCGGCGGAGAAGTGCCGTCCGTGGCCCTCCATCCAGCCGGCGCCGCTCAGCGCCACGCGGCGGATCCCCGCCCAGCGCAGCTCGATGAACAGCCGGTCCAGGGCCACCAGGAGGTCGCTGTGGAGGCGGTTCAGGCCGTCGCCCGCGCGCAGGCCGATCCAGGCCCAGTCGGAGCCGCGCGCCAGGTCGAGGGAGGTCCGGCCCTCGTACCAGGGGGCGGGCGTCACGGCTCCAGCCCCAAGCGGGTGAAGGCCGCGTCGAGGGGCTCGGTGTCCGGATCCCATTCGGGAGCGTCCGGGAGTTGGTGGCGGAACCAGGTGACCTGCCGCTTGGCGTAGGCCTGGGTCTCCTTCACCACCTCGGCCTGGATGGTCCCGGCGGGCCCCCCCGCCATCCAGGCGCCGTAGCCCAGGGGCCTGAGGGTCTCCAGGTCGGCGCGGTGCCCCTCCGCCATCAGGGACGCCACCTCCTCCCGCCAGCCCGCGGCCACCTGGGCGGCCACCCGGGCCTCCACCCGGGCCTTGCGGGCCTCGCGACCGGGCGAGACCACCAGCACCCGCCACCCCTCGGGAATGCCCGGCGTGGTGCCCGTGAGGAGGGCCGAGGGGCGCCGTCCGGTCGCCAGGTGCAAGGCCAGGGCCCGCTGCACCCGGGCGCCGTCGTTGGGGTGCAGCTCCGCGGCGCGGGCGGGATCCACCGCCGCCAGGAACCGGTGCAGGGCCGGCACGCCCAGGACTCCCGCCCAGCCTCGCACCCGCGCGACGAGATCCGGGGGCACCGGGGGCAGTTCGCTGAGCTGGTTCCAGATGCCGCGCAGGTAGAGCCCCGAGCCCGTGACCAGGACGGCTTCACGGCATTCCGAGAGCCAAGCCCGAACCTGGGTTCCGAACTCGGCCGGGTTGGGGCGGGCCGAGAGGGGCAGCACCCCGTACCCCACGTGGGGCACTCCGCCCCGCTCGGCCGGATCGGGTTGCCCGGTTCCGATGGGCAGGCCCGCCAGGGCCTGGAAGGGGTCGCCATTGACCACGGTCCCCCCCACCTTGCGGGCCACCGCCACCGCCAGGGCGGACTTGCCGGAGGCCGTGGGACCGAGGAGCGCGATGGGCATGGATCCACGCTATCAGGTGTCGGCGCCCGGCTGGCCGCCCGGGGAGGGAACCTGGGGACGGGGTGGGATCACTCAAGGGTCATGCGTCTCCTCTGCCTCCTCTGCCTCGGCACAGCCCTCGCCGCCCAGTCGGCCCCCGCCCTGCCGGAGCCCGGACGCGACGACGCCTTCCTGGCCCGGGTGATGGAACCCCCGGCGGCCGGACAGGCCCGGCCCTGGCATACCTTCCGGGTGCCCGCCGAGGGGGCCTCCGCGGTGGTGGAGGTCGTGGGCGAACTGACCGCGGAGGAACTCCGGCAGGTGAAATTCAACGACTTCCTGGCCTGGTTCCGGGAGGATCTCCGCAAATTCATGCTCGAACACGCGGGCGTGGAGATGGCGGCCGGCGCACCGGCCCCGGCCGCCGGACCCGGCCCCCGCCTGGTGCCCCTGGCCCGGGTGGGGTTCTAGCGGGCTAGGAACGGAGCAGCTTCGGCAGGATCAGCGCGGCCTGGTCCCGGGCCAGGAGGGCGGCCTCCAGGGCATGCCGGGCGGCCTCCTCGGGGGACTGGCGCGGCGTGAGCAGGGCCTCCAGCTGGCCCCGCAGGCGGAGCGTCTCGCCCTCGGGGTCCGGAAGGTGCCGGTCCGCGGCGGCCTCGAACGTGACCATGAAGCACTGGATGGCGTCGCAGGCGGCAGTCACGATGGCGGCGCTGTTCCGATGGTCGAGCTCCAGGGCCAGGGCCGCGGCAAGGAGGCGGAGGCCATCCTCGAACTTCGCCTGGGGGGAGCCGCTGGGGCCGGAGCCGGACATGCCTCCAGCTAACCACGGGACTGAACCCGGAGTCCCCTCCTCCGTAGACAGGCCATCCCGGAGGTCCCATGCGCCCTCGCCTGCTTGTCCCCTGCCTGGCCCTGCTCTGGCTCCCCGTGCTCCGGGCGGATGGCCTCTCGGACCTGCGTGCCGCCCTCAAGGCCCTTCCCGCGCAGGAGGCCGTGCGGGCGAAGATCGAGCAGGACAGCCTAGACCGGGAGGAGGGGGCCGAGACCCGCAGCCACCGGACCACCGTGGTGGAGGACGGGCCAGGGGGGATGAAGGTCCTGGAGGATACCGGCGCTCCTGCGCACCCGGAGGGTCACAGCAAGTCCGGGAAGGTGCCCGGGACCGGGGAGCCGGATGGGTTCCGGGGCGAGCTCAGGGCCCAGGAGGAGCTTCTGAAGATGCTGGAGAAGGCCCGCCTGCGTGAGGACCGGATGGACAGCTTCGAGGGGCGGCCGGCCCGCCGCCTGCGCCTGGCCCTCGACCTGAACCTGGACGAGGATGCGCGGAGGTACATCAAGCGGTTCGACCAGGACCTGGTCGTCTGGCTGGATCCCCAGAACCTGCCCCTGGCCCTCGACCTGCAGATGGAAGTCCGGGCCCGGGCCATGCTCTTCTTCAGCGTCCGGACCGGGATCCGAGTCCACGAGCGCTTCCAGCGGTACAGGGACCGGCTCATCACCGCCGAGGCGAGGACCGAGGTGGAGGGGGTGGCGGTGGGCAAGGCCTTCGGAGGCACGGAGACCACCCGCTGCTCGCTGATTCCCTGAGTCCGACGGCTATTCCTTCACGGGCGGCACCGGGTAGTCCCCGGTGAAGCAGGCGTAGCAGAAGCCCCGGCCGTCGTCGCCGACGCTGCTCTGGAGGTCCTCCATGGCGAGGTAGCCGAGGGTGTCCGCCTCCACGAAGGCGGTGATCTCCTCCACGGGCATGTACGAGGCGATGAGGTGCTGCCGCTTGGGGGTGTCGATGCCGTAGAAGCAGGAGTGGGTGGTGGGCGGGCAGGCGATGCGGAGGTGGACCTCCCGGGCCCCGGCCTCCCGCACCATCTGGACGATCTTCTTGCTGGTGGTTCCGCGCACGATGCTGTCGTCCACCAGCACCACCCGCTTCCCCTCGAGGAGGTGCCGAACGGGGTTGAGCTTCACCTTCACGCCGAAGCTTCGGATGTGCTGCTTGGGCTCGATGAAGGTGCGGCCCACGTAGTGGTTGCGGATGATGCCGAAGTCGAAGGGGAGGCCCGATTCCTCGGAGTAGCCCAGGGCCGCGCTCACGCCGCTGTCAGGCACGGGCACCACCAGGTCGGCTTCCACGGGATGCCGGCGGGCCAGGAGCCGGCCCATCTCGCGGCGGGCCGCCATGACGCTCTGGCCGTACACCAGGGAATCGGGCCGCGCGAAGTAGATGTGCTCGAACACGCAGGGCCTCGCCTGGACCCGGGGCAGGGGGAAACGGGAGCGGGCCTCGCCACCCCGCCTCGGCACGATGACCATCTCGCCCGGTTCCACGTCGCGGACATAGGCCGCCCCCACCAGGTCGAAGGCGCAGGTCTCGGAGCTGAACACCGTGGTCCCGCCCATGCGGCCCAGGGCCAGGGGCCGGAAGCCGTGGGGGTCGCGGGCGGCGATCATGGCATCCCCCGTGAGGATCAGGAGCGAGTAGGCGCCTTCCGCCTCGCGGAGGGCCGCGACCACCGCGTCCTCCAGGGTGTCCGCCTGGGCGCGGTTGATGAGGGCCAGCAGCACCTCGGAATCCGAGGGGCTGGTGAAGGTGTGGCCGTCGGCGATGAGGCGGGCGCGCAGGGCCTCGGTGTTGGTGAGGTTGCCGTTGTGGCAGAGGGCCACCTGCCCGAAGCGGCCGTGGATGAGGAAGGGGTGGGCCGCCGAGGCCACGTTGCCGCCGGTCGTCGAGTAGCGCGTGTGGCCGATGGCGGCGTCACCGGGCAGGGCGTCGAGGACGGCCTCCGAGAAGACGTCCGCCACGTAGCCCTGGGCCTTGTGGAGGTGGAGCCCCCCCTGGTCCCCTGAGCAGATCCCCGCGGCCTCCTGCCCCCGGTGCTGCAAGGCGTAGAGCCCCAGGTAGGTCTGCCGTGCAGCCTCCGCCTGGGGCGCGATCCCGAACACCCCGCACTCGTCCCTGAACGGCATGGCCCCTCCTAGGGTCTGTTTTCAAAGTCCCACGGCGCCGCGGTGGCGTCCAGCCGCGTGGTCTGGCAAGGAAGCGGCCGAAGAGCGATGTGGGTGCATCGTTCGAGGCCGGTGACGCCGCCAGGCGCGCGGCTGGACCCACCCCGGAGGGCAGGGGCCGGCGGCCGTCGCCATCCGGCGTTAGGCTCGCTCGATAGACGCCCAGTCTGCCTTCG
>DASVZU010000182.1:0-7643 GCA_036391515.1 Holophagaceae bacterium
CCCTCCAATCCCCCGCCCGCCAGGAGGGCGTCGACCAGCTCGAGCCCGGCCCGGGGGCCGTCCCGCATGGCCACCGCCACGGCCCGGTTGAGTTCCACCACGGGGGAGGGCGCCACGCGGGCAAGGAGAGTGTACAACCCGGTGATCCGGTCCCAGTCCGTGGCTGAGGTCCCGGAGGCCTCGGCGTGGGTGGCGGCGATGGCGGCCTGGAGCGCGTAGGGCCCCACCCGTCCGGAGGCCCAGGCCCGCTGGGCCAGCGCCCTGCCCTCGGCCACCAGGGCCCGGTCCCAGAGGGAACGGTCCTGCTCCTCCAGCAGCACCAGGTCTCCCCCGGACGTGACCCGCGCGGCCCGCCGGGACTCCTGCAGCAGCATGAGGGCCAGGAGCCCCACCACCTCCGGTTCCGGCAGCAGGTCGAGGAGAAGGCGTCCCAGGCGGATCGCCTCCCCCGAAAGGTCCGGACGCACCAGGGTCTCCCCGGAGGAGGCGGAGTAGCCCTCGTTGAACACCAGGTAGACCGCCTTGAGCACCGCGTCCAGCCGGCCCGGGAGCTCGGCCCGGCCGGGAATCTCGTAGGGAAGCCCTGCCTCCCGGATCCGGGCCTTGGCGCGGACGATCCGCTGGGCCAGGGTGGACGGGGAGACGAGGAAGGCCCGGGCGATGGCCTCCGTCGTCAGGCCGCAGACCTCCCGGAGGGTCAGGGCGACGCAGCCTTCCAGGGGCAGGTCGGGGTGGCAGCAGGTAAAGATGAGCCGCAGGCGGTCGTCCTCGACCCCCTCGTCTTCCGCGAACCCGGGCGGGTCCTCGTCCGGCACCTCCGGAAGGCCCTCGATCGAGGTCTGGATGCGCGCCACCCGGCGCAGGCGGTCGATCGCCTTGAAGCGGCCCGTGGACACCAGCCAAGCCCGGGGACGGTCGGGCACCCCCACCCGGGGCCAGGACTCCAGCGCGGCCGCGAAGGCATCATGCATCCCGTCCTCGGCCAGGTCGAAATCCCCGAGCAACCGGATCAGGGTGGCCAGGATGCGGCGCGACTCCGAGCGGAAGAGGGCATCAAGGAGATCCGGGATGCCTTCGGGATCGATCGAGGCCATGGGCACCCTCCCTGGTCCTAGAGCATAAGGGCGGCTTCCAGGCCACCCGGCCCCCGGGCTCCAGGCGGTAGACTGGCCCCCCATGTCTCTCCTCCCCCGCACCCGCCCCCGGCGGCCCTGGTATCCCTGGGCCCGGGCGGGACTCGTGCTGGTGCTGCTGGGCGGGGCCGGCTGGGGCCTGCTGGAGCTGGGAACCCGGTACCTGGGCCTGCAGAAGCTCACCATCGAACGGGTCACGGTCACGGGCTGCCGGGGAGAGCGCCAGACCGACATCCAGCGGCTGGCGGAGAAGCTGGTGCTCCACAAGCCCCTCTTCTGGTTCAACGCCGACGAGCTCCGGACCCGCGTCGAGGCCATGCGCTGGGTCCGGGCCCTCCAGATCCGGAAGGACCCCCCCGACCGCCTGAGCCTGGTGGTGGAGGAGCGCCAGCCCGTGCTCTGGCTGGTGCGGCCCGAGGGGGTGTTCCTGGTCTCCGACGACGGGATGCTCCTGGATCGGGTGAATCCTGCCAACCTAAACCCCATTCCCGTGGTGGTGGATCCCGGAAGCCAGACGGATCATGCCCTCGCACGCCTGGTGAGCGTGGCCCGGATCCTCCGCGAAAAACAGGCCGGCTTTTACGAGCGCCTCACCGAGCTCCGCTGGACCGCAAAGGGGCCCGTGGCCTACATCGAGGGACTCCCGGCCCCCATCTACCTTTCTCGGACCGATGTGACGAAAAACGTGCCCAATTTCCAGGGACTCTTCGTGGATCGCCTGGCCCAGCGGCCGGACCTGGACCGCCTGAGGTATATCGACCTCCGCTGGGACGACGAGGTGGCCGTGGGTGAACCGGAGGACGCCCAGCCTCCCGCCCCGCCCAGGAAGCCGCGCTGAGGGAGGGGACCGGCCCTTTTTTTACGTTCAGGCGGAAGCGATGCTCGAAGGACGGGCGGAACTGGTGTAAACCTAGATCAAGGAAAAGGATCTTCATGCCTCAGCGTGCCGTTCTCCTAGGGCTCGACCTCGGTGCAAGCAAAGTGGTGGCGGTGGTGGCCGTCCAGGAGGAAGACGGGACCCTGAACGTGACCGGCACGGGGCAGGCCTCCCCCCAGGGCGGCATCACCCAGGGGCAGATCACGGACATGGAGCTGAGCACCCGGGCCATCACCCGGGCGGTGGAAGAGGCCATGAACACCGCGGGCCAGACCAAGGTGGACGGCATCCGCGTGGCCGTGGACGGCGTGCAGTTCAAGGGCGAGAACCTCCGCGACTCCATCACCATCTCCTCCGGCGACAAGATCATCACCGCCGCGGACCGCGACCGCGTGCTGGAGCAGGCCACCAACGGGTGCAAGCTCGCCAAGGAGGAGCTGGTCCTCCACCGCCTCCCGCAGATGTTCCACATCAAGGGCCAGCGCGACATCCGCAACCCCGTGGCCATGTTCGGGGAGACGCTGGAGGCCGAGGTCCGCATCGTCGTGGCACCGAGCCCGGTGATCATGAACATCAACCTGGCCCTCAAGAACGCGGGGCTCCATGGCGCCGAGCTGATGTACTCGCCCCTGGCCAGCGCGGAGGCGGTGCTCACCCGCGAGGACCGGGAGAACGGCGCGGTGGTCGTGGACATCGGCGAGCACCTCACCCACCTGGGCATCTTCCTGCACGGCAGCCTCTTCCACTCCGCGGTCATCCCCATCGGCGGCATGCACTTCACCCGCGACCTGGAGATCACCAAGCACCTGGGCGGCATCGCGGCCTCCGAGCGCATCAAGATCCGCTTCGGGACGGTGCTGCCCGCCCACGTCCCCGCCGAGGAGGCGGTGGAGCTGGAAGAGGAGGGCCGCCTGGTCTCCCGCCGGGAGATCGCCGAGGTGCTGCAGGCCCGCGCCTCGGAGCTGTTGAACCTGGTGCTGGCCGAGATGGGCCGCACCGGCCTCACCCACGAGATCCACGGCGGCGTGCACCTGGTGGGCGGCGGCGCCCTCCTCACCCACCTGCCCATCCTCGCCCAGACCCTGCTGGGCCGGCCCCGCGTGGTGCTGGGCCGCATCCAGGGCGTGAAGGGCCTGCCCCAGGCCACGGGCAACCCCTACTTCGTGAACGCCCTGGGCGCCGTGAAGGCCCTGGCGCGCGAACAATCCGAGACCCGCGGCAAGCCGGACCGCCGCGGCGGCCTCCTCGACTTCTTCCGGAAGATGAGCTGACGTGACGACCGGAGCCTCCATGCACGAGACCCCCTTCCTCCCTTGCCCCCACTCCCTGCCCGGCGCCAACATCAAGGTGGTGGGCGTGGGCGGGGCCGGCTGCAACGCCGTCAACCGCATGATCGACAGTGGCGTGACCGGTGTGCAGTTCATCGCCATGAACACGGACCAGCAGAGCCTCGCCCAGAGCAAGGCGCACCTCAAGCTGCCCCTGGGGCCCCAGAGCAGCCGGGGCCTGGGCGCCGGCGGCAACGCCGAGCGGGGCGGCGTGGCGGCGGAGGAGAGCCGCGAGGAGATCCTGGCCGCCCTGAACGGCGCCGACATGATCTTCATTACCGCGGGTATGGGCGGCGGCACGGGCACCGGCGCTGCGCCGGTGCTGGCCAGCTACGCCCGCGAGCTGGGCGCCCTCACCGTGGCCGTGGTGCTCACGCCCTTCGCCTGGGAGGGCAAGCGGAAGGGCGATCTCGCCCTCTCCGGCCTCACCAACCTGCGCGAGACCTCGGATACGGTCATCGTCGTGAGCAACGAGCGCCTCAAGAACGTCTGCGACGCCCGCGTCACCATGAAGGAGGCCTTCCGCGTGGCCGACGGCGTCCTCATCCAGGGCGTGCGCGGGATCGCGGACCTCATCCTCAAGCCCGGCATCATCAACGGCGACTTCGCCGACGTGGAGGCGGTGCTGCGCAACGGCGGCGAGGCCCTCATCGGCACCGGCGCCGGCCGCGGCGAGGAGGCCGTCATGGATGCCCTCCGCAAGGCCCTGGCCTGCCCCCTCCTGGAGCGCGCCCAGTCCGGCGCCGCCGCCAACGTCATGGTCTCCATCACCGCCGACTGGGAGGTCATGGAGGCCTCCATGATCGAGACCGCCATGAACTACCTGCAGGAGCACTACGACGGCCGCCCCGACATCAAAGCCTGCACCGTCGAGGGCGAGGGCATGGAGGACCGCGTGCTCGTCACCGTCCTCGCCTCGGGCTTCGACCGCGAGGCTGAGCTGATGGAGGAGCGCCGGAACAGCCTGCACCTGGGCGGCAGCCAGGAGCCGGCCCCGAGTCTCGTCATCAACCAACCCCTGCCCCCCAACGTGACCAGCGGCCGCATCTACGGCGACGGGGCGGCCCACGAGAACGGCCCCACCCCCACCCGCCACCAGCCCCAGGCCCCCACACCCAGCGGCGAAGTGGCCGGCTTCCAGGACGACCTCCACGTCCCCGCCATCATCCGCCTCGGCCAGGGGCGGCTACCGATGGAATAGGCTTCAGGCTCCCGACCAGGTCCCCGCCTCGTCCTCCCTCCGAAGCGCCTCTGCCAGTTCCTGAAGGAATTGGCTCCGCGCCACGATCTGGAAGCCGTATCCCGCCAGCCCCTCGTGGGGCAGCTGGCCGTCGAGCAGGGTGAAGCCCCGGGCGGCGAGCCGCTCATCCAGGGCCTGGAGGGCTGCGCGACTGGCCTCGGGTTCGAGGCTGAACATGCTCTCGCCGAAGAAGGCGCCACCCAGGGCCACGCCGTAGAGGCCCCCCTTCAGCTCGCCGTCCCGCCAGGCTTCCACGCTGTGGGCGTGGCCCGCGCGGTGGAGCTCGACATAGGCCGCTCGCATCTCCGGGGTGATCCACGTGCCCTCCTGGCCGGGGCGGGGCACGGTGGCGCAGGCGGCGATGACCGCCTCGAAGGCCGTGTCGAAGCGGATCTCGAAGGGACGCTGGCGGAGGCTACGGCGGGTGCGGGCCGAGAGGTGCAGGTGGCCGGGGCGCAGCACGGCCCGCGTCTCCGGCGACCACCAGAGGATGGGATCCTCCTCCCCGTACCAGGGGAAGATGCCGCTGCGGTAGGCCAGCAGGAGGCGGTCCAGGCTGAGATCGCCCCCGATGGCCAGGAGGCCCTCCTCGGCATGCGCCGGATCGGGGAAGACGAGGTCCCGCCTCAGGCGAAAGACAGGCACAGGGCGCCATCCTTCACATCCACGGAGGCGGCGCCGCCCTTCTCCAGGGGCCCGAAGAGGATGGCCTCTGCCAGGGGGCGGCGCAGCTCGCGCTCGATGAGGCGGGCCATGGGACGGGCCCCGAATGCGGGATCGAAGCCCTTCTGCGCGAGCCAGGTCCGGGCCGCCGGGGTGCAAGCCAGGGTCACGCCCTTCTCCTTGAGCTGAAGTTCCAGGTCGCGCAGGTGCTTGTCCGCCACCCGTTCCACCTCGGAGCGCCCGAGGGGCGCGAACTGCAGGATGGCGTCCAGCCGGTTGCGGAACTCGGGGCTGAAGGCCTTCTCCAGGGCCCCGGTGGCGGTCCTCCGGGCCCCGGCCTCGGCGAACCCCACCTGCCGGGCCGAGAGCTCCCGCGCACCGACGTTGGTGGTGAGGATGAGCACGGTGTGGCGGAAATCCGCCGGACGGCCGTGGCTGTCCGTGAGCGAGGCATGGTCCATCACCTGGAGCAGGATGCCGAAGAGGTCCGGGTGGGCCTTCTCCAGCTCGTCCAGCAGCACCACGGCATGGGGCTGCTTGCGCACGGCGTCCGTTAGCAGGCCCCCCTCCTCGTAGCCCACGTAGCCCGGTGGGGCGCCGATGAGGCGGGCCACGGCGTGCTTCTCCTGGTACTCGCTCATGTCGAAGCGAAGGAAGGCGATGCCGAGGGCCTTCGCGAGCTGCTTCGAGAGTTCCGTCTTGCCCACGCCCGTGGGTCCGGCGAAGAGGAAGCAGCCCATGGGCTTCAGGGGGTCCCGCAGGCCCGAGCGGGCCAGCTTGATGGCCCCGGCCACGGCCTCGCAGGCGGGATCCTGGCCGAAGATCTGGGCCTTGAGGGCCGTCTCGAGGTTCGCCAGGGCCTCCCGGTCGTCGGCGCTCACCGAGGCCACGGGCACCCGGGCCATGCGGGCCACCACGGCCTCGACCTCGGCGGGGCCCACCCGCTTCGCACGGCTGCGGCGGGGCAGCAGCTTCTGCGCCGCCCCGGCCTCGTCCAGCACGTCCAGGGCGCTGTCCGGCAGCTTCCGCTCTGGCAGGTGCTTGGCCGCCAGGCGCACAGCCGCCTGCAGGGCCGCCTCGTCGTACCGGATGCCGTGGTGGGACTCGTAGGCGGCCTTGAGGCCCTGCAGCACCGCCAAAGCCTCCGCCTCGGTGGGCTCGGAGACCTCCACCACCTGGAAGCGCCGGGCGAGCGCCCGGTCCCGGTCCAGGGAGCCCTTCAGGTCTTGGAAGGTGGAAGCCCCGATGCAGCGCAGCTCGCCGGAGGCCAGGGCCGGTTTCAGCAGGTTGGCCGCATCCATGGCGCCGCCCGAGGTGGCGCCGGCGCCGACGATCGTGTGCAGCTCGTCCACGAAGAGGATGGCGCCGGGCTGCGCCTCCAGGGCCTTGAGGACGGCCTTGAGCCGCTCCTCGAAGTCGCCCCGGTAGCGGCTGCCCGCCAGCAGGGCCCCCAGATCCAGGGCGAAGATGCGGGTCCCCTTCAGGGTCTCGGGCACCTTCCCCTCGTGGATGCGCCGGGCCAGGCCCTCCACGATGGCCGTCTTCCCCACCCCGGACTCGCCCACCAGCAGGGGGTTGTTCTTCCGCCGGCGGCACAGCACCTGGGCCATGCGGGTGATCTCCGCCCCCCGCCCCACCAGCGGATCCAGCCGGCCCATGGCGGCCCGGGCCACCAGGTCCGTGGCGTAGGCCTCCAGGGGATCGACGGCCTCCGCCGCCTCCTCGTCCTCCTCGGTCTCCGCCGGGACGGCCTTCCGGACCCGCTTCTTCGGGGCGGCGGGCCCGTGGCTGAGGGCCTTCAGCAGAGGCAGGCGCTCCATCCCGTGCTTCTCCAGCAGGTGCCGGGCCGGGCTGTCCGGCTCCTCGAGCATCGCCGGCAGCAGTTCCCCGCCGCGGACCGTCCGCTGGCCCGCGCTGAGGGCGTGCATGAGGGCCCGCTCCACCACCCGCACGAAACCCAGGGTGCTGTGGGGCTGCACGACCTCGCTGCCGGGCACCCGCTCGAAGGCCCGGTCGAGGACCGCCTCCAGGTCGGCCCGCAGGGCCGCCTGCTTGACCCCGCAGGCCTTGAGGGCCGCGGTAGCGTGGGAATCCTCCAGCAGGGCCAGCAGCAGATGCTCCAGGGCCACATCCTCGTGGCGGCGGGCGCGGGCCAGCTCGAAGGCCCGCTGGAAGCCCCGGTTCAGCTCGGGATCCAGCTCGGGGCTCAGGCTAGGGATCTCAGGCATCCTCGGCCTCCACCGTGCAGAGGAGCGGGAAGCCCTGGCGCTCCGCCAGCTGGCGGGCCTTCTCCGCCCGGGTCTCCGCCACGTCCCGGGTATAGACTCCCGCCACGCCGATGCCCGCCCGGTGCACGGCCAGCATGATGGTCGTGGCCTCCGCCTCGGGCTTGCGGAAGACCG
>DASVZU010000183.1:0-15508 GCA_036391515.1 Holophagaceae bacterium
CCGCAGGCGCGGCAGGGCGTGCTCCTCCCACATGCGCTTCATCTCGCGCGGCACGCCGGGGAACATGAGGATGCGGCGGCCGGGATGGCCCGGAGGGTCCTGCCAGTAGACCCCGGGGGCCGTCCCCACCGGGTTGCGCAGGGCCTCGGCGCCCGCCGGCAGGAGGGCCTGCTTGAAGTTGGCCGGGGGCGCTACCCGCTTCCGGGCCTCGTAGAAGGCCAGGATGTCGGCGCGGCTCCGGGCATCCTCCACAAGGGGCACCCCGAGGATCTCGGCGAACAGCTCCTTGGTGAAGTCGTCGAAGGTGGGCCCCAGGCCGCCGGTGGTGAGGATGAGGTCCGAGCGCTCCAGGGCAGCCCGGAAGACCCGGGCCAGGTCCTCCCGATCATCCCCCACGGCGGTCTTCAGGCTCAGCGAGAGCCCCAGTTCAGCCAGGCGCTCCGCCAGCCAGACGGAGTTGGTGTCCAGGCGGCGCGTGGTGAGCAGCTCGGTCCCGATGGCGATGCATTCGATCCGCATGGGTTCCATCGAACCACAGCCGGACCACGCGTGCCTAACCAAACCCCCGGGCTACGCCAGCCAGCGCTCGAGGGCCCAGCGTCCGGCCCAGATCCCGAGGCCGGTCCCCACCACGCTCAGCACCACCGCGGTCCCGATGCCCACGAACATGCCCAGCCACCACCCCACCATGCTTCCCAGGGTGGCGCCGACGAATCCCATGAGCTTTTCCACGGAGGCCCTCCGGGGCCTAGGATGTTCCGAACAGGAAAGGTGTTCCCATGCTCATTCCCGACCTCGACGACCTGGTGCTTGAATCCGACGAGGAAGCCGGTCTCCAGGAACTGGGGCGCCGGTTCCTCTCGCGGGGGCCCTGGACCACCGTGGCCTACCTCGTGAAGACCCGCGGCGACTCCGAGGCCCCCTGGGAGGGCCCCTTCCTCTGGCTGCACCGCTACCAGAAGGTGGCCCAGGGCTGGAAGCTGGTGAGCCGCTTCCACACCACGGAGACGGAGCAGCTCCAGCGCCTGCTGGCTGCCCTGGGTGACTGGGGGCTGACCGGAGACTGAGGCCTACTTCATCGCAGAGAGGTAGCGCTCCTGGATGATGCCCAGGTGGTGGGCCGTGTGGCCCGCGCAGAAGTAAGGGAAGCAGCGGGCCGAGACGGGCACGCCGTTGGCGTTGCCGATGTTGCCCCAGGCAGCATCGGGGAAGCTCCGGAACAGGCCCAGGGTCCCGGCGCGGACCGCCTGCCATTCGGCCAGGAGTTCCGGCAGCGGGCGGCGATCGGCGTGGGCCGCCGCAGCGTAGGCGTTCTCCTCGTAGCCCGGGAGGGGCGTGGTGTCCCCCCGGCCGACGCGCATGGCGCGGTAGCTGAACACCCGCTCCGAATCGATCAGGTGCTGCAGCAGGTCCTTGAGGGTCCACTTCCCGGGGGCGTAGCGGAATCCAGCCTGGATCTCGCTCAGGCCACCGAAGAGGGCGCTGACCTCGTCCATCTGGATCTGGAGGAGGGCCAGCACGTCGCCCTCGGGGACAGCGGCCACGTACGGGGCATAGGACGGGGCGTACTCGCCGGGCTTGGGACGATCCGGGATCATGGGGCTACCTCCTCTAGAACGTCATCACCTTCATGGTGTTCGTGGTGCCGCTCTTCCACAAGGGGAGGCCCATGGTCATCACCACCCGGTCGAGGCTCATGAGCTCGTGCTTCGCCTGGAGCAGCTCCCGGACCACCTCCACCATCTCGTCCGTGCTGCTGACGCGGGGGATGAGCATGGAGGTGACCCCGCGGAGCAGTCCCATGCGCCGGGCGGTCGTCTCATCCACCGTCGCTCCCAGCACCGGGGTGCGGCCCGCCAGGCGGCTCACCATGCGGGCGGTGCCGCCGCCCTCCGTGAAGGCCACGATCCAGCGGGCGTTGATCTCGTCCGCCGTGCGGCAGGCCGCAAAGGCCACGGAGATATCCGTCCGGGCCAGCACCTTCTCGGCGAACTCCTCGGGGAGCGTCTTGGCGCGCTGCTTGACGTTCGCATCGGCCTCCGTGGCGATGCGCGCCAGCCACTGCACCGCCTCCACCGGATACTTCCCCGTGGCGCTCTCGGCGCTGAGCATCACGGCGTCC
Organism: Holophagaceae bacterium; assembly: GCA_036391515.1. Taxonomy (GTDB): domain Bacteria; phylum Acidobacteriota; class Holophagae; order Holophagales; family Holophagaceae; genus Geothrix. The sequence continues at coordinate 2,123 of DASVZU010000183.1, forward strand.
GTGCCGTCCCAGATGGCATTGGCCACATCGCTGGCTTCGGCGCGGGTGGGCTGCGGGTGCTCGATCATGCTCTCCAGCATCTGGGTGGCGGTGATGACCGGCTTGAGGGCCCGGCGTGCCGCCTTGATGATCTGCTTCTGCAGACCCGGCACTCGCTCCACGCCCAGTTCGACGCCCAGGTCGCCCCGGGCCACCATGACGCCCCAGGAGACGTCCAGGATCTCGTCCAGGAAGGCCAGGGCCGCGGGATGCTCGATCTTGGCGATGACAGGCTGGGTCCCGCCCAGGTGCTGGATGATGGCCTGGAGCTGCTGCACATCCGAGGCCCGGCGGACGAAGCTCTGGGCGAAGAGATCCACCTGGTGCTCCACACCCCAGCGGATGTCGGCGTGGTCCTTCTCGGTCAGGGGATCCATGTTCAGGGACATGCCGATGGGATGGACGCCCTTGCGCCCCTTGAGCGGACCACCCACGAGCACCTTGGCCCGCAGGGCCTCGGGCGTGACCGCGGTGATCTCCACTTCCAGGGCCGCGTCATCCAGCAGCCAATGCTGGCCCACCTCCGCGCCATCGAACAGCTCCGGGTGCGGCAGGGGCGCGGACCAGGCCAGTCCCGTCGGAGCCGGCGTGCCGGTCCGGTAGAAAACGCCCTGGCTGCCATCGTCGAGCATGACGGGCTCGGCCAGCTCGCCGATGCGCCACTTCGGCCCCTGGAGATCGAGGAAAACGGGGATGGCCCGGCCAAGCTCGACGGCCAGCTCCCGCACTCGCCGGAGGTTCTCCGCGCGGGTCTCGGGATCGCCGTGGCTGGCATTCAGGCGGACCGCGTCGGCCTCGCGAAGCGCTTCCCGCAGGCGATCCCCCTGCAGCATCGCGGGACCCAAGGTCATCACGAGTTTGGTCTTGCGCGTCATGGCACACTCCACGTCCACAGGCATTCCACACAGTTTTCCACAGCGCGGCCCTGTCTTCCCTCCATGTTACAGGGCTTTGCATCACGTCACCGGAGTGCTACCTTCGATCTCCCGATTCGTTGTTGGAGAGACCCGAATGCGCGAGAAGCTGCGAAGTCTCGTGGCCGAGATGGTGCGTGGCGGTGTGCCGCTGGAGATGGCCTGCCGCGAGTTCGAACGGCTGTTCATCCAGGAGGTCCTCGCCGCCCACGAGGGCAACCACAGCGCCGCGGCCCGCGAACTCGGCATCCACCGCAACACTCTGTCGAAGAAGCTGGAGGCCCCCCCCAGCCGCCTCCGGCGCGTCAGCCTGGCCAGCTAGGGCCCCTCTCCGGCATCCCCTGCCCGACCTGCCCCGAAGCCCGGCTCCGCCGGGCTTTTCCATTCCGTCGGAGACGCCGCGATTTCCTTCGACAGGACCGGTGCCGAACCGATACAACAGGAAGCCGGAGGCAGGCATGAGGAAGGTGGCCATCAACGGGCTGGGCCGCATCGGCCGGTTGGCACTGCGGCACCTGGTGAAGGCTCCCCACGTCCAGGTGGTGGCCGTGAACGACCTCACCGATGCCGCCACCCTGGCCCACCTGATGAAGCACGACTCCGTCCACGGCCCCGCGGATTTCCCCGTGGCCTCCGACGGCGGATTCCTCGTGCTGGACGGTCATCGCATCCGCGTCTACGCCGAGAAGGATCCGCAGCTCATCCCCTTCGGCAGCCACGGGGCCCAGGTCGTGCTGGAATGCACGGGCCGCTTCACCCGGCGGGCCCAGGCCGCCGCCCACCTCCAGAACGGCGTCGGGCACGTGCTCATCAGCGCCCCCTCGGGTGACGCCGATCGCACCGTGGTCATGGGCGTGAACGAGGGGACCCTCGATCTGGCCCGGGACCGCGTCATTTCCAATGCCAGCTGCACCACCAACTGCCTGGCCCCGGTGGTCAAGGTCCTGGACGACGCCTTCGGGCTGAACCACGGCTTCATGACCACGGTGCACAGCTACACCAACGACCAGCGCATCCTCGACCTGCCCCACAAGGACCTGCGCCGGGCCCGGGCGGCCGCACTGAGCATGATTCCCACCAGCAGCGGCGCACCCAAGGCCATCGGCCTCGTGCTGCCCCACCTCCACGGCCGGCTGGACGGCCTCGCCGTGCGCGTCCCCACGCCGGACGTCAGCATCGTGGACCTCACGGCCACCCTGAAATCGGATGCCACGCTGGAGGGCATCCACGCCGCCTTCCGCAAGGCCGCCGGTCAGGGGCCCCTGGCCCCCTACCTGGAAGTGCTCGAGGAGGAGCTCGTGAGCGTGGACCTGGTGGGCAACCCCGCCAGCGCCCTCTACGATCCCTTCCTCACCAAGCTTCTCGGTCCGCGCATGGTCAAGGTATTCGCGTGGTATGACAACGAGTTCGCCTATTCGGCCCGGCTGAAGGACCTCTGCCTGCATGTCCTGGAGCGGATCTAGCCGATGAAGACCCTCGCTCTCAACGGCCTGGGCCGCATCGGCCGCCTCGCTGTCCGCATCCTCGCCGAACGGCGTCCCGACCTCCTCTGTGCCCTCAACGATCCGGCTCCCCTGGATCAGGTGGTGCACCTGCTCCGATACGACTCCGTGCATGGGCAGCCCCACCTCGCCATCGACGGCCTCCAGGAGGGCGGCCAGGACTTCCTGCGGCTTGGCGACCAGAAGGTCCCCCTCTTCCACGCGCCGGATCCTTCGGAGATCCCCTTCCCCGGCTGCGCCAGCCTGGTGGTGGAGGCGAGCGGCCGCTTCACCCGGCGGGTGGATGCGGCCCGCCACCTGAAGGGAGGCGTCACGCATGTCGTCATCAGCGCTCCGAGCCCGGATGCGGACCTCACGGTGATCGCCCCGGTGAACGGGGCGGAGCTGGACCTGGCGCGCCACCGGGTCATCTCGAACGCCAGCTGCACGGCCCACGCCACCGCCCCCATGCTGCGGATCCTCGACCAGGCCTTCGGCCTCGACCACGCGGGCATGAGCACGGTCCACGTCGTGACCAACGACCAGCGCCTGTTGGATCTGCCCCACAAGGATCTGCGCCGGGCCCGGGCCGCCTTCATGAGCATCATCCCCACCACCTCCAGCGCCTTCGGGGCCCTGCACCGGGTCATGCCCACCCTTCCCGAGGGCTTCGGCGGGGTGGCCCTCCGGGTGCCCACCTTGAACGTGAACCTCGTGGACGTGGTGGCCACCCTCCGCCGGGATGCCGATGTGGAGGGGCTCCGCCGCGCCTACCGGGCAGCCGCAGACGGTGCCTGGAAGGGACTCGTGGGCATCGCCGACCCCCATGCCGTGAGCAGCGACTTCACGGGTCGTGACGAGAGCGTGGTGATGGATCTGGACCTGACCATGACCCTGGGTCCCCGCTTCGTGAAGGTCTTCGGCTGGCACGACAACGAGACCGGCTACGCAGCCCGCCTCTGCGACTTGGTGATCGACCTGGCCGGACGGATCTGAGGGACGGTCAAGCGAGCGATCCCGCCGCGTAGCCCGTACTGAAGGCGGCCTGAAGGTTGTAGCCGCCCACGGGACCGTCCAGGTCCAACAGCTCCCCGCAGACCCGCAGGTTCCCCCAGCCGCGGAGCAGCATGGTGCGAGGATCCACGGCAGCCAGATCCACGCCGCCCGCCGCCACCTCCCCGCGGGCCAGGGGCACCGCCCGGGGAGCCCCCAACGGCAGGGCCGTGACCAGTTGCACCAGGGCCTTCCGGGATTCCCGCGGCAGCTCCTTCAGCCGGAGGTCTCCCGGGATACCGGCCTCCGCCAGCAGGGGACCCACCATCCGCTCAGGCAGATGCCGGTCAAGCCAGGTCCCGGCGAGCAGCCTGGGATTCGTCCGGGCCTCGGCCTGCAGCGCCGCATCGACGGATTCGGGGGGATCGGGCACGAGGGCGTAGGCCAGCCAGGCGGCCCCATTCCGCCGGGCCCGCTCCGTGGCCTGGCTCAGCTCCAGGGCCGCCGGACCGCTGAGGCCCGTCTTCGTGAAGAGCAGGTCGCCGGCGAAGGCGGAGAGACGCCGCCCCTCCGGCCCGGCCGCCAGCCGCAGCTCGCCCCCCCGCAGGGCCACCCCCTCCCAGGCCGGCCGAGGAGCCTCCAGGGGGATGGGCGCGAGGGCCGGGAACCAGGGGCGCACGGGGACACCCAGGGCCTTCAGCCAGTCGAGGACCTCGCCCCGCGTGCCGGTCTCGGGATAGCTGGCGCCCCCCGTGGCCAGGATCACCGTTTCGGCCGCCAGTGTCTCCTGCTCAAGGCGCACACCTGCGATCCGCGGCGCGCACCCCAGGAGGCCCGTCACCCGGGCCCCGCTCCGCACCTCCACGCCCGCCCGGTGGATCAGTGTCTCGAGGGCCGCCACCACCGCGGCGGCACTGCCCGGACGGTCCAGGGGGAACACCCGGCCGTTGTCGCGGACATAAGTCGCCACACCCTCTCGCCGCAGGAGTTCCCGAACCTCCCCGCTGCCGAAGGCATGGAGGGAGGGCCGGAGGAACCGCGCCTGCTCCTTCGTGAAGGCCGCCATCAGCGCCTTCGGCGGCCCGTCGTGGGTGATGTTGCACTTCCCGCCGCCGCTGATGCGGAGCTTCACGCCCAGGCGGCCGTTGGCCTCCAGCAGCGTCACCCGGCGGCCCAGGGACGCCGCCCGCCAGGCCGCCACCAGGCCCGCCGCGCCGCCGCCCACCACGATCACGTCCGCCATGCGTCCATCATGACCGGGTATCCTCTGGGCATTGCTGGACGTTCTCGAAGGGTGACGCATGCTTGATCGACCGCTGGTGGGCCTCATCTTCTTCGCCGACTTCGCTGGCTCAGACTGCTGCTCGCACGCCCGTTCGACCGTTCTTCTGGAGGGATGACCCATGCTTGATCGACCGCTGGTGGGCCTCATCATGGGAAGCCGCTCCGACTGGGAGACCATGGAGCATGGAGCCGCGACGCTGAAGGAGCTGGGCATTCCCTTCGAGGCGGAAGTCGTGAGCGCCCACCGCACCCCGGACAAGCTGTTCAAGTACTGCGAGAAGGCGGAAGGGCGCGGCCTCCGCGTGATCATCGCCGGAGCCGGCGGAGCGGCCCACCTGCCTGGCATGGCCGCCGCCAAGACCGCCCTCCCCGTCCTGGGCGTGCCCGTTCAGAGCAAGACTTTGAACGGCCTGGATTCCCTCCTCTCCATCGTGCAGATGCCCGCGGGCATCCCCGTGGGCACCCTGGCCATCGGCAAGGCCGGGGCGGTGAACGCCGCCCTGCTCGCCGCGGCCATCCTCGCCGGCACCGACGAGGCCCTGCGGGCCCGCCTCCGCGCCTACCGCGAGGCCCAGACCCAGAAGGTGCTCCTGAACGACCGGCTGCCCTAGGAGCCGCCGGTCCACGCCTATTTCGTGAAGATCCCGCGGATGAACTTCTTGAACTTCCCCTCCTCGGGACCGCGATGGCTGCGGGCCTTCTGGAGCGGGACCGGATCCGGCAGGGCCCTGTGGCGCTCGAGGGTGGCCGTCCAGGGCTGGTAGCCGTCCAGCTTGAGGCGGACCACGTGGAGCCCTTCACCCGGAACCTGCAGGGTGAGGGGGCTCGTCCCCTTCGAGACGCCATCCAGCAGCACCTCCGCACCAGGGGGATCGGTGATGACCTTGGCCTCGAAGGGAGCGGGCTGGAGGCGCAGGGACAGGTCCCGGTCCGCGGCCTGGAGCCGGTATTCCATGGCCAGGTAGTCCGCCTTCTCAAGCCTGAGATGGTCCGCCTTGCCCTTCACCACCACCTGCCGGAGGGGCGTCCGGCCCAGCGAAGTGCCGTCCAGGAAGACCTCGGCGCCACTGGGCCGCGATTCGATGGAGAGGGTCCGGCTCGGCTCCGGGCGGAAGAGGAAGGCCGCGACCAGGAGAAGGGCCGTCGCGCCACCCCCGAACCAGGCCCAGCGGTGCCAGGGCCGGCGCCCTCCCGGTCGCTCCAGGCGCAGGGTGCTCGTGGCCCGCACGGGGTTGGCCAGCTGGGCCAGGAAGGCCTGCCGGACCGGCTCCTCCAGGGGGAGGACCGCCAGCAGGTCCGTGAGGAAGCTCCGCAGATCCGGATACCTGGACCCGGGATCCTTGTCGAGGGCCCGGCGGAACACGGCCACCAGGGCCGGATCCAGAGCCTCCGGGAACACCGGCGCCTCGTGGGCGATCCGGTAGAGCACCGCCCCCACGCTGTCCCCGGCGAAGGGCAGCCCGCCGGTGATCATCTCGTAGGCCGTGAGGCTGAAGGCCCAGCGGTCCGTGGCCGCGGTGGCCTTGGCGCCCCCCAACACCTCGGGCGCGGCGTAGGCCGGAGTCCCCAGGAACGCCGCCGTGGTGGTGATGCCCGCCTCGTCCCCCCGGGCGACCCCGAAATCCATGAGCTTCAGCCGCCCTTCCCGGGAGACCATGAAGTTCTCGGGCTTGATGTCGCGGTGGATGATGCCCAGGTCGTGGACGGCCTCCAGGGCGCCGGCCGCCTGCAGGAGCAGGTCAGCGGCATCCGGAGCCGACAGGGGCCCCCGTTTCAGGAGGGCGGCCAGGGATTCGCCGTCCACAAACTCCATGACCAGGAAGGGCCCCAGGTCCCGTTCTTCGCCCACGTCGAAGACCGTGATGGCGTTGGGGTGGTTCAACCGGGCGGAGATCTCCGCCTCCCGCTTGAACCGCTGGAGGATGCCCGCCTCGCCCATGCCCTCGCGCACAACCTTGATGGCGAGCCCCCGCTTCAGGAGGGGATCCTCCGCCAGGTACACCGTGCCCATGGCCCCCGATCCGAGGGTGCCGAGGACCTTGTAGCGACCGATGGTGGAAGGATCCAGGCTCATCTCCCTCGATCATGGCAGGACTCGTTCCAGGATGGACCCTCCCCCTGGGCTACACTCGGGGCATGGCCGAACCCGGTTTCAGCGCCCCCCGCCCCGCCCAGTTGCGACGCTTCGGCCGCGTGTTCTACCCGGCGGGACTGAGACTGCAGAAGGCCCTCTCGGCCTACGTTGCCGAAGGCAGCCGGCCGGACCAGCTCGTGATCCTGGAGCACGACCCCGTCTTCACCCTGGGCCGGAATGCCACACCGGCGGACATCCACGTGGGCGACGCATTCCTGGCCACCCAGGGCGTCAGCGTGCACCGGACGGATCGCGGCGGCGAGGTGACCTACCACGGCCCCGGCCAGATCGTGGCCTACCCCATCTGCAACCTGCGGGGCGGCCGGGAGGATGTGGGCCGGCTGGTGCGCGGCCTGGAGGAGGCCATGATTCGCACCGCTGCGGACTTCGACGTCACGGCCGACCGCCTGAAGGGGGCGCCCGGCATCTGGGTGGAGACGCCGCGGGGCCTGGAGAAGCTCGGCGCCATCGGACTCCATCTCAGCCGCTGGATCACGACCCACGGCATCGCCTTCAATGTCCGCCCGAACCTGGCCCACTTCCGCTGGATCACGCCCTGCGGCTTCACGGACAAGGGCGTGTGCAGCCTGGAGTCCCTCCTGGGCGAGGCCGCCCCCACCTGGGAGGCCGCCGCGGACCGGCTCCAGGCCCACCTGACGGACTGCCTGGCCCTGGACCTCCAGCCCACCCGGGCCCCCAGCCGCAGCGTGTCCGCCCTCACCTGGCGCCGCGGCCCGGACGGCCCCCAGATCCTCATGATGCTGCGGGTGCCGGCCCACGGCCTCTGGTGGCAGAGCGTCACCGGCATGATGGAACCCGGCGAGACCCCGGAGGCGACCGCCCACCGGGAGCTGATGGAAGAGACGGGCCTCGCGGGCACCCTGGAGCCCCTGGGCCTCTCCCACAGCTTCTGGGTGGACCCGGCCATCGTGCACTTCCCCGACGAGGAGCCCAGGTTCAACACCGAGACCTGCTTCGCCATGGAGGTCCCCGCCGACGCAGCGGTGCGGCTGGAAGCCGCCGAACACAGCGAGTTCACGTGGTGCGGGTTCGACGAGGCCCTGGCCCTGATGAAGTGGGAGGGGAGCAAGGCGGCCTTGGCCCTGCTGAGGGCAAAGCTCGGAGCCTGAAGGACCTGGGCTCAGGTCCTGGGTCCGTTCCGCCGATGCGAAACGGACCGGCCATGTCCGAACCCGCCCTCCTCCCCTCCGCCAGTCGCCTCCGGGCCTGGCCCCGCTCCACTCCGTGGATCTTCCTTGTCTACGCGGCCTCGGGAGCAGGCTCCCTGGCCTTCGGGCCCGGGGCCAGGGAGGTCCTGATCGACCTCCTCAACACGGCCGTGTTCGCCCATGCCGCGGCCCTCCTGGGGGCCAGGGCCCGGAAGGAACCTCTCGCCGGCGCAGGCTGGCGTCTGATCGGCCTCGGCATGGCCGCCCAGGCCTCCGCCCAGGCTTGGGCGGCCTTCATCCTGATCGGGTCCGGAAGGCATCCCGCCTTCCCCTCCTGGCTGGAGGGACTCAGTTTCCTCTCGCTCGGACTCACCATCACCGGCCTGCTGGCCTGGCCTCTCGCCTCCGGCCCGGGTTCGGAGCGCCTGCGGAAGGGCATGGATGGCCTGGGGATCGCCCTTTCGACCTTCTTCATCGGCTGGTTCTTCGCATTGGGCCCCCGCTTCAGCAGTGCAGATCCGGGCTCCTTCCCGAGCCGGGTCGTGCTGGTGGTGTTCTTCCTCGCCAATGCCACCATCCTCGGCATCGGGGTCTACCTGGGCGCCCGGCAGCCTGGCCGATACCGAGGGCCCCTCGGGTGGATCCTCGGGGGCTTCGGACTCTCGCTGGTCCAGGTCACCCTCCAGGTGCCGCTGAGCCTGAGGGGCCGTTACCACCTGGGCCACCCCCTGGACCTTCTGGTTCTCCTGGCCGGCCTGTTCATTCTCCTCGCACCCCTCTCCCCCAGGCCCCTGGAACCCGGGCCGGCGCCGGAGGCAGAAACCCGCGATCCCTCCATCCCGGCCCTCCTCCTGCCGATCCTGCCTGCGGCCACGGCCCTCGCCTTCGCCTTCGGCGCCCTGGTCCTGGCTCCCCATCGACTGGATCCCCCGGTCATCGGCCTCGGAATCCTCTTAGCCTCCCTGGGGCTGCTTCGCGCCCTGCTGGCCCTCCGGGACCTCCAGCGCCTCTCCACCTTTCTGGAAGCCCGGGTGAAGGAGCGGACCCAGTCCCTCGAGGCAGCCCAGGATCTCCTGCTGCGGACAGAGCGGCTGAACACGGTGGCCGTCCTGGGGGCCGGCATGGCCCACGACCTCAAGAACCTGCTCGGAGTCGTGCGCCTGCGGGCCGATCTCCTTGCCGAGCACCTCCATGCCGTCGAGCCGGGACTCCACCCGGACATCGAGGGGCTCGTGCGGGCCTCTACCCAGGCCGAATCCATGCTCCTCGACCTCCTGTCCGTAGGACGTGGCCAGGGAGGAGCGCCGATGCCGATGGACCTCGGCCAGCGGGTAGGCCAGCTCGGGACCCTCCTGCGGGCCGCCCTTCCCCCGGCCATCCGCCTGACCGTGGACCTCCCTTCCCGGCCCACCCTCATCGAAAGCCAGCCCGGGCGCGTGGACCAGATGGTGGTGAACCTCGTGCTGAATGCCCGGGACGCCATGCCCGAGGGTGGCCTCCTCCGCCTCCGGGTGGGACTGACCACCGAAGGGGACCGGCCCATGGCGGAGCTGGCCATCTCCGACACGGGCATGGGCATCCCCGAGGCCATGCAGACCCGGATCTTCGAGCCCTTCTTCACGACCAAGGCACCCGGGCGCGGCACCGGCCTCGGCCTGGCCTCGGTGGCCCAGGCCGTGGCCGACCTGCACGGCACCCTCTCCCTCGCCAGCGAGCCGGGACGCGGCTCCACCTTTACCCTGAGGTTCCCGGCCTGCGTCTAGGAGTGCCTGACAAGACCCCGACGAACCGCCTGCCTCAGTGCTGTGAACCTGCCCTTCGATGGCGCCTTGAGCCGCGGTCTGTGATCCCTGCCTGAACTTCCCCGGGGATCCTTGGGGGGCTTGGGGGCCCTTGCTACCCTGGGCCTTTGGGCCGGAGTCGCCATGTTTCCCCAGTTCACCGACGAGCAGATCGCCATCCGGGACGCCGCCCGGGACTTCGCCCAGGCGGAGATCGAGCCCGGCGCCATGGCCCGCGACGCCAGCGGGGAGTTCCCGAAGGAGATCATCCGCCAGCTGGGCGAGATGGGCTTCATGGGCATGAACGTGCCCGAGCAGTACGGCGGCGCCGGCGTGGACTACCTCAGCTACATCCTCGCCCTCGAGCAGATCGCCTACGTGGACGCCTCCGTGGCCGTCACCATGAGCGTGAACAACTCCGTGGCCTGCGCACCCGTCCTCAACTTCGGCAGTGAGGCGCAGAAGCAGGCCTACCTGAAGCCCATGGCCAGCGGCGAGGTCATCGGCGGCTTCATGCTCACCGAGCCCGACGCGGGCTCCGACGCCGCGGCCCTGAAGACGAAGGCCGTCAAGGTCGAGGGGGGCTGGAAGCTGAGCGGCTCGAAGGCCTGGATCACCAACGGCGGCGTGGGCAAGTATTTCGTCTGCATGGCCATCAGCCACCCCGAGAAGGGCAAGAAGGGCATCAGCGCCTTCGTGCTGGACGCGGACACCCCCGGCGTCCACATGGGCAAGCCCGAGGAAAAGATGGGACTCCGCTCCAGCAAGACCGTGATGGTCTCCCTGGAGGATGCCTTCGTGCCGGATTCAGCGATGCTCGGGAAGGGCTGCGACGGCCTCAAGATCGCCTTCCACGGCCTGGATGGCGGCCGCATCGGCATCGCCGCGCAGGCTCTCGGCATTGCCCAGCGGGCCCTGGACGAGAGCGTGGCCTACGCCAAGACCCGCCGGACCTTCGGCAAGGTCCTGGGCGAGCACCAGGCCATCCAGACCTACCTGGCCGAGATGACCGCCCGGGTGCAGGCCGCCCGCCTGCTGGTCTACAAGGCCGCCTCCCTCAAGGACGCGGGCCAGCCTTGCACCCTGGAGGCGGCCACGGCGAAGCTCTTCACCACAGAGAACGCCATGTGGGTGTGCGACCGGGCCGTCCAGATCCACGGCGGCTACGGCTACTCCCGCGAATACGTCGTGGAGCGCCTCTACAGGGACGTGCGGGTGACCACGATCTACGAAGGCACCAGCGAGATCCAGCGCATGGTCATCGCCCGGGCCCTGATGGCGTGACCAGGCGGGGGTCTGGGGATATTCAACACTCGATGAAATTCCCCTTGCCCTCAGCATGCGAGGGCGGCATCCTGCTTCCCGGGCCGGCTCTAAACCCGGGTCCCGATCCGGCCGTAGGCTCCCTGTCCCCGTGGCGGCTCTTTTCGATCTCCAAGGAGTGGTGATGATTCGTCCCCGTTTCCTCCCGGCCCTGTGCGTGGCCTTCTCCCTGGTGGCCCAGGATGCGCCCACTCCGGACGCCTCTCACCTCACGCTGCAGGACGCCATCGAGACCTCCCTGAAGAACAACCTCCAGGTGCAGATCTCCGCCCAGACCCGCGAGACCGCCAAGGCCAACCTCCAGTTCAGCGAAGGGACCTTCGACTGGCTGCTCACCAGCGGCCTAACGCTCAGCCACTCCAAGTCGGTCTTCGAGAACAAGACCTTCAGCGTGGGAAGCACGCCCCTCAGCGGCAGCAGCACCACCGACTACCGCAACTGGACCGTGGGTCTCAACAAGCCCTTCACATGGGGCGGAACCTTCCAGCTGAACTACAACCCCACGTACACCTATACCGAGAGCGACATCACCGGGTTCCCCGTCCGGACGACCACGACGCCATACACCGGCTCCTTCTCGGCCTCCTACACCCAGAGCCTGCTGCGGAACTTCGGGCGCGAAGCCGCCTCGACCAGCCTGATCGTGGCCCAGTACGGCTCCAAGGCCGCGGACTACGCCTTCCAGCTGGCGGTCATCAACCAGGTGGCCAGCACCGAGTCCGCCTACTGGGACGTGGTCTACGCCAAGCGCGACCTGGAGAACAAGCAGCAGGCCCTGGCCGTGGCCCAGCAGCAGCTGAAGGAGAACCAGATCCGTGTGCAGGTGGGCACCCTGGCTCCCATCGAGGTGACCTCCGCCGAGGCGTCCGTGGCCCAGGCCGAGCAGAACATCATCGCCTCCGAGGCCCAGCTCCTGAACGCCAAGGATGCCCTCATCCGCATCCTCTACCCCACTTCGGAGCGGCCCAAGGGCCTGGAGACGGTCGACCAGCCCAACGTGAAACCCCTCCAGACGGACGAGACCAAGGCCGTGCAGACCGCCCTCGAGAACCGCGTGGAGCTCAAGAGCGCGGAGCTGGACCTGGCCTCCAAGAAGGTCCTGGAGCGGGCCGCCAACAACCACACCCTGCCCCAGCTCGACCTCACCGTGGGCTACAACGGCACCGCCTCGAACTACGCCACCTTCAGCCCCGTGAACACCGACCTGGCCCAGGCCAAGAGCCCCGGCTACTCCGTGGGCCTCCAGTTCGCCCTGCCCATCCAGAACCGCGCCGCCCGGGGCAACCAGGCCCTGGCCCGGGCCAACCGGCGCAGCAGCGAGCTGTCCCTTCACGACCTGCAGCTGGGCATCACGCTCCAGGTCCGCCAGGCCTTCCGCAACCTCGACGCCGCCTCCAAGGGCGTCACCGCTGCCCAGAAGACGCGGATCTACGACGAACAGGACCTGGACGCCGAGCGCAAGAAGTTCGAGAACGGCATGAGCACCAACTTCCTGGTCCTCTCCAAGCTCAACACCCTGGACGCCGCCCGGGGCGCCGAGCTCCAGGCCCAGATCAACTACGCCAAGGCCGTCACCGCCCTCGATCAGGCCATGGGCCGCCTCCTCCAGGCCCGGAACCTCGACGTGAAGTAGTTCCGACACTCCTTCCCGCGGTAGATCGGGCCCCGTTCGAGGCCCGATCTACCAGATACCTCCGCCGCGAAGCGGAGCCTCCTGTTCAGTCCATCCGTAGGCTGAGGTCCGCGGCCGGGGCGCTGTGGGTGAGGGCCCCCACGCTGAGGAAGTCCACGCCCGTCTCGGCCACCTCCCGGGCGCGCTCGAGGGTGATGTTCCCGCTGGCCTCCAGGAACACCCGGCGTCCGCTCCGATCCCGCAGGGCCACGGCCTCCCGCATCTGGTCCAGGGACATGTGGTCCAGCAGCACGCCGTCCACGTCGGGCAGGTCCAGGCAGGCCTTGAGCTGGCCGAGGGTCTCCACCTCCACCTCGATCTTCGCCAGGTTCGGCGCGATCCGGCGTGCCGCCTCCACGGCCGCGCGGATACCCCCGGCGGCGGCCAGGTGGTTCTCCTTGAGCAGCACGCCTTCCCCCAGGGTCAGGCGGTGGTTCACGCCGCCCCCGCAGCGCACCGCGTACTTCTCCAGCAGCTTGAGGCCGGGGGTGGTCTTCCGGGTATCGAGGATCCGGGCCCCGGTGCCGGCAATGGCCTCCACGAACCTCCGGGTGAGCGTGGCCGTTCCCGACAGGCGCTGCAGGAGGTTGAGCATC
>DASVZU010000184.1:0-5026 GCA_036391515.1 Holophagaceae bacterium
TCCCGGGTGGGATCCAGGCGCGAGGTGGCGCCCCGGTAGTAGATCGAGGCATCCAGGCTGCGGTTCGCATCCAGCAGGTGGGTCCACCCCAGGCTGAGGTTCGCATCCGAATCGTGCTGGCGCTGGTCCTGGCCCGCGGCCTGCTGGGAGGCCAGGTTCACCACGTCACGGTCCGTGCGCCCGCCGCTGGCGGAGAAGCGCAGCATGTCGCTGGCGCCCAGCAGCCAGTCGAAGCGGCTGGAGAGGCGGCCCGTGGTCCCGTGGTTGTGCAGGTTCTCGAAGTTCACGGGATCCAGGAACCGGTCGCTCTCGGAGGCCGCCCCGGTGACGAAGTAGCCGAAGGCCGCGGTGCCGCCCCGGGCGCTGAAACCAAGCTCGCGGGTGCTGAACCGCGAGGCGCCCAGGGAGACCTCTCCCCCGAAGGGACGGGAGGCCCCCAGGCCCGACTTGCTGGTGATGTTCACCACCGCGGCCGGCTTCCCACCGTATTCCGCGCTCACGCCGCCGGTGATGACCTCCATGCTCTCCACCTGGGAAGGGTCCATGGCGTTGGAGAAGGTGGCCTGCATCTGGTCGGTGACGGGCACGCCGTCCACCACGTAGGTCACCTGCCCATGGCTGCCCCGGAAGTGGAACCGGCCGTTCTCGTCCTGGATGAAGCCCGGCGTGGTGAGCAGCACGCTCTCCATGGCCCGGCTCGACACCGCGGTGGGGATCTTCTCGATGGCCGACTGGTCGATGTCCAGGTGGGCCGAGGGGTGGGCCTCCACCAGGGAGACGTGATCCTCCACCACCACCGTGGCGGAGGCGGACTTCAGCGTGAGGTCCAGCTTCAGGGGCAGGGCCGACCGCACCGAGACGGTCCGGTGCACCCCCTCCATGCCCGGGGCCTCCACTTCCAGGTGGTAGTCGCTGAAGGGCAGGTTGTAGACCGCGTAGGCCCCCGAGGCGTCCGTGGCGGCGGTCTGGAGGAAGCCGGAGACGCGATTCTCGATCCGGATCCGGGCCTTGGCCACGGGGCGGCCCTGGTCGTCCAGCACCCGCCCCCCGAGGCTCCCGCTGGCGGCCGCCGCGGCCACCAGGGCCGGCGCGGAGGCCAGGATGAACAGGAGGGCGGACCCCGGGAAACGCGTCGACATGCGGAACTCCTACTTAGAACTATTTTCCAAGTAGCCCGGCTTCGGATCAATGAAAATCTTTTTCATTAATGACCCCGGGTTCCACTAAACCACTGGACCCGCTGGCCCGAAGCCTGGGCATCATACGCCCGCACGGGAGGCCTTTGACATGAAGCGCAAGCAGCTGTTGATCCTCGGCGGAGGCCTCGTCGTCCTCCTCGTCCTCGGGCTGAGCCTCGCCGGCATGCGGGACAAGGGCATGCCCGTGCAGGTGGCCACCGTGGGGCGGGAGAACCTCCAGGCCAAGGTGAGCGCCAACGGCAAGGTCCAGGCCGTCACCAAGGCGGACATCTCCGCGAACGTGATCGGCCAGGTCACCCGCCTGGCCGTGAAGGAGGGGGACGTGGTCAAGAAGGGCCAGTTCCTCATGGAGATCGACCCCCGGAACGCCCGGGCCAATGCCGACGCCATGCAGGCCAACCTCAAGGCCCTCGGCTCCCAGCTGGATTCGGCCAATGCCAACCTGGCGCAGGCCAAGGCCGATTTCGAGCGGGCCAAGGCCAACCGCGACGCCGGCATCATCTCCGCCGCCGACTTCGAGAAGGCCCGCACCGCCCTGGAAACCGCCCAGGCCGACCGCCGCACCGCCCAGGAGCGCATGTCCCAGGCCAAGGCCAACGTGAACCAGTCCCATGTGAGCCTGGGCTACTCCACCATCACCGCCCCCATGGATGGCGTGGTGACGGCCCGGCGCATCGAGCTGGGGGAGACCGCGGTGCCCGGCATCCAGAACCAGGCCGGCACGGTGCTGCTCACCATCTCCGACATGAGCAAGGTCGAGGCGGAGATGGAAGTGGACGAGGCCTCCATCCCCACGGTGAAGCTGGGCCAGGAAGCCCAGATCCGCATCGACGCCTACCCGAACCAGGTCTTCCAGGGCCAGGTCACCGAGGTGGGCGGCAGCCCCATCCTCAAGACCAGCGTGAACGACGCCACCAAGTTCAAGGTGAAGATCTGGATCAAGAATCCGCCCCCCACCATCAAGCCCGGCCTCTCCGTCCAGGCGGACATCTTCACGGGCAGCCGCGACCAGGCCCTGGCCATCCCCTTCCAGGCCCTCGTCATGCGGGACATCAAGCCCAAGCCCGGCGAGACCCTCAAGCCCGGCGCCCCGCGGGAGGAGGAGGGCGTCTTCCTCATGGACGCGGGCAAGGCGAAGTTCGTCCCGGTGAAGACCGGCCTCATGGGCGACCTTTCGGTGGAAGTGGTTTCCGGCCTCAAAGGCGGTGAGACCCTCGTCACGGGACCCAACCGGGCCCTCCGCGAACTGAAGGGTGGCGAGTCCGTGCGGGTGGACAAGACCCGCAAGAAGGACGACACCAAGCAGGCCAGCTGACCATGAACCCCCAGGAACTCCTCCGCGTGGCCCTGCGGGCCATCCGGGCCCACACCCTCCGCAGCTTCCTCACGCTGCTGGGCGTCATCATCGGCGTGGCCACCATCGTCGCCGTGGTGGGCGTGATCTCCGGCCTGAACACCTACGTGAAGGAGAAGATCATCGTCCTGGCGCCGGACGTGTACCTCGTCGAGAAGTTCGGGATCATCCGCAGCCGCAAGGAGTTCCTCGACGCCCTCAAGCGCCCGCCCATCACCTACCAGGAGTACGAGCGGCTCTCCAGCGGCATCCTCCAGGAGTCCTCCCAGATCTCCGCCGCCGCCGGGAACGGCATGCCGGTGAGCTACGAGAACAAGCACCTCGACAGCATCGCCGTCATCGGCACCACGCCCAACTTCGCGGATCTCTTCAACCTCGATTTCGAATCCGGGCGCTACTTCTCGGAAAACGAGGACCAGGCCGCCCAGAACGTGGCGGTCATCGGGGCCGACACCCGGGAGGAACTGTTCCCGCACCTGGATCCCATCGGCCGGACCATGCTCATCCGCGGACTCCCCTTCCGCGTCATCGGCCTCATGCCGAAGCAGGGCCGGAGCATCGGCTTCAACCAGGACGGCCGCATCTACATCCCCCTCCAGGTCTACCGAAAGAACTTCATGGCCGCCAACGAAACCCTGGAACTCCAGATCAAGGCCCGGCACGGCGTGGAGGGCCTCGATGCCTCCATGGACGAGGTGCGGGCCCTGTTCCGCGCCATGCGCCACACCAGCTTCCGCAGCCCCGATCCCTTCGGCCTCATCACCCAGGAGAGCCTCCAGCTGCTCTGGAAGACCATCAGCAGCGCCGCCTTCGTGCTGCTGATGCTGATCTCCAGCGTGAGCCTGGGCGTGGGCGGCATCGTGATCATGAACATCATGCTCGTGAGCGTCGTGGAGCGGACCCAGGAGATCGGCGTGCGCATGGCCCTCGGGGCCCGCAAGCGCGACATCCGGCGGCAGTTCCTCCTCGAGGCCGCCCTCCTGTCCGCGGCCGGGGGCGTCATCGGCGTGATCATCGGCGCCATCGGGGCCTGGACGGTGCGGGCCATGGCGGGATTCCCGGCCCAGATCACGGTTCCCATCGTGCTCACGGGCATCGGCCTCAGCACCCTCGTGGGCCTGGCGGCGGGTTTCCTGCCTGCCTTCCGGGCTTCCAACCTCGTCGTCATCGACGCCATCCGGGCGGAGTAGGCCATGGCGGATCGCGTCAAGCGGATCGGGTTCCGGGGCATCGGACGGGAGAACATCCGGTTCGCCCTCCGGGCCATGGTGGCCCAGAAGCTGCGGAGCTTCCTCACCCTGCTCGGCATCGTGGCCGGCGTGGCCACCGTCATCGCCATGGTGAGCTTCGTCTCCGGCTTCAACGCCGCCGTGACCGACAGCTTCTCCAGCTTCGGCACCACCCTGGTGCAGTTCCAGAAGTACGAGCCCCGCTTCGGCGGCGGGCGCCTGCCCGAGGACCAGAAGCGGCGGCGCGACCTGACCATCGCCGATGCGGAGGCCCTCAAGTCCACGGCCACCTTGGCCGCCTCCGTGTCCCAGGAACGTTACCTCTTCGGGAGCGACGCCGCCAACCTGAGCATCAAGACCCCCGAGGGGCAGGAGGCCAACGCCCCCACCTTCGTGGGCACCAACCCCGACTACGCCCCCTCGAACAATGCCTTCGTCCAGGACGGCCGGTTCTTCGTGGACGCCGACGTGACCCACGCCTCGCGCACCTGCGTCATCGGCCCTCAGACCGCCGAGGCCCTCTTCGGGAAGCGGGATCCCATCGGCCGCCCGGTGCTGGTCAACGGGAACAGCTTCACGGTCATCGGCCTCCTGGAGAAGAAGGGCAGCTTCCTCGGCGGAGACGCCGACAACATCCTGCTCATCCCCATCAGCACCTTCGACGAGATGTTCCCCCAGGTGAAGAACGGCGGCGGGGACACCATCCACATCGCCACCGTGCCGAAGGACCCGAAGCGGATGTACGACATGATGGACCAGGAGGTGGCCATCCTCCGCGCCCGCCGCGGCCTGCGGGCCAACCAGCCCAACGACTTCGCCATCTTCACCAGCGAGGCCCAGCTGAAGACCTTCCAGCAGATCACCGGCGGCATCGCCGGGGCCATGATCCTCATCGCCGCCATCGCCCTCCTGGTGGGTGGCGTGGGGGTCATGAACATCATGCTGGTGAGCGTCACCGAGCGCACCCGCGAGATCGGCGTGCGGAAGGCCCTGGGCGCCACCCGCAAGGACATCGCCATGCAGTTCCTCGTGGAGGCCATCGCCCTCACCGGCCTGGGCGGCGCCATCGGCATCGCCGTGGGCCTGGGCATCGCCATGCTGGTGCGCCTGGCCTTCGATTTCCCCGCCGCCGCGCCGGTCTGGAGCATCCTCCTCGGCTTCGGCATGAGCACCTCCATCGGCCTCATCTTCGGCCTGTGGCCCGCCCTCAAGGCTGCGAGCCAGGATCCCATCGAGGCGTTGAG
>DASVZU010000185.1:0-4740 GCA_036391515.1 Holophagaceae bacterium
GCCAGGAGGTTCGTCCCGAACTGGCTGAACTGGCCCACGATGTAGCGTCGCGTGCCCTCGCCCAGGGCCGTGAGCAGCACCACCGCCGCCACGCCGATGCCCACGCCGAGTACGGAGAGCGAGGATCGGAGCCGGTGCCCGGTCACGGATCCGAGGACGAAGCGGAGGAGCTCCCCGGCGGGCGCGGCCATGCTCACCGCCTCGCCAGGGCCGCGACCGGATCGAGCCGCGTGGCCCGCCGGGCCGGCCACACGCCGAAGCCCACCCCGACCAGGAAGGAGAGCGTCAGGGCCGCACCCACGGCCCAGGGGGGGATGGCCACGGGGAAGGCCGGGTAGGCCCAGGCCAGGACGCGCACGCCGGAGGCCCCCGCCGCCAGCCCGAGCAGGCCGCCCAGGGCCGCCAGCATCGTCGCCTCGGCGAGGAAGGCCAGGAGGATCTGCGGGTCCGCCGCGCCCAGGGCCTTGAGCAGGCCGATCTCTCCGCGCCGCTCGGTGACGGAGACCAGCATGACGTTCATGATCCCCACCCCGGCCACCACCAGGGAGACCGACGCGATGCCGGCGAGGGTGAGGGTCAGGGCCCCGAGGATGGCGGAGAAGGAGGCGACCATGGCGTCCTGGGTGAAGACGGTGACGTCCTCCGCCCGGTGCCGCTCCTTCAGCAGGGCGAGGACCTCCGCCTTGGCCAGGTTCATCTCCGCGAAGATCCGCACCTCGGCCACGATGCGGAAGAGGGAGGTGCGGTTGAACAGGCGCATGGCCGTCCCCACCGGGACGAAGGCCGCCTCGTCCAGGTCCACCCCGAGCATCGAGGGCCCGCGGGGCGCCAGGACGCCGATCACGTGGAAGCGGGCCGGGCCCACCCGGAGCACCTGGCCCAGGGGGTTCTCCCCGCGGAACAGCTCGCGGGCGACCTTCACGCCGAGGACGATCTCCGTGCCGGCCCGGTCCGTATCGCCCGGCGGCAGGAAGCTGCCGGCGGCCATGCGGAGCCGGCGGATCTCGAGGTAGTCGGAGGTCGTCCCCAGGACCGGGACGGAGCGGCCCAGGCCCTGGAAGCGCAGGGTCTCGGTGGCCACGGCGATGGGCACGGCGCGGCGCAGGCGGCCCAGGCGCGACAGGGCACCGAAGTCCTCCAGGGTGAGGTCGTGGGTGACGCCGCCGAAGGGCATGCCGCCGGTGGTCTCCACCTTCCCCGGCAGGATGATGACGAGGTTGGAGCCCAGCGAGGCGAACTCGTCCACGATGTAGCGCCGGGCGCCCTCCCCCAGGGCCGTGAGGGCGAGGACCGAGGCGATGCCGATGGCCACGCCCGCCACGGAGAGCCCGGTGCGCAGCCGATGGCCCCGGAGGGCGCCCACCGCGAAGCCGAGGAGGTCGAGGGCGGTCATCCTAGGCCCCCGCCGGCGCCGGGGATTCGGCCAGGACGCCATCCGCGAGGTGCACCACCCGCTTCGCGCGGCCCGCGAGGAGGGGATCGTGGGTGACCACCACCAGCGTCAGGCCCTGCCGGTTCATGGCCTCCAGCACGCCCATCACCTCCTGGGCCGAGGCGCGGTCCAGGTTGCCCGTGGGCTCGTCCGCCAGCAGGACGGCGGGGGCCATGACCACGGCGCGGGCGATGGCCGTGCGCTGCCGCTCCCCGCCGGAGAGCTGGTCGGGCCGGTGGTCCGCCCGGGGCAGGAGGCCCACGGCGGCGAGGGCCTGCGCGGCCCGTTCCCGGCGCTCCTCCCGGGGGACGCCGGCGAAGAGCATGGGCAGCTCCACGTTGCCCTGGGCGGTGAGCCGGGGCAGGAGGTGGAAGAACTGGAAGACGAACCCGATCCGGTTGCGCCGGAGCAGGGAGCGCTCGCCGTCCGGCAGGGCGCCCACCTCCCGGCCCTCGAAGCGGTAGCGGCCCCGGGTGGGGCGGTCCAGGCAGCCCAGGATGTGCAGCAGCGTGGACTTGCCCGAGCCCGAGGGTCCGATCAGGGCGACATGCTCGCCCGGGGCGATGGCCAGGCTGATGTCCCGCAGGGCGTGGACCACGCCCTCCCCCATGGGGTAGGTGCGCCACACGCCCTCGAGCTCGATCATGGCCCCTCCCGGGCGCGTTCCTCGGCCTGGGCATGGGCCCGGGCCCCGGCGCGGACCTCCGCCGACTCCCGCGTGGTGACCACCTGCTCGCCCGGCGCGAGGCCCGAGCGGACCTCCGTGAACTGCCAGTTGCGGAGGCCGGTCTGCACCGTCCGCTCCGCCAGGCGGCCCCCCGCCAGCACGAGCACCTTCCCGCCCTCCGCGATGGCGGAGGTGGGAATGCGCAGCACGCCGTCCTTCCGGGCCAGGATCACCTCGACATCGCTGGAGGTGCCGGGCAGGAAGCCCCCGGCCGTCCAGGGATCCCGGGGCGAGGCCTCGATCTCCACGGTGCGGTTCTGCTCCTGGACATCGAGGACGTAGGGGGCCACGCGGTCGAGGCGGCCCGCCAGCTTCAGGCCGGGATGGGAGTCCACGGCGATCCGCACCGGCATCCCGGCCTTCACACGCTGGGAGTCCACCTCGTCGATGGGCGCGCTGACGTAGAGGGTGGCGGGATCGAAGAGATCCAGCACCGCCGGGATGGGGATGCCCGTGGGGGCCGGGGTGATCCACTCGCCGACCTCGCCGGAGCACTCGGCCACGATCCCCGCGAAGGGTGCCCGCAGCTGGGTGAGGGCGAGCTGGGCCCGGGCCAGGCGCACCTGGCTGCGGGCCTCCTCCAGGGCGGCGCGCAGGGCCTGGCAGGTGGCGGCGGCGCGGTCCCGGGCGCTCTGGAGGGCGTCCAGGGCCTGCGGGCTGAGGATGCCGGACCGGCTCAGGGCCTGGCCCCGCACCAGCTCCTTCTCCGCGAGGTCCGCGGCGAGGCAGGCCTCCCGCGTGCGCGCCTCCGCCGTGCGGACCTGGCCCTCCGCGAGCGCCAGCGCGGCCCGCGGCACCGAGTCCTCGATCTGGAGGAGCAGGTCCCCGGGGGCCACCCGGCTGCCCTTGCGGTGGGGCAGGGCGGTGATCACGCCGGCGATCTGCGGCGAGAGCTTGGCCCGGCGGTGGGCCTTCACCGTGCCCGCCCGGGTGTTGGTGACGATCTCCTCCACCGGCCCCAGCTCGGCCGAGGCGACCTTCACCTCCAGCCCCGCGTCCCGGAACACCGCCACCTTCAGGATCACCGCCGCGATCCCCACCGCGAGGAGGACAAGGGCCCAGCGCGGCACCTTTCGCATGTCTACAAATCTAGGTCGCCCGGGAAGCGCAGGAAGGGGCGGACTTCGCCCCCTGCGGATCCCGAGTCCGTGTTCCCGGCCCGGTCCTACAGCTTCGGGTAGAGCTCCGGCCGCCGGTCCTGCAGGGCGGGGAACCGCTGGCGCCAGGCGCGGAGCTTGGCCAGGTCGATCTCCCCGACGACGAGGCCCTCCTCCGAGTCGCCCGTGGCGATCGCCACGCCGAAGGGATCGAGGATCGCCGAGCGGCCGGGGTATTCGGCCTGGGGATCGCGGCCCACGCGGTTGACGCCGCAGACGGCCATCTGGTTCTCGATGGCCCGGGCGGCCAGGAGGGTGGACCAGGCGTCGATGCGGCGGGCGGGCCAGTTGGCGGGGAGGAAGACGATCTCCGCGCCTTTCGCCGACAGCGCGCGGAAGGGCTCGGGGAAGCGCAGGTCGTAGCAGATCTGCAGGCCGCAGGGGATGCCGTCGACGTCGAACACCGGGCAGTCGTCCCCGCCCACGTAGTGCCGGTGCTCCTCGCCGTAGGTGAAGGGGTGGAGCTTGCGGTAGGCGGCCACCAGGGATCCGTCCGGCGCCGTGACGAAGGCGGTGTTGCGCGGATGGGGCGCGTGGGCCTCCACGGCGGTGCCCACCACGTAGAGGCCGAATTCGTGCGAGAGGGCGGCGAAGGCCTCGGTGGTGGGCCCGGGCAGCGGTTCCGCGAAGCCCTCGGGCGCCATGGTGAAGCCCGTGGTGGCCAGCTCGGGGAACACCACGACCCGCGCCCCGGCGCGCGCGGCCTCGGCCACGAAGCCCCGGGCCCGCGCCAGGTTCGCGGCGGGATCCTCCCAGGCCGTGGCCTGCTGGACGAGGGCGACGCGGAGGGTGGTCATGGGGGGATTCTAGAAGATGGAACCGCGAATGGCGCTAATGGACGCGAAACAAAGAACAGATCACCGCCCTTCCATTCGCGCTTATTCGCGCCATTCGCGGTTGCTTCAGTCTTTGAACCTTCGGGGATCCAGCGGGCCGGTGGTGGCCTTCCGCAGGAAGCTGTCGGCGGCGAGCTGGCCCACGGCGAGGCCGCTGGTCATGCCGTGGCCGCCCAGGCCCGCCACCCAGAAGAGGCCCGGCACGCCGGGATCCCAGCCCAGGACGAAGCGGCGGTCGGGGGCGAAGGTGCGGAGGCCCGTCCAGTAGCGGGTGATGGGGCGCTCGGCCAGGTCGGGCGCCAGCTCGCGCAGACTGCCGTAGAGGCCCTCGAGCACGCTGGCGTCCGTGCCGGGTTGGCGCCCGCGCTCGGGCAGGGGCACGGCGGCCTCCTCGCAGGGGCACAGGAGGAGCCCGCCGCTCTCGGGGCGGAAGTAGCAGGGGCGGTCCACCCACCAGGCCCAGGGCTCGGCGGCGGGGTGGGGGGCCGAGCTCCACACCAGCGAGCGGCGCAGGGGGGTGAACGACAGGCCGGAGCCCACCCAGCGGCCCACTTCGCCCGCCCAGGCGCCGGCGGCCACCACGAGGGA
>DASVZU010000186.1:0-3980 GCA_036391515.1 Holophagaceae bacterium
CGCCCGCCTGAACCTCACCTACACCGTGATGAGCAAGCGCCGCCTGCTGCTCCTGGTGCAGGAGGGTCACGTCAAGGCCTGGGACGATCCCCGCATGCCCACCATCAGCGGCCTGCGCCGGCGGGGCTACACGCCCGAGAGCGTGCGGGCCTTCGCGGAGCGCGTGGGCGTGGCCAAGCGCGATACGGTCATCGACGTGGGACTGCTGGAGTTCGCCATCCGGGAGGACCTGGAGAAGAAGGCCCCCCGGGCCATGGCCGTGCTGCGCCCCCTGAAGCTGGTGATCGAGAACATGGCCGAGGGCGAGGTCCACTGGCTCACCCTGCCCAACCATCCGGACGATCCCGCCTTCGGCACCCGCCAGGTGCCCTTCGCCCGCGAGGTGTTCATCGAGCGGGACGATTTCCGGGAGGAGGCTCCGAAGAAGTGGTTCCGGCTCGCGCCCGGCGCCGAGGTGCGGCTGAAGGGTGCGTGCCTGGTGCGCTGCACGGACGTGGTGAAGGATGCCTCCGGCGAGGTGGTGGAGTTGCGCTGCACCTGGGATCCCGCCTCCCTGGGCGGGGACGCCCCGGACGGCCGGAAGGTCAAGGGCACCCTCCACTGGGTCTCTGCCACCCATGCCGTGCCCGCCGAGGTGCGCCTCTACGACCGCCTGTTCACGGCCGAGGATCCCATGGACGTGCCCGAGGGCGGCGACTGGCGGGACACCCTGAACCCGGACTCCCTGGAGATCCTGCCCGGGGCCCGGGTGGAGCCGTCCCTGGCCGAGGCCGCCCCCGGGACCCGGATCCAGTTCGAGCGCCTGGGCTATTTCTGCGCCGATCCGGATGGGCGTTCCGGAATGCCCGTGTTCAACCGGACGGTGGGGTTGAAGGACAGCTGGGCGAAGCTCGAAGCCAAGGGCTGACCGGCGGCCCGACCGTTTTCTCCCAGGCCCGTGGAAACCTGCGGGCCCCCGGGCTGTGACCCAGGTCGCAAGGCGCCGGGTCCGGTTCTTTCCCTTCGTGTCGGGAAGGCGGGGGGTCTGGTAGGCTCGATGGGTTGGGCGTCCCCGCGGGAGGCCCTGCCGGGAAGCCGCCCATGGACACGCTCGCGAGCCTGCTGCACACCTCACCCGCCATCGCCTGGATGGTGGTGAAGATCGTCATCGTCTTCAGCGCGGTCATGCTCCTGGCCTCGGTATGGACGTGGGTGGAGCGCCGGGGCGCAGCCATGATCCAGGATCGCATCGGCCCCAACCGGGCCGCGATCTTCGGGAAGATCCGGATCCTCGGCCTGGCCCAGCTCCTGGCCGATGGCATCAAGTTCTTCTTCAAGGAGGACCTCGAACCCACGGATGTCAACCGGGGCCTCTTCTGGCTGGCGCCCTTCCTGGCCTTCGTGCCCGCCCTGATGGGCTTCGCCATCATCCCCTTCGGGCGCGACTTCACGAGCGGGGGTCAGGTCTACCACCTGTCGGTGCTGGATCCCGGCAATGGCATGGGGCTGCTCTACCCCCTGGCCATCGGGGGCCTCGCCGTCTACGGCGTGCTGGTGGCGGCCTGGTCCAGCAACAACAAGTGGGCCATCCTCGGCGGCATGCGGTCCTCCGCGACCATGGTGAGCTACGAGATCGGCATGAGCCTCGCGGTGGTCTCCCTCTTCATGACCACCGGCGGCTACGACCCCTCGGAGGTCATTGCGGCGCAGGGATCCAACCCCCTGCACTGGAACGTGGTTCCCCAGTTCTTCGGCTTCATCGTCTTCTTCACCTGCATGTTCGCCGAGACCAACCGCCTCCCCTTCGACTTCGCGGAGGGCGAGAGCGAGATCGTGGCGGGCTTCAACACCGAATACGGCAGCATGAAGTTCAGCCTCCTGGCCCTGGCCGAGTACGCCCACCTGATGACGGCCTCCGCGCTCGTCGCGACCCTCTATTTCGGCGGCTGGCAGGTGCCCTTCGTGGCCCATCCCTCCGTGGGGCTCTCCGTCCTGAGCTTCCTGATCAAGATGCTGTTCTTCGCCTGGGTGTTCGTGTGGATCCGCTGGACGCTGCCCCGGTTCCGCTACGACCAGCTGATGCATCTGGGCTGGAAGGCCATGCTGCCGCTGTCCATGGCCAACCTGGTCTTCCACGCCTGGCGCATGAGCCAGGGCCACTGAGGAGAGGGACATGGGTGTCGTCGTCAAGAAGGTCGAGCTGAGCTGGCTGGACCGCACCTACGTCTGGCCCGTGATGAAGGGCATGGGGATCACCTTCGGGCATTTCATCAAGCAGCTCTTCACGCCCACGTCCAAGCGCTACACGATCCAGTATCCCGACATGAAGAAGCAGATGCCGGCGGGCTACCGTGGCCTGCACGAGCTCAAGCGCTTCGAGGACGGGGCCATCAAGTGCGTGGCCTGCTTCATGTGCGCGGAGGCCTGCCCGGCGCGCTGCATCAGCATCGAGGCGGAGGAGTTCAGCAACCTGAACTTCACCCAGGGCTTCGAGGAGAAGCGCCCCCAGGTCTTCAAGATCGACATGCTTCGTTGCATCTACTGCGGCATGTGCGAGGAGGCCTGTCCCAAGGATGCCATCTGGCTGCGCAACGACTACGAAGTGGCCGCCTACGACCGCCTGTCCATGCAGTTCGGCAAGTGGGACCTGATGAACACCTACGCCGAGGCCGACGGCAAGGAGCGGATCACCGAGGATCCGACCCCCTCCGTGCCGCGCCGCGCCATCGCGATGTAAGGAGCCGCCATGTTCCTGGTCTTTGCCCTCATCACGCTCCTGGGCGCCCTGGGGATGCTGCTGCAGAAGAACATCATCGTGGCGGGCCTCTTCATGGTCGCCGCCTTCTTCGGTGTCGCCGGGCTCTTCGTGTTGCTGGCCAATCCCGTGGCGGCCGCCCTCCAGCTCATTGTCTACAGCGGCGCCATCATGGTGCTGGTCCTCTTCGTCATCATGATGCTCGCCAGCCACGAGGAGGAGGCGGCCCAGGCCAGCCACCCCGTCCAGCGCTGGCTGTCCCTC
This sequence comes from Holophagaceae bacterium, assembly GCA_036391515.1. Lineage (GTDB taxonomy): Bacteria > Acidobacteriota > Holophagae > Holophagales > Holophagaceae > Geothrix. The sequence goes on from DASVZU010000186.1 coordinate 2,999, forward strand.
CTTCTCGCCCTCGCCCTGGCCGCAGGCGGCGTGAAGCTGGTGATGGCCTCCAAGGGGGTCCAGATGCTTGCCTCGCGCGGCGCCGCCGTGCCGCCGGCGATGGGCCTGCAGAACGTCGGGGCGGTGCTCTTCGAAGGTCATCTCCTGGGTTTCGAGGTGGCGGGCCTCATGCTGCTGGCGGCCATGGTGGGCGCCGTCGCACTGACAAAGCGGAATCTGTGAGGGGCTGGCGATGACCGGAATGGATGCGATCCTCCACGGCGGCCTCCAGGGGTACCTGGTGGTGGCGCTGCTGCTCTTCGCCATCGGGCTGGCGGCGGTGCTCCTCCGCCGCACGCTGCTGATGCAGTTCATGGGTGTGGAGCTGATGCTCAACGCCGCCAACGTGGCCCTGCTGGCCTTCGCCCGGTTCCGGGGCGGCGATGCGCAGGCCACGGTCTTCTACCTCTTCATCATCGCCGTGGCCGCCTGCGAGGCCGCGGTGGGGCTGGCCCTCATCATCGGGCTCTACCGCCACCGCGACACCACCGACTCGGACCGGACCGCCAGCCTGAAGCAGTGAGGATGCGATGAACAAGTACTTCTGGCTGATTCCGATCCTCCCCCTTGTGGGGGCGGCCTTCAACGGCGTGCTGGGCAAGCGGGCCGGGAAGAGCGCCGTCACCTTCTTCGGATTGGGCACCGTCCTGGGCTCCCTGATCCTCGCCCTGGCGGCCTTCTTCGCCATGAAGGGTCTGCCTGACCACCGCCTGGTGCTGAACTACGGCGAGTGGATGGCCACGGGCACCCTGAGCGTGCCCTTCGGCCTGGTGATCGACCCGCTGAGCGGCACCATGATGCTCGTCGTCACGGGCATCGGCTTCCTCATCCACGTCTACTCCGTCGGCTACATGCACGACGACGAGGGCTACGGCCGCTTCTTCAGCTACCTGAACCTGTTCGTGTTCTTCATGCTGACCCTGGTGCTGGGCTCCAGCCTGCC
>DASVZU010000187.1:0-13445 GCA_036391515.1 Holophagaceae bacterium
TTCATCGGCTCCTGCATGACGAACATCGGCCACTTCCGCGCCGCCGGGAAGCTGCTGGACGGCAAGACCGACGTGCCGACGCGCCTGTGGATCGCCCCGCCCACGAAGATGGACGCCTACGTTCTCACCCAGGAGGGCTACTACGGCATCCTGGGCCGCACCGGCGCCCGCATGGAGATGGCCGGCTGCTCGCTCTGCATGGGCAACCAGGCCCAGATCCGCAAGGGCAGCACGGCCATGTCCACCTCCACACGCAACTTCCCGAACCGCCTGGGCATCGACACGCGGGTGTACCTGGGCTCCGCCGAGTTGGCCGCCATCTGCGCCCTGCTGGGCCGGATCCCCACCATGGCCGAGTACATGGAGCAGATCGGCATCGTCGGCAAGAAGGCCGCCGACATCTACCGATACATGAACTTCGACCAGATCCCCGACTTCCGGGAACTCGCGGACACGGTGAAGCTCTAGCCTCCTCAGGGCGGGGACCCCGGATCGCCTCGGCGGCCCGGGGTCCCCGCCTGTACGCTGGGCCCGACCCCTGACCTGTGGTATGCTCCTCAGTCCGAGCAAGCCAACCACCTTTCGGGGGGTTCCCATGGGGATCTTTGAGGGCCACATCCGCGTGCATGAGGGCGACCGCTTCGCGCTGGTGGCCTCGCGCTGGAACGACTTCATCGTGGAGCGCCTCGTCGAGGGCGCCAAGGACTGCATCCTCCGCCACGGCGGCCGCGACGAGCAGATGGACCTCATCCGCGTCCCGGGAAGCTTCGAGCTGCCCCAGGCGGCCCAGCTCGCCGCCCGCAGCGGCCGCTACGCCGGCGTGGTGGTGCTGGGCTCCGTCATCCGCGGCGGCACGCCCCACTTCGACATGATCGCCGCCGAGGTCACCAAGGGGTCCGCCCAGGTGGCCCTGGACACCGACGTGCCCCTCACCTTCGGCGTGCTCACCACCGATTCCGTGGAGCAGGCCATCGACCGGGCCGGCGCCAAGATGGGCAACAAGGGCTGGGAAGCCGCCCAGAGCCTCCTGGAGATGGTGGACCTGGGCCACGCCCTCAAGGGCCAGAAGGGACGCAAGTAGATGGGTGTCCGCCGACGGGGGCGCGAGTACGCCCTCCAGATGCTCTACGCGATGGACGTGACCGGCTACCAGCCGGATCAGGTCTTCGCGGGCTTCTACGCCATCCAGGACCTGAACCGGGACGCCTTCTACTACGCCCGGCGGCTGGTGGACGGCGTGCACGGCCACCTGGACGAGATCGACACCGCCCTGGCCCGCTACGCCGAGCACTGGAAGATCCACCGCATGGCCGTGGTGGACCGGAACCTCCTCCGCCTGGGCCTCTACGAGCTGATGTTCGTGAAGGAGATCCCCTTCCCCATCGTCATCAACGAGGCGCTGGAGATCGTGAAGGAGTTCAGCGACCAGGAGGGCACGCAATTCCTGAATGGCATCCTCGATGCCGCGCGGAAAGAATTCCGGGCGGAAGAAACCGGCCCCCGCAGCCGCCGGAAGGCGGAAGCCCCCGAGCTTGACGAAGAATCCTGAGATGTCTGACCCGAGGGGGTTTGCTATGCTCGTTCCCTTCCCCCGAACGGTCCGCACGCTGGAGTTTCCATGAGCACCTCCCGCAAGAAACCCGTCCCCGCGAAGAAGCCCGCGACCCCCCGACCCGCCGGTCCCCAGACCGTGGGCCTGGAGGAGATCAAGGCCCTCATCGCCCTCGTGGGCCGCGAGCCCTTCCAGGAGTTCGAGTTCGAGGCTGGCGACATGAGGTTCCGCATCCGCAAGGACGGCCCGGCCCCCGTGGTGCCCCTGCCGACTCCGGTGCTGATGGGCGCCCCCGCCGTCCACCACCTGCCCGTGCCATCCATGCCCTCCATGCCCGTGGCGCCCGCCGCCCCCGAAGTCCCCGCGGACGAGCCCGGCATCCACTACGTCACCAGCCCCATCGTCGGCACCTTCTACCGCGCGCCCAACCCCACCTCCGCCCCGTACGCCCAGCCCGGGGACTTCGTGAAGCCCGGCCAGACGCTCTGCATCATCGAGGCCATGAAGCTCATGAACGAGATCGAGAGCGACGTGGCTGGCGAGGTCGTGAAGGTCCTCGTGGAGAACGGCCAGCCCGTGGAGTACGGGGAGCGCCTCTTCGCCGTGCGGATCGGGTAGGCCATGAGCGCCGCCATCAAGCGCAAGGGCACGCGGCCTGCCGCCGTCCCCGAGGGCGCTCCGCCCTTCAAGAAGGTGCTCATCGCCAACCGCGGCGAGATCGCCCTGCGGGTGATCTTGGCCTGCAAGGAGCTCGGCATCCAGACCGTGGCCGTCTATTCGGAGGCCGACCGGAACGCCCTCCACGTGCGGTTCGCCGACGAGGAGGTCTGCATCGGTCCGCCGCCCTCCTCCAAGTCCTACCTGAACATTCCCCAGGTCATCGCGGCGGCCGAGGTCACCGGCGCCGAGGCCATCCATCCCGGGTATGGCTTCCTCAGCGAGAACGCCCACTTCGTGGAAGTGTGCCTGGCCTGCGGCATCAACTTCATCGGCCCCAGCGCCGAGATCATCCGCAAGATGGGCAACAAGGCCCAGGCCAAGGCCACCATGCAGGCCGCGGGCGTGCCCCTCATGCCCGGCAGCGACGGTATCGTCGAGACGGTGGAGGAGGCCCTCGTGGTGGCCGAGCAGATCGGCTACCCCGTCATCGTGAAGGCCAGCGCGGGTGGCGGCGGGCGCGGCATGCGCATCGTCAACACCCCCGAAGAGCTGCCGGACCTGTACCACACCGCCCGCAGCGAGGCGAAAGGCGCCTTCGGCGACGACAGCGTCTACATGGAGAAGTACCTCCTGGAGCCCCGGCACATCGAGGTCCAGATCATGGGGGACCTCTTCGGCAACGTGGTTCACCTGGGCGAGCGCGAATGCTCCATCCAGCGCCGCCACCAGAAGCTCATCGAGGAAAGCCCCAGCGCCGCGCTGGATCCCGACCTGCGCCGCCGCATCTGCGAAACCGCCGTGCGGGCCGCCAAGGCCGTCGGCTACTACAACGCGGGCACCATCGAGTTCCTGCTCGACAAGCGCGGCGACTTCTTCTTCATGGAGATGAACACCCGCGTCCAGGTGGAGCACCCGGTCACAGAGCTGGTCACCGGCATCGACATCGTCAAGGAACAGCTCCACATCGCCGCCGGCCAGAAGCTCAGCTTCACCCAGGAGCAGGTGATCCAGAAGGGGCACGCCATCGAGTGCCGCATCAACGCCGAGGACCCCTTCAAGTTCACGCCCTGCCCCGGGCGCATCAGCGCCCTCCATTTCCCCGGCGGTCCCGGCATCCGCGTGGACACGGCCATGCACCAGGATGCGGTGATCCCGCCCCACTACGACTCCATGGTGGCCAAGCTCATCGCCTACGGCGCCGACCGAGGCGAGGCGATCGCCCGCATGCGCCGCGCCCTGGACACCCTCGTCATCGAGGGCATCAAGACCACGGCGCCCCTGCACCGCCGCATCATGGACCACCCCGACTTCATCTCCGGGGCCTTCTCCACCAAGTGGATGGAGACCTTCCTCGAGGAGATGCGGCAGGAGCAGAACGGGCAGGGCTGACCGGAAGGACCGGGGGGCCAGGAAGACCGGCCTCCCGCCTAGAACCGGAATTGGCCGACGTCCCGGGCCAGGCCTTCGGAGACGCGCGCCAGGTCCGCGGCGGTACGGCTCACCTCCACCACGGTGGCCGACAGCTGCTGGGTGGCGGCCGCGTTCTGGCCCACGGCCTGCGACGTGTCCTCCACCCGGCGGGCCACCTCCGAGGCCGTCCCGGACTGTTCCTCCGTGGCCGCCCCGATCTGGCGGATCATGTCCTCCATGGTGCCGATGGCCTCGTGGATCGCCGCCATCCGCCCCAGCGTGGCCGAGACCGCCTCGCTGCCTGCACCCACGGTGTCATGGGTCTCCTGGAGCAACCCTTCGATCTCCGCGGAAGCCTGGCGGCTGCGTTCCGCCAGCTTCCGGACCTCCTCGGCCACCACGGCGAAGCCCTTCCCGCTGGCGCCGGCCTTGGCGGCCTCGATGGCCGCATTGAGGGAGAGCAGGTTGGTCTGGCGGGCGATCTCCTGGATCACGCCGACGGCCTTGGCGATGCTCGCGGTGGCCTGGCGGATCCGTTCCATGCCCGCCGCGGCTTCGCGCCCCTCCTCCTGCCCCGCCATCGTGGCTGCCACCGCGGCGGCGGATTGCTCGGCGGAGGCCTTCACATTGCCGGCGACCTGCTGGACGCTCGCGGAGAGCTGGAGGATGGCGGCAGCCACCTGCTCCGTCGTCCCGTGAACCGATTCACTGCCCCGAGCGATCTGCTCCGTGGCGGCGGACATCTGCTCCGAGGAGGCAGAGAGTTCGGTGGCCCCGCTGGCCACCGACGCCGCCGCCTGGGCCATCTGCCCGATGGTCTGGCGGAGCTGCCGGAGCATGGCGTTCAGGGATGCCGCCAGCTGGCCGATCTCATCCTGGCTGTCCACGCTGGCCTCCACGCGGAGGTCCCCGCCCGCCACGGCGGCCAGTACCTCCTGGAAGGATTGGACGGGCCCCGTGATGCTGCGGGTGATGAAGAAGGCCGGTCCCACGCCCGCCAGCACCGCCAGCGCGGAGAATACGATCAGCAGGAGCACCGCCCGCCGGATGGCCTCCTCTGCGGTGGCATCCGCCCTGGCCAGCTGCTCGCCCACGTACCGGTTGAGGTCCCCCATCTTGCGGATCCAGCTGTCATTGGCGTCCCGGGCCTCGTGCAGCAGGGTGGCGATGGCGCCCTTCCGATCCCCCTGCCCGGCCTTGGCCAGGGCCTGCTTGTTGAGTGCCAGGGCCCGCTCCCGGTCGGCCCCCACCTCCGCGAAAAGGGCCTTGGCCTGGGGAGAGATCAGCAGGGCCTCGAGCCGGGAGGCGGCCTGGCGGTAATCCTCCCGGGCCACGTCCAGCTGCCTCCGCGCGGCCTCCGCTTCGGCCGGATCGTCCGTGAGAAGGATGGTGCGCAGGTAGCGCTGGATCGTCTGGGTCTGGAACTGCATTTCCTGGGACAGGTTCTGTTCCTGGCTGTAGACCTTCACGATCCGCCCCAGGTTCTCCCCGATGGTCCGCACCTGGATCAGGGCCAGGCCCACGGCCAGGACGAGGAGGCCCAGCACGATCCCGAAGGCCAACCAGAGGCGGCGGCCGATGCGCATGGACTTCAGCATGGAGGAGCTCCCGGGAGAGGCGTGAGGTTCGACATCCACCAGATCGGAGTTCCAACAGGCAGGGTTGAATTCTGCCGCCCGGCCCGCATCCTGGGGCCCTCGGAATCCGATAGACTGGATCCCGTGCCGCTATAGCTCAGTTGGTAGAGCGCCCGCCTTGTAAGCGGATGGTCGTTGGTTCAATTCCGACTAGCGGCTCCAGTCTTCCCCGGACAGACCCGAAGGCCCCGTCTTTCCAGGCGATTCTTTCACCGCAGAGAACGCAGAGAACGCAGAGGAACGACGCGCGCCATGGCTGACCCGCAACCCTCCCGCCCCAGCCTGCTCCGGTCCGCGGGAGTCGTCGGCCTGATGACCCTGTTGAGCCGCCTGTCGGGGCTGGCCCAGACCTTCTTCCTCAGCCACTTCCTCGGCGCCGGCGCCGCCGCGGACGCCTATGCGGTGGCCTTCCGCCTGCCCGCCCTGCTGCGGCGATTCACGGCCGAGGGGACCATGACCGCCGCGTTCCTCCCCACGCTCGCCGAGGCGGAGGCCGCCGAGGGCGAATCCGCCGTGCGGGCCGTGGCAGCCCGGTTCCTGGGCACGCTGCTGGCCATCCTCCTGGTGGGGGTGGCGCTCGTGATCGCCCTCATGACGCCCCTGGCTCACGTGCTCACGATGGGGAGACCCGCCGCCCAGGGGACCCTGACCGCCTTCCTGGCCCGCCTCATGTTCCCCTACCTGGCCCTGGTCAGCGTCACGGCGGGGTTCGCCGGATTATTGAATCTGCGCCACCGGTTCGCCCTGGCGGCGTCGGTCTCCATCTTCTGGAACCTGGCCTTCATCGGCTTCGGCTGGGGCACCCTCCATGTGCTGCGCCGGAGCGGCCCGGTGCCCATGGAAACGGTCGCCTTCGTCTGCGCCCTGGGGGTGCTCGTGGGCGGCGTGGTGCAGCTGCTGGTCCTCGTGCCCGCCGTCCGCCGGGAGGGTTTCGGCCTCGCCTTCGGATTCCACTTCCGGGATCCCTGGGTCGCCAGGACGTTGCGGCGCATGGGACCGGGCCTCCTGGCGGCGGGCATCTACCCCATCAACGCCCTCATCAGCCTCACGCTGGCCTCGGAGCTGCCCACCGGCGCCCAGATGGTGCTCTACAACAGCGGCATGATGGGCGAGATGGTGATGGGGCTTTTCGCCATGAGCCTGGCCACCGCCGGCCTCCCCACCCTCTCCCGCCAGGCCGAGGCCCGGGACTGGCCCGCCCTGAACCGCAGCCTGGCCCAGGCCGTCTCCGCCTCCCTGCTGCTGGTCCTGCCCGCCTCCGTGGGCCTCGCCGTGCTGTCGCGGCCCATCTGCGCCCTGCTCTTCCGGACCGGGGCCTACTCCCCCGCGGCCTCGGACTGGACCGCCACCACCCTCGTCTTCCAGTCCGTGGGCCTGGCCTTCGTGGCCGCCCAGCGCCTGGGCAACCAGGCCCTCTACGCCCTGAAGGACTACCGCGGCCCGGCCGCCATCGCGGGCCTCACCATGGTGCTGAACGTGGGCCTGAGCCTCGCCCTGCTGAAGCCCCTGGGCACCGGGGGCCTGGCCCTGGCCAACGGGCTGGCCAGCCTCGCCGGCGTGCTGGGGCTGATCCTCCGGCTGCGCCCACGGCTCCCCGGCTTCCGCCTGGGGCCCATGGCCAGCGCCGCCCTCCGCGCCCTCGGCGCCTGCCTCCTCATGGGCGTGGTCGCCTGGGCCGGTGCCCACGTCCTGGCCCTCGACCGGCCGTACGCTTTCGCCCGGCAGCTCCTCGCACTCCGGCTCCTGCCCCTGGTGCTCCTGTGTGCCGTGATCTACGCGGCGGCCGCCGCGGGGACGGGCCACCCCGAAGCCCGGGCCCTGATCGGGAAGGCGCGGCAGAAGCTCGGGCGGGGCTGAAGCACCGGCGCGGCCGGCACCCCGACTCAGCCGGCCCGCCCTTCCTGCGTAGGCCATCCGGATCCCAGGAGACGCCATGCCCACCCGCAAGGAGACCCTCTGGTTCATCGCCCTCGCCCTGCCCCTGAGCTGGGCGGTGGGTGCCTGGTGGCTGCATGACGAGCGCCACGGTCAGCTCCTCCGTGTCCTCATGTGCGTGCCGGCCCTGGTGGCCTTCGGCTGTGCCTGGGCCTTCCGCCGGGAGCCGCCCCGCGCCGCGGGCTTCGCCTTCACCGGCTGGCGCCCCTGGCTACTCGCCATGGTCTATCCCCTGGCCATGGCCGCCTTCTGCCTCCTGCTGGCCTATGGCTGGCAGGCGGTCTCGGGCCACGCGGGATTCATCGTCTTCCAGCCCCAGGCCCTCAGCGTCCACCTGGGCCGCTCACGCGTCCTGCACGGGCCGGCGGTGCTCCTGTTCATGGGTCTCGCGTGGGTCCTCATGCTCCTGCCCTGGCTGCTCGTGGCCGCGGCCTACCGGCGAAGCTGGCCCGAGCGGCTGCAGGCCGCGCTGCCCGCCCGGTGGGCATGGCTGCACCACCCGTTCCGCCTCCTCCTCTTTGTGCCCACCTTCCTCGTCCACGGCCTCTTCCCGGGCGAGCTGGGCGAGGAGCTCGGCTGGCGGGGCTACCTTGTGCGCCGGTGGGCGGACCGCCCCCTCGTGGCCGCGGCCATCACCATGCCCGTGTGGGCGGCCTTCCATCTGCCCATCATCTTCTCCAGCACCCAGAAGGGACACCCGGTCATGAACGCGGTGTTCCTGCTTGCCATCGCCGCGGCTGCCGTGCCCTTCGCGGCCCTCTACCGCTGGGGCGGCTCCGTCTGGCCCTGCGCCGTGCTGCACTTCAGCTGGAACCTCTGGAATCCCGTCCTGCTGGGGGATGTCTACATGGGGCACCCGGGCCTGTTCGGGGGGCAGGTGCGAATCTTCAACGGCGAGGCCCTGTTCGGGCTGATCTTCAACGGCCTCATCGCCCTCGGGCTGATCCTCGCCTGGAGGCGCCAGCGCACCCAGGCCCCGGCCTGAGCCACCCCGCCAGCGCCGGTGACCGGTCCGCCCCACCTCTGGCAGAGTCGGAACAGGAGGGTCCATCGATGAAGGCAGTCATCCAGCGCGTGAAGCGGGCCTCGGTGCGGGCCGGGGAGCTCGAGGCCGCCATCGGGCCCGGCCTGCTGGTGCTGGTGGGGCTGGAGGCCGGAGACACGGTGGAGACCTGCGCCTGGGCGGCCTCGAAGATCGCCTCCCTGCGCATCTTCGAGGATGCCGACGGGAAGATGAACCGCGGACTGGCGGAGGTGGGCGGCGAGATCCTGGCGGTGAGCCAGTTCACCCTGGCGGGAAGCCTCGCGAAGGGACGCCGCCCCTCCTTCGACCGTGCCATGGCCCCCGCGGCGGCCCGGGTGCTCTTCCACACCCTCCTGGAGCAGCTCAAGGCCGAGTATCCCCGCGTGAAGTCCGGCTTCTTCCAGGAACACATGGAGGTCGAGCTCGTCAACGACGGGCCGGTGACCTTCATCCTGGAGCGTTGAAGGGCTCTACTTCACGTCACCCTTCTGGATCCCCATGCGCGAGGCGCGGTGGGGCAGGCTCTGGTCCACCCGGGCCAGGAAATCCCTGGCGTGGCAGGTCCCGCAGGTGGCGGCCATGTGCCGCTTGGCCACCCTGGAGGCCGGATCCCGCGGGGACACGATGTCGTGGGCCGGGCCGTGGCAGGTGGTGCACCAGGGCGCCTTGGTGTTCCCCGCGGCCCGGGCCACGCCGTGGACGCTCTGGTCGTAGTCCTCCACCTCGTGGGCATGGCACCGCCGGCACTGGACCTGGGGCAGCTTCTCGTCGTGGGGGATCGCCTTGATGGCCGAGTGGCAATCCACGCAGGCCAGCCCCCCGTGGGAGCGGGTCCGGAACACCTCGAGCTTCACGTTGTCGTGGCACTCGAGGCAATCCTTCGCCTGGGGGGGCGCTGCGGAGAGAGACGCGGCAAGGCAGGCAGCCAGCAGCCATCGCATGGGACCTCCGGGATTGGGTGGCCCCACCCTATCACGGGAGCCGGATCCCTCCTCAGACTTTGGGGGCCTCCATCCCGAACTCGGCCCAGCCCTCCTGCGTGGGGCCGTAGAGGCTGGGGGGCTTGAGGCCGGCCTGGCGCATGAGGACGGTCATCTGGGCCCGATGGTGCGTCTGGTGGGACACCAGCACGTAGAGGGCATAGGCACCGCTCCAGCTCTCGCCGTAGAGGGTGAAGGTCCGGCCCAGTTCCGTGTTGCTCCAGGAGCCGATGTGGTCGAGCAGGGAATCGCTCACGGCCTTGTACGCGGTGGAGATCTCGGCCATGGTGGGCGGCGGGGCGCCGATGAATCCGTCGGGGCCGAGGCTCACGGGACCCTTCACCCGCAGGCCCAGGTTCTGGGGCAGCTCCAGCACCGTCTCCACCAGGTGCCAGGCCAGGCGGCGGAGGTCCCGGTGATGGGCATCCACAGCCTGGTGGGCCGCCGCATCGGGAATGGCCGCGAAGGCGGCGAGGGTCTTCTCCGCCTCCTGGGTCCAGATGGTCCTGAAATCCTCCACGCGCCGGAACATGGCTGCCTCCCGGGAAGTCCGGGAGGCAGCTTACTCCAAATCCGAGGCTGGCTGGGGGCTACCAGAGCCCCAGCACCTTCCACCAGAGGCCGCCGATTCCCACCCAGATGACGATGTTGATGAGGCTGATGAGCAGCCCCATCCGCCACCAGGTGCCCACCTCCACGTAGCCGGTGCCGAAGAGCACCGGCGCCGGGCCCGTCCCGTAGTGGGTCATCCCGGCGAAGAGATTGCTGAAGAAGGCCAGGACGAGGGCCGCCAGCACGGGCGGAGCGCCCGCGACCACGGATACCCCGAGGAAGGCGGCGTACATCGAGGCCACGTGGGCCGTGTTGCTGGCGAAGAAGTAGTGGCTGTAGAAGTAGACCAGGGCCAGCACCAGGAAGGCCGCGATCCAGCCCTTGCCGGCCACCATGCCGCCCATGGTCTTGCTGAACCAGGGGATCATCCCCAGCTTGTTCAGGAACCCGGCCATCATCACCAGGGCCGCGAACCAGACGAGGGTGTCCCAGGCCCCGGTCTCCTTCTTGATGTCCTCCCAGTCCAGGACACCTGTCAGCAGCAGCACCGCGAGGCCGACGAGGGCCGAGGTGGTGGGGTTGATGTCGCCCAGCGGCTTGGCGAAGATCCACAGCACCAGCAGCAGCACGAACACGCCCAGCATCATCCATTCCTGGCGCTTGACGGGACCCAGTTCCGCCAGGTGGTCCCTGGCCATCTGCACCGCCCCCGGCGTCTCCGTGATCTCCGGGCGATGCAGCCGGTAGATGATGAAGGGCACGACCAGAAGGGCGATCAGGCCGGGCACCAGGGCCGCGAGGGCCCAGCCGCCCCAGGTGATGTTCACCTTCAGGTCGCCCGCCAGCTTCTGCGCCAGCGGGTTGGCGGCCATGGCCGTGAGGAACATGGCGCTGGTGATGCAGTCCACCTGGTAGGCCGTGAGCGTGAGGAAGGAGCCCATCTTCCGCGCCGTCCCGTCATCGGGGCGGCTGCCGTAGGCCCGGGCCAGGGAGGCCATGACGGGCATGACGATGCCGCCGGCGCGGGCGGTGTTGCTCGGGATGGCCGGGGACAGCACCAGGTCGGTGGCGGCCAGGCCATAGCTCAGGCCGAGGGTGCGCTTGCCGAGGAGCGCCATGAAGTTGTAGGCGATGCGCGCCCCGAGGCCGGTCTTGATGAAGCCCCGCGAGATGAAGAAGGCCAGCACGATGAGCCAGATCACCACGTCCGAGAATCCGCTCATGGAATCCGCGATGGTGAGGGTGCCGCTGAGGGCCGTCACCCCGATGCCGATCATGGCCACGGCGCCCATGGGCAGCGGCTTGAGGATGATGCCCAGGATGGTGGTGACGAAGATGGCGAAGAGGTGCAGGCCCTTCACCCAGTCCGCCCGGCGCTTGTCCTCCGCCGCGGCCTTCACCTTGGCGTCCGCCTCCGCCTTCGCCTTGGCCTCGGCTTCCGCCTTCAGCTTCGCCTGGGACTCGGCCCAGGCCTTGGCCTCCGCCTCAGCCTTCGCCTTGGCTTCCGTCTCGGCCCGGGTCAGCGGCCGCGGCTTCTCCATCGGCGCCGTCACGGTCACCGGAGCCGGGCGGGTGGCGGGTGCTGCCGCGGCCTTCACGGCCACGGCCGCCGGCTTGGGAGGCGCAGGCTGGCCCGTGAACACCTTGGCATCCGGCACGGGTACCAGGGAAGGCAGGCCGAAGTAGAGCACCAGCCCCACCATCAATGTGACGAGGAGAGGCCCGATGCGGGCGCCCGCCCAGCCTCCATTGGGAGAAGGCGCTCCCGTTCCCGGGGCCTGGGGCGAAGGTTGGATGGTCATGGACCCTCCTTCTGGCTGTCTGCTGTTGAAGCTGATAGATGATATCAGAGTAGACAACCATGAAAAGGGGAACCCCCTCCCCTCCAGCCTCGGGCAGGCTCGACCCCGCCCGGAGGATCCTCAGCTGCCGCCGCCCACGGTCACCAGGGCGATTCCCACCTTCGTGGGATCGGCGACGTTGGTGGCCACGATATGGAAGGTCCCGGGCAGGGAAGGCGCGGTATAGAGCCCCGTGGCGTCGATGGTGCCCCCGATGGCCCCCTCCTGGATGGTCCAGGTGAAGGTGGTGTCGCCGGTGGCGATCACCGTGGCGGAGAAGGCCTGGGTTGCGCCGAGGGCCAGATCCGCGCTGGCCGGCGTCATGGTCACGGTCTGGGTCACGGTCACCAGGGCCGTGGCCGCCTTCGAGGGATCGGCCTGGGCCTGGGCCGTCACGGTGCAGGTGCCCGGGGTGACGGGTGCCTGGAAATGCCCCGAGGCATCCACGGTGCCACCCCCGCTGGTGGACCAGATCACGCTCTTGTTCCCCGCGGAACCGACGCTGGCGGTGAAGGTGGCCTGCCCGCCTGCCGGCACCGATGCGGTCCGCGGATTGATGGAGATGCTGACGTCCCCCACCCCGCAGCCCAGGAGGAGCGGAAGGAGGGCTGGTAGCAGCCGACGCGCGCGCATGGGACCCCCGTGGAGTTGCCCCACTCTACACCCGATGGGCCGGCTGGAAGCTACACGGGGGTGACGCTCCGGCGCTTGGCGGGCCACATCTCCCGACGCCGGGCGCGGCCGAGGCGCAGGGCCAGCTCGCCGCGCAGGTCGGCCGGATCCACGAGGGCGTCCACGTGCAGGTCGGCGCCGAGCTTCTTCAGGTCGATGTCCTCGTTGTACTCCGCCCGGAGCTGCTGGACGTAGGCCTCGCGCTCGCCTTCCGGCTTCTCGGCGATCTTGTTGGCGAAGACGGCGTTCACGGCGGCCTCCGCGCCCATGACGGCGATGCTGGCCGTGGGCAGGGCGAGGGTGGCATCGGGATCGAAGCCCGGCCCGCTCATGGCGTAGAGGCCCGCCCCGTAGGCCTTGCGCACCACCACGCAAAAGCGCGGCGTGCTGCAGCCCGCCATGGCGCTGATCATCTTGGCCCCGTGGCGGATGATGCCCTGCTTCTCCACGGCGCTGCCGATCATGAAGCCCGGCACGTCGCTGAGGAAGACCAGCGGAATGCCGAAGGCGTCGCAGAGGGTGATGAAGCGCGTGGCCTTGTCGGCGCTGTCCACGAAGAGCACACCGCCCTTCACCCGGGGCTGGTTGGCCAGGATGCCCACGGGGCGGCCGTCGAGGCGCGCCAGGCCCGTGATGATCTCCCCGGCGTAGAGCTTCTTCACCTCAAGGAAGCTGCCCTCGTCCACCAGGCCCTCGATGAAGTCCTTCATCTGGAAGGGCGAGTTGATGTCCTTGGGCACCAGGGTGCGGAGATCCTTGGCCTTGGGGGAGACCGGCATGGGCTCGTGGCTGGGGAGCCTGTCCTCGCAGTGCTGGGGGAAGTAAGCGAGGTACTGGCGGCAGAGGGCGATGGCCTCCGGCTCCGTCTTGCACAGGAAGTCGCCGCAGCCGCTCACGGAGCAGTGCATGCGCGCGCCGCCGAGGTCCTCGAGCGAGATCTTCTCGCCGATGACCATTTCGGCCATGCGGGGCGAGCCCAGGTACATGCTGGCGTTGCCCTCCACCATCATCACCACGTCGCAGAAGGCGGGGATGTAGGCGCCGCCCGCGGCCGAGGGCCCAAAGAGCAGGCAGACCTGGGGCACCAGGCCCGAGAGGGCCACCTCCATGTGGAAGATGGTGCCGGCGTGGCGGCGGCCCGGGAACATGTCCAGCTGGTCGGTGATCCGGGCGCCGGCACTG
>DASVZU010000188.1:0-4830 GCA_036391515.1 Holophagaceae bacterium
GACGGCCTGTCGCTTTCGCTGCGCTACGAGCGGGGCGAGCTGGTGGAGGCCGTCACCCGAGGGGACGGCGAGACCGGCGAGCTGGTGACGGAGAACGCGCGGACCCTCGCCGACATCCCGAAGCGGATTCCCTTCGGTGAAGGCCGGGCCGTGCCAACCGTCCTGACGGTACGTGGGGAAGTCTTCCTGTCGCGGAAGCGATGGGAAGAGCTGAACCGCGAACGGGACCAGCGGGGCGAGGCGCGCTTCGCCAACCCGCGCAACGCCGCCAGCGGCACCATGAAGCTCCTGGATAGCGCCGAGGTGGAGCGCCGGAGGCTTTCGTTCCTGCCTTGGCAGGCGCTCTGGGAAGCCGACGATCCTGAAGGGCCGCCCAGCGGTCAGGGGCAATCTTGGGCCATGGGTCTGCTCGTCGACTGGGGCTTCATGCCGATGCCCCGAGAAGCGGCAGGAAGCCTCGAAGACGTCTTGCACTTCATTGAGGCGCAACGCGAGACCCGTTTGAACCTTCCTTTCGACACCGACGGTGTGGTCATCAAGGTGCGCGACTTCGACGTACAGAAACGTCTGGGTGAAACCGATCGCGTGCCGCGCTGGGCCATCGCCTTCAAGTACCCAGCGCTGCAGGCTACGACGACGGTGCTGGGCATCACCTGGCAGGTGGGACGCACCGGCAAGCTCACGCCCGTGGCGGAGCTGGAGGCGGTGGAGGTGGCGGGCTCCACCGTCCGGCGGGCGACGCTGCACAACGTGGACGAGCTGGCCCGGCTGGGGCTGAAGGTGGGCCACCGGGTCTTCATCGAGAAGGGCGGGGAGGTCATCCCCAAGGTGGTGGCGCTGGTGCCGGGCGAGGCGGATCGGGACCTCCCGGCCCCCGCCATTCCCGCGGCCTGCCCCGAGTGCGGCGGGACCGTGGGCAAGGCCGAGGAGGAGGAAGTCGCCATCCGGTGCCTCAATCCCGAATGCCCCGCCAAACTCACGGCGCGGATGCTGCATTTCGGAAGCCGGGCTGCGCTGGATCTCGAAGGCATGGGCGAAGCTCTGGTCGAGCAGCTGGTGGCCTCGGGCCGCTTCGCCCAGCCCTGGGAGGTGTTCGCCTTGCTGGAGGACCCCCGTGCCGGGCTGGCCTTCCTCGCGGGTCTGGAGCGCATGGCGGAGAAATCCGCCCAGAACGTGCTGGAGGCCCTCGAAACCGCGCGCCGGAAGCCGCTGGCCCGCTGGCTCCACGCCCTGGGCATCCCCATGGTGGGCGCGCGTACCGCGGAGCTGCTGGCCGAGGCCTTCCCGTCGCTGGAGGCGCTGTGGGCCGCCGAGGAGCCGAAGCTCCAGGCCGTGGAGGAAGTGGGCCCCAAGGTGGCCTCCGCCCTTCGCGCGTTCGCGGCCCTGCACCCGGATCTGCCCGCACGGCTGGCGGACCTGGGCGTGGCGCCCGCGCCGCCCGAGGCCCGGGACCGGGGCGGGCTGCCGCTTTCCGGCGAGGTGGCCGTGGTCACCGGCACCCTGCCGACGATGTCCCGGGAGGAGGCCGAGGCCCTGCTGAAGCAGCTCGGCGCCAAGGTCACCGGCAGCGTCTCCGCCAAGACCACGCTCCTGGTGGCGGGGGAGAAGGCGGGGTCGAAGCTGGCCAAGGCGGAGGCCCTGGGCCTTCCCGTGCGGGATGAAGCCTGGTTGCGCGGCCTGGGGAGCTGAGCGGGAAATTTCCTGGACGGGTCCGCGAAGGCTGGACGATGATCGAACCACCCGCTTTCCCAGCTTTTCCTCCCGAGGCGTGCCCGTGTTGACGCGGCTTGGCAAGTTCGAGATCCTCCGCCCCCTGGCCCAGGGCAGCATGGGTGAGGTCTACCTGGGGCGGGATCCGTACCTCGGCCGCGAGGTGGCCATCAAGGTCATCCACACCTCGTCCTCCGTGGGGCCCGAGGCCCGGGAGCGCTTCGCCACGGAGGCCCGCGCCGCCGGCGCCCTCAACCATCCGAACATCGTCACCATCCACGAGATGGGCGAGGAGCAGGGCGTGCTGTACCTGGCCATGGAGCTGGTGAAAGGCGAGGATCTCGGCACCCTCATCCAGGCCGGTACCCTCGCCCCGCGGGATGTCCTGGAGGTCATGGCCCAGGTCTGCGACGGCCTGGCGGTGGCCCATCAGCACCATGTCCTCCACCGGGACATCAAGCCTTCCAACATCCGGGTGATGTGGGACGGCCGGCGGCTGCAGGCGAAGATCCTGGATTTCGGCGTGGCCAAGATGCTGGATACGGACACCACGGATGAGGGAACCGTCCTCGGCACCGTGAACTACATGGCCCCCGAGTACCTGCAGAGCGGCCACGCGGATGCCCGCAGCGACCTCTTCGCCGTGGGCGTGATCCTCTACGAGGCCCTCTCGGGCATCCCGCCCTTCGATGGTCCCACGCCGGGATCGGTCGTCTACCGTCTGCTCCATGAAACGCCGGCCCCGCTGCCGCCGACGGCCCTCCATGGCATCAGCCGGGACATCCAACCCCTCGTGCAGCGCGCCCTGGTGAAGGATCCCGCCGGGCGGTTCCAGCTTGCGGAGGAACTGGCCGCCGCGCTCCGCGCGGCCCGGGAGCCCGGCTGGCGATGGGATCGCGAGCCCGCCGCTACTGGCGCTCCGGCCGAACCACCTCCGCCCGCCCCGGCCGTCCGGCGCGAGGCGCGGCCCAGTTCAGGGCCGCTGCCCCGGCTCCGGCCTTCCGAGCCTTCGGCCTCTTCCGACGTCCAGCGGGATGTGCTGGAGACCACCCTGGTCCAGCTCCGCCGCACGGTCGACCTCGACCCCACCAACCTCCGCGCCCAAGCCCTCCTGCTGGTGACGCTCTACCGGCTGGGACGCCCGGAGGCCCTGGGCCAAGTGCTGTGGACGCTCCGGAGCCAGGGCGTCACCGGCCCGGAACTGCTGGAGGTCCCGCGTTTCCGGCAGGTGGCCGAGGAGGAGCGGCGCACCCCCCGCCTGGCGCCCGATCTGCACGCCGAGCTGATGGCCTTCCTGGAGGGACCGGGTCGGGATTGATGCGAGATCCCTTCTCAACCGAGGAGGAGGGGGAGGGGTCCCTGGAATCGGGGGAGGGCCATGCTCCAACAGCTCGGCAAGTTCAAGATCCTCCGCCAGCTTGGACATGGCGCCATGGGCGAGGTCTACCTGGGCCAGGATCCGGCCATCGGCCGGGAGGTGGCGATCAAGACCATCCGGAGCGAAGCCGCACAGGGACCCGAAGCCCGGGAGCGCTTCGCCCGGGAGGCCCAGGCCGCCGGCACCCTGAACCACCCCAACCTGGTGACCATCCATGAATTCGGCGAGGACCAGGGGATGCTCTACCTGGCCATGGAGTACGTCCCGGGGTCCGACCTGGGGGCGCTCTTCCGGGAGCGGGCCCTCGCCCCGGTCGACCTGCTCGAGGTGCTGGCCCAGGTCTGCGATGGCCTGGCCTATGCCCATGCGAAGGGGGTGCTCCACCGGGACATCAAGCCAAGCAACATCCGCGTGCACCGTGAAGGGGCCGGATGGCGCGCCAAGGTCATGGACTTCGGCGTGGCCCGGATGGAGGGTTCGGAACTCACCAGCACCGGGACCATTCTCGGCACGTTCGGCTACATGGCCCCGGAGTACATCCGGAACGGGGCCGCCGAGGCCCGGAGCGACCTCTTCGCCGTGGGGGTGATGCTCTACGAGGGCCTCTCGGGCAGGCGCCCCTTCGAGGGCGATACCACGGCCACCATCCTGTACCGCGTCGTGCATGAAGACCCGGCGCCCTTGGATCCCGCGGACCTGCGGGGGGTCAGCCCGAAACTCGGATCGCTGCTGGCGCGCGCCCTGGCCAAGGATCCGCGCAATCGCTTCCGCGACGCGGAGACGATGGCCCAGGCCCTCCGGGCGGCCAAGGATCCAGCCTGGACGGGCCCCGCGGGCGAGGCGGCCACGGTGGCGCGCCCGCGCCCTGCGATGCCCACCTCCGCGCCCAGTCGGAAACCCGCGGTGCGTCCTCCCTGGAGCCTCCTCCTGCTGCTGGCCGCCGGAGCCCTGGGCGCCTGGGCCTATCACACCCGGAGCCGGCCCCGTCTCTCTCCGGAGGGGCCAGCCCCGCACGCCGTGGCGGCGCCCTCGCAAGCGCCTCCTCCGGCGGATTCCGAGGCCTCGGGGGCCGAGGCTCCGACACCCATCTCGGCACCCTCCGTCCCGCCTCCCCGGGCTTCGGCCCCACCCAGGCCCGACGAGGCCCAGCCCACGCCACCCCCGCCCGAGGCTCCCCCGGCCCCTCCCGATCCGCAGGAGGAAGGCGGATTCCAGGCCCAGCTCACCCAGGCGGCCCAATCCCTCCGAACCGATCCGGCCGGAAGCCTCGCGGCCGTCGACCGCGTGCTGGCGGAACGCCCGGATCAGCCCCGGGCCCGGGCGCTCAGGCTGGTGGCGCTGTACCAGCTGGGACGCGACGGGGCCTTCCATCGGGAACTGGAGGACGATCGGGCCCGGGGCCTGGACCCGTCCACCTTCCTGCGGTTCGAGGCCTTCCGGGACATGCTCCGGGAAGAACGGCAGGCGCGCCGGCTTCCGCGGGAAGACCGCCGGCTCCTGCGGCCTGCGGGGCCCGGAGAGGGCCGCGGACCCTGGCGGAATCAGGGGCCTTCCGGGGATTGAAGCTCCACCAGCTTCCAGGCTCCGTGCGTCCGGCGCCAGCGGAGCAGGTAGGTGCGGCGCGACGCATCCTCCGGCCACAGCGCGCCGCCGCGCCCCGTCAGCACGAGGTCGACCTGCTGGAAGGCATCCTCGCCGTCGATCCGCACGTCGTTGCGGAGCACCGTGATGCCCGCGCGCTG
>DASVZU010000189.1:0-20262 GCA_036391515.1 Holophagaceae bacterium
CCCCTGCCGGCGGTGCCGGACCTGCGCGCCGCCGCGGACAAGCCGGAATACCAGCCCGGCGACACGGCCCGCATCCTGGTCCAACTGCCACGGCCGAAGCTGACGCTCCACTGGTCCATCGAGAACGAGGCCCTGGGCCGCGGGCAGAGCCGCGCCGTGCCCGGCACCACGGCCCTGGTGGAGATCCCCGTCACGGCCGCCATGCAGCCCAACGTGTGGGCGGTCTTCGAGATCGTGGCGGAGGGCCGGCGCCAGATGGTGGAGGTGCCCCTCCGGGTGCCCCGGCTCGACCGGCGCCTGCAGGTGGCCGTCACCACGGACCGGGACCGCTACCAGCCCGGCCAGCCCATGCGCGTCTCCGTCGACGTGAAGGATGCCGCCGGCCGCCCCGCGCCGGCCGACCTCAGCGTGGGCGTGGTGGACGAGGCCATCTACGCCCTCAGCGCCGAACTGAACCCCGATCCCGTCCGGTTCTTCAACCCCACGCGGCGCCACGGCGTCCTGCGCTCGGGCTCCACCGACTGGAGCTTCTACGACCTGCTCCGCCGCCAGCGGCCCGTCTGGAGCCTGAAGCAGACGAAGCGCGGCGAGTTCAAGGCGGACGACGCGGACAAGGTGCGCCAGAACTTCAAGGACACGGCCCACTGGACGCCCTTCCTGGCCGCGGGCCGGGATGGCCACGCCAGCGTGGAGCTCACCCTCCCCGACAACCTCACGGCCTGGCGGGCCACGGCCCTGGCGGTCACCGCCGACACGAAGGTGGGGATGGGGCGGGCCTCGAAGCCCTCCTCCAAGCCGCTCCAGGTGGCTGTGACGCTGCCCCGGACCCTGAGCGTGGGCGAGGAGGCCCGGGCCATCGCCCTGGTGCGGAACCTCTCGGGACGGCCGCTCAACGGGTGGATCCGGCTGGAGGTCCAGAACGGCCGGCTGGGGGGGAATCCCGAGACTGCCTTCAGCCTGCCGGACCAGGGCGAGTACCGCCTGGCCCTGCCGCTGCGGGCCGGCCAGACCGGACCCCTCGCGGTGACCGCCCGGGTGGAGGGTGGCGGCCTGAAGGACGCCGAGCGCCAGCGGGTGCAGGTGCTCGACCAGCTGGTGCCCGCCACGATGTCGGGCCACCTGATCCTGGACGGCGGCTCGCAGACCGTCACAGTCCCCGTGCCGCCCGGTGCCAAGGGCAGTGCCGCCCTGGTGCTCACGCCCGTGGGCAGCCTCGAGCACCTGGCCGCGCCCTCGCTGCCCTACCTCATCGGCTACCCCTACGGCTGCGTGGAGCAGACCCTCTCCAGCTTCGTCCCCAACCTGCTGGTGGCGGACCTGGTGAAGCAGGGCGCCATGCCGCCCCTGGACTGGAAGCAGCTCACGGACCTGGACCGCAACATCCGCGACGGCGTCTTCCGGGTGTACGGCTACCAGCAGCCCAACGGCGGCTGGGGCTGGTACGCGCCCGGCGACTTCGGCCTGGACGCCAATCCCCACACCACGGGCTACGCCCTCCAGAGCTTCGCCACCATGAAGCGCCTGGGCTACCCGGTGGACGAGGCGGTGTTCCGGCGTGGCCGGCTCGCGGCCCTGAACCTCTTCCAGCAGGTGGCCCGGCAGGCCGACCAGCGGGCCCAGGGCCAGCGGGCAGAGCGCGGCCAGGCCGCGGATCCCGCCGGGGACGCGGCCTTCCTGCTGCTGTCCCTGGCCCGCAGCGGCGAGCCGGTCCAGGGCCTGGTGGACAGCAGCGCGGACAAGGTGCTGAAGGGCCAGTGGCCCGGCGCCCACGTGCTGGCCATGGTGGCCCTCGCCGCCGCGGAGAGCCGGCACCCGAAGGCGACGGCGCTGGCGGACCGCCTGGAGCAGGCCGCGGTGGTGCGGGGCGGGCTGGCCCGGTGGGAGGGGCGGCGCGACGACTGGTGGAGCTACGTCTCCGGCGACGTGGTGCCCACGGTCATGGCCCTCAAGGCGCTGTGCCTGGCGCGTCCGCAGTCGCCCCTGATCCGCCAGGGCGAGACCTTCCTGGCCTCCGAGTACCGCGGCTACGGCTGGTACTCCACCTGGAGCACGTCGCAGATCGTGGACCTGCTCCCCTACCTGGCCCGGACCCGCAAGCTGGATTGGAGCGCCTCCGGCATCCAGGCGGCGGTGCAGGGCGGGCCCAGCTGGACCTTCCGGGAGCGCGCCGAGACCCGGCGCTGGGATGCCCGCGCCCCCCGGCCCGGCAGCTTCGCCATGGCCGAGCCGAGGCCCGTGACCCTCACCGCCAGCGGGAAGGGGGTGCTGGTGTGGACCTACGCCTACCAGGTGCCCGGCAGCGCCGCGGGCGTGCCGAGGGGCGAGGCCTCGTCGGCCATCCGCATGACCGTGGACCGCCGGATCTGGCGCCTCCAGACGCCCCAGGAGACCGGGAATGCGCGGTACGGCTGGGTCCGCCAGCCCTGGACCGGCACCCTGCGGGCCGGCGAGGAGGCCTGGATGGAGGTCCACTTCCGCACGGACCGCGATGCCGACTACGCCATCCTGGAGGTGCCGATCCCGGGCGGCCTCAACCCCACGGTGAAGCTGGAGGGCTTCGTCCTCGAGGGCCACCCGTTCACGGAGGAGGGGAGCACGCCGGACTGGGAGAAGCCGCGGATCGAAGTCCATCCGGACAAGGTGACCTTCCTCTACCCGCGGATCTGGGGCTGGGGCACCCATACGGTCCGCATCCTGCTCCGGGCCGGCATGGCGGGGACCTACCGCCTCCGCCCCATCAAGCTGAGCCTCATGTCCAACGAGGCCCAGTGGGCCACCTGCGACGGCCTGGATCTCCGGGTCGAGGAAGGAGGCCGGTGATGCGGCGCCTGCTGTTGACCCTCCTGGCCGCAGGGGCGGCCTGCACCTCGGGGCGCTCCGCCCAGCCGGCGAAGGCCTACGTTCCCGACCTCAAGCAGTGGCGGCTGGAGGTGGATCCCGCCCTGGGCGGATGGTCCGGGGAGGCGAAGGTCTCCCTGCGCATCAAGCTGGTGGATCCCCATGACCCCGAGCCTCCCAAGGCAGACGCGGAGCGTCGCACCGACGACGAGGAGACCGACGAGGTGCCGGACCGGGACACGCGGACCGCGGAACAGCTCCGGCAGGCGCGGCTCGCCCGGGAGGAGGCGGCCCGGCGGAACGCCTGGCGCCAGCGCACCCTGCGGGTGTGGTTCAACGGCTCGGCCCAGACCTGGTCCGTGCGCGTGGGCTCTTCCTTCGAGACAGAGCTGACCTCCCAGAACGGAGAGAACCGGCTGGAGATCCTGGAGCCGGATTCGGGCCTGCGGGTGGTGCGCAGCTGGTGGGTCTCCACGGCCCGCACGCGCCTGCGGATCATGACCCTCCAGGCCTCGGGCGAGTGGGTCAGCGGCAGCCTCCAGGTGGTGGAGCCCGACGGGCTGGTGGCCGAATCCGGCCGCCGGACCGCCTCCGGCGGGATGCTGCGCTGGTCGGGCGAGTACACCCACGACACGCCGCCACCCGGGACCTACACGCTCCGCTGGACGGGCGGTTGGCGCGGGGCCAGGCCCGCGCGGCTGCGGGTGGAAGCCGTGCTGGACGGCGGCACCGACCGGGAGCGTCGATGGACCTTCGAGCGCCTCATCCTGCCCGGCGCCGGGCCCGCCACCCTGGGGACGATCGATGTGGAACCTTAGGGCTGTCCTGCTGTTCATCCTGGGAACCCTGCTGGCGGCCCAGGCGCCGGTGCCGCCCGCCTGGAAGCCGGGCGCGCTCCGGCCCGGCGAGGGGCTGGCCGTCAGCCTGGACGGCGGACCGGTGCAGGAGTTCGGCGAGGCCGCGAAGGAGGCCCCCATGGGGAGCCTGGCCAAGCTGGTCTGGCTGAAGCTGGAGGGCATCGAGTGGTCCAGCCGGGACGTCCGCTTCCGCTGCACGGGCACCCTGGGTCCCTACCACTGCTGGAAGCGGGACGGACACGGCAAGGTGGACCTGGGCAAGGCTCTGCGGGAGAGCTGCAACCTGGCCTTCCTCTCCTGGGCGGGCGACTCCATGGCCCGGTGGCGCCGGGACTATGGCGAGGCACCAGCCCGGTTTCGCATGGAAGAAGCCTTCGCTCCGTTCCTCGGGGATCGCCTCCCGCCCGGGGACACTCTGCCGGCCCTCACACCGGCCTGGGTGGGCGACGGGGACCTGCTTCGCACGAGCCCGAAGGCCATGGCCGGCTGGCTGGCGGATCCGAGCCAGGGCGAGGTGCTGGAATACGCCCACCGGTACCTCTCCGGCTTCTTCACCGAGATCGGCGACCTGATCGGGAAGGAAGCCTGGTGGTTCAAGACGGGGACCGCGCCGGTTCCCGGCGAACCAGGGGCCACCTCCGCCTGGGTGGCCGGCGGACGGGGCGGCACGGTGGGGGTGCTGCACATCCCGCGGGGCCGGGGCAAGGGCGAGGCCATGGCCCGGTTCCGGGAGATCATGGGCATCCGGTGATCCTGCTCGCGGCGCTTCAGCCTGCCTTCACGCCCCCCCGGCTGGAAGGGGATCCTGAGGCCTTGGGGCCGGTGGAGACCGCCCTGGCCACGGCCTTCGCGGACACCGCGGCCTACGGCCCCTGGCCCGCCGGAGCCTGGGCGGTGCGGGTCCACGGGGAGGACCGCGCGTTCGAGCAGGCCACGGGCGCTCCGCCCGGCCGGGCGGCGCAGTGGATCGGGGACACCCTCCACCTCCGCCCCTGGGGGCAGCTGCGGCGCCGGGACCTGGGCGCCATCCTGCGCCACGAGCTGGTCCACCGTCGCCTGGCGGGGATCCGGCTGCGCCGCTGGGCGGAGGAGGCCCGCTGCCTCCACGCAGAGGCCCACCGCCAGCCTCCGGCGCACTGGCCGGCTCGGCCCTCCGACGGCCTGCAGGACCGCCTGGACCGGGCCCTGGCCGGCGGCACCACCGGGGAGCAGGCCTGGGCCTACCGCTGGCTCCGGGCCTGGCTCCATGGGGATCCGCCGCCGGTTCCGCCACGGCCGAAGGCGCGGAAGGACGGCGCCTGGATCAAGGAAAGCCTCTCCCTGGGCGAAGGGGCCCCCACGGACGTCACGGTGGCCTGGCCCCCCGAGCGGCTTCGCGGTCCCATGATCGTGAACGGACATCGGTTGTCCAATGTGCCTGGCCGCCGGTGGCGTTTCGAAGGCACGGTCCGCTTCGGCGACGGGTTCCCCGTGGGGACCCTCCGGGGCCAGGTGCGGATCCGGGCCGGGCGTCATGGCTGGTTGCTGAGATGGACGGCGCCCGCATCAGACTGGGTGGCCGCCGCCACCGAGGGCGAACTCGGGGCAGGGGCTCCCTTCGAGGCCCGGCGGGCGCTGGCCGCGGTGCTCACGCGCTGGCTCGCGGCCCACCGCCACGCGCATCCCGGGGGTGTCCTGTGCCCCCTCACCCATTGCGCGGTGGTGCGGGGCAGCGCCTCCCCGGAGACGGAGCGGGCGGTGGCCACGGCCCCGGCCCTCGACCTGGATCCCCGCTGGGCCTTCTTCACGGGCTCTGCCGGAGGGCAGAGCCTGAGTCCCCGAGCGGTCTGGGGCGAGGGGCCCTCCGAGGCGGGCGCGCCGGTGGAGGTGCCTGGGGATCATTGGGCCACCTGGACCCGGACCCTGACGGCATCCCAGGTAGCGGTCCTCAAGCGGGATGTCGCCCCCGGCCTGCGTCCCGGCCAGGCCGGGCTCCGCCTGGGCGCCTCCGGACCCTATCCCGTGGAGGCCCTCCGGCTGGCGGCCGGGCGCCGCTTCGGCTGGACGGCCTGGCCCAGCGACGCCTGCGAGGCCGAGCCGCTGCCCGATGGGGGCCTACGCCTGCGTGGGCGGGGCTGGGGCCACAACGTGGGCCTCTGCCTGGCCACCGCCCGCTTCCGGGCGGCCCAGGGCGCCACCGCCGAGCAGATCCTGACCGAGGCCTTCCCGGCGTCATGGCGGATGCCATGACCTGGTCCGTCTACCTCCTCCGCTGCGGGGACGGCACGCTCTACTGCGGCATTGCCCTGGATGTGGCGGCGCGGCTCGCGCAGCACGAGGCGGGGAAGGGGGCGAAGTACACCCGGGGCCGGGGACCGCTGGCGCTCGTCTACACCGAGGCCTGCGCCTCCAGGGCCGAGGCGCTGCGGCGGGAGCGGGCCATCAAGCGCCTTCCGAGGGCGGCCAAGCTCAGGCTGTGCGCCCCTTCGCCATCTCCCCCAGCAGGCCGCTGACGGCGGCCTTCGGATCGGGGGCCTTGAAGACGGCATTGCCGGCCACCAGACAATCGGCCCCGGCGCGGACGAGGTCGGCGGCGTTCTTCAGGCCGACACCGCCGTCCACCTCGATGAGGAACGGCACGCCGCGCTCCGAGCGCAATGCGTCCAGCCGCTTCACCTTGTCCAGCACCCGGGGGATGAAGCTCTGGCCGCCGAAGCCGGGGTTCACGCTCATGAGCAGCACGAAGTCGAAGTCGCCGACGAGGTCCACCAGCGTCTCCACGGGCGTGCCGGGGTTCAGCACCACGCCGGCCTTGCCGCCCGCCTGCCGGATGGCGGCCAGGGTGCGGTGCAGGTGGGGATCGGCCTCCTGGTGGACGCTCACCCAGTCGGCGCCGGCCTTCACGAAGTCGGCGGCGTACCGGAGGGGCTCCACGATCATCAGGTGGCAGTCCAGGGGCAGGGTGGTGGCCTTGCGCAGGCCCTCCACCACGGGCAGGCCGATGGTGATGTTGGGCACGAAGCGGCCGTCCATCACGTCCACGTGCACCACCTGCGCGCCGGCGGCCTCGATCAGCCGCAGCTCCTCCCCCAGGCGGGCGAAGTCGGCGGAGAGGAGGGAGGGGGCGAGCAGGGGGGCGTCGGGGCGGAGGCTCATGCCTCCAGTATCGCCGAGGTCGGGACTTCCTTCCCAGTTCGGATCGAGCACGAGGCTGGGCCGAGATTGGCCTTCCCGGGCGCGATGCTTATGCTGGGCGGAACGATCCCCGCCACCCATCTCCTGCGGATCCGCCCCATGCTCAACCGCCTCTTCCAGCTCGACCGGCACGGCACCACTCCCCTGCGTGAGCTCCAGGCCGGCCTGACCACTTTCGCCGCCATGGCCTACATCCTTGCGGTGAATCCGGCCATTCTCGCCAACACCGGCATGGACAGGGGCGCGGTCGTGACCGTCACGGCCCTGGTGGCGGCCCTCGCCACCCTGATCATGGCGATGCTGACCAACTACCCCATCGCGCTTGCGCCCGGCATGGGTATCAACGCCTTCTTCACCTTCACGATCTGCCTCGGCAGGGGAGTGCCGTGGTCCGAGGCGCTCGGCATGGTGTTCCTCAACGGGGTCCTGTTCCTCATCCTGTCCATGTCAGGCCTCCGGGAGCGGCTCATCGCCGCCATCTCGCTGCCCATGAAGACCGCGATCACCTGTGGCATCGGCCTGTTCATCGCCTTCATCGGCCTGAGGAATGGCGGGGTGATCGTCCCCCATCCGTCCACGCTCGTCGCGGCCGGCGACTTCTCCTCCGGAGCCGTCGCGCTCTGCCTGGGAGGCATCCTGCTGACCATCGTCCTGGTCGCCCGGCGGGTGCCCGGCGCCATCGTCCTGGGCATGGCTCTCATCACCCTCGCGGGCGTGCTGGTTCCCGACGGGCACGGCGGGACCGTCACGCCCTGGCGGGAATTCAGGCCCCCGGTGGGCATGACGCTGGTCGAATGGCTGCGCCCCCACTCTCCCTCCCCGGTGTTCCTGAAGCTGACCTTCCATTTCCTCAAGAGCTGGTCCGCCTTCTCCGCCGCGTTGCCGCTGATCCTCACCCTGCTCCTCGTCGACCTGTTCGACAACCTGGGTACGCTCATCTGCGTCACGAAGAGGGCCGGTTTGCTGTCCTCCGACGGCACCCTCCCCCGGGCGGGCCGCGCGCTGGTTGCGGATTCCCTGGCCACCCTGGCCAGTGCGCTCTTCGGCACCTCCACGGTGGTGAGCTACATCGAATCAGCCTCGGGTGTCGAGGCCGGCGGACGCACGGGGCTCACCGCGGTCGCCACCGCCACGCTCTTCCTCCTGGCCCTGTTCCTGACGCCCCTTATCCTGCTCGTGCCACCCATCGCGACGGCTCCTGCGCTGGTGGTGGTCGGCATCTTCATGATGCAGTCGGTCGTCGAGATCCCCATGGCCGACTTCGGGACCGCCGCGCCCGCCATCCTCACGATCTTCGCCATCCCGTTGACCTTCAGCATCGCCGAGGGTATCGGGCTGGGCCTGATCGCCGGCGCCCTGCTCGCGGTGGGTCTCGGCAGGCCAAGATCGCTCCCGGCCCTCGGCTACCTGATGGCCGCGGTGTTCTTCCTGCAGTTCTTCCGGATCTGGCCGTTCGGCCGCTGAAGCAGGGCGGTCCGATCTCAACGGCCCAGGGCCACCTCGATGCCGTTCACCCACAGCCGACCCGGCTTCACCTGGCGGAGGGCCTCTGGGCTGAGGGCCTCGAGGGGGGCCTGGATCCACAGCAGGTCGGCCACGGCGCCCTTCTGAAGGACTCCGAGATCCTTTCCGTGCCCCAGGGCCCGGGCGTTGCCGGCGGTGTAGGCACGGACAGCCTCGGCGCGGGTGAGCCGCTGATCCGGGAGGAAGCCGCCGGGCGGATCGCCTGATGGATCCTGGCGGGTCTCAGCGGCGGCAAGACTCGCGAAGGGGTTCGCGTCCTCCACCGGGGCGTCGCTGCCGAAGGCGAGCAGGGCACCGCCGTTCACGAAGCCGCGCCAGGGGAAGGCCTCCCGCACCCGGTCCGGCCCCAGGCGTGCGGGGGTCCAGGCGTGGTCCGCCGTGCAGTGGATGGGCTGCACGCTGGCCACGATGCCCAGCTTGCCGAAGCGGGGCACGTCCTCGGGAGCCACGATCTGGGCGTGCTCGATGCGGGGGGGCAGGGTCCGGGGGCGACCGGCCTTGCGCTCTGCGGCGGCGATCAGATCCAGGGCGGCGCGGTTGGCGGCGTCGCCGATGGCGTGGATGGCGGGCTGGTAGCCCGCGCGCAGGGTGATGGTGACGTCCGCCTGGACCTTGGCGGGGTCGGTCACCCAGAGCCCCTGGGTGGCGGGATCGTCCGCGTAGGGGGCCAGGAGGCGGGCCCCCCGGCTGCCCAAGGCGCCGTCCAGGTAGAACTTCACGCCCTGAACCTGGAGGAAGGAGAGGGACTTCGTCTTCCTGGGGCGCAGCTCCCGGACCATGAGGTCGTGGTCCTCTGCCAGGTAGGCGAAGACTCGGATGGGCAGGGCGCGGGCGGCGTCCAGGCGCCGGTAGGCGGCCAGCACCGGGGCGCCGATGCCCATGTCCGCCACGGCGGAGAAGCCGTCGTTCCGCAGGGACTTCAGTCCCGCCAGCAGCTGGGCGTCCAGTTCGGCAGGTGTGGGCTCCGGGATGAGCTTCTCCACCAGCGCCACGGCTCCGTCCAGCAGGATGCCGCTGGGTCGGCCATAGGCGTCCTTCAGGATGCGGCCGCCCTCGGGATCGGGCGTGCGGTCGTCGATGCCCGCCAGGGCCAGGGCCGCGGAGTTCACCCAGGCGGCGTGGCCATCCACCCGGGTGAGGAGGACGGGCCGCGTGCCGGTGATGGCGTCCAGGTCCAGGGCCTTCGGGAAGGCGCGGGCGGGCCAGAGGTTCTGGTCCCACCCCCGGCCGATGAGCCAGCCGCCGGGATGGGCGGCAGACCAGGCGCGGATGCGCGCCAGGGCCGACGGAAGGTCCTGGACGCCGACGAGATCCAGTTCCCCCGCCAGCGCGCCGATGCCCGCGACATGGGCATGCCCCTCGATGAAACTCGGCAGCAGGGTGCCGCCCGGGAGGGCCACACGCCTGGCCTTGGGGTGGGATTTGGCCAGCCGGGCTTCGGGCCCCACGGCCACGATCTTCCCGCCGCGGGTCACCACGGCCTGGCCGCTCCGGGGCCCCTGGTCCGTCCACAGGTCGGCGCCGGAGAGAAGCTGGTATTCGGCGGGCGGCGGAGGTGGCATCGGCATGGCGGGCTCTCGCGGAGGAAGGGCCAAGTGTAGCGCGGTGCGGCGGCCGGACGGTAAGGTGGACCTCTCGGAGGGCTTATGTACCAGAAGGATTTTCTCGCTCAGGTCCGCGCCCAGATGGAGGTCCGCGAGGATCCCGCCAAGCTGCGCCAGCGGGTCTTCGAGACCACCTCCGGCATCCCCCTGAAGAACAGCTACACGCCTGCCGACGTCGCTGACCTGGATGTGCTGCGCGACCTGGGCGCGCCCGGGCGCTACCCCTTCACACGGCACGTGCAGGCCACCGGCTACCGCGGCCGCCTCTGGACCATGCGCCAGTACGCGGGCTTCGCCACGGCCGAGGAGAGCAATGCGCGCTACCGCTACCTGCTGGAGCAGGGCACCACGGGACTCTCCGTGGCCTTCGACCTGCCGACGCAGATCGGCATGGATCCCGACCATCCCATGGCCCTGGGCGAGGTCGGCAAGGTGGGCGTGTCCATCAGCTCCATCCACGACATGCGCACGCTCTTCCGGGACATCCCCCTGGACCAGGTGACCACCAGCATGACCATCAACGCCCCGGCCTCGGTGCTGCTGGCCCTCTACCTGGCCGTGGCGGAGGAGCAGGGCGTCCCCTGGGACAAGGTGGGCGGCACGATCCAGAACGACATCCTCAAGGAATACATGGCCCGGGGCACCTACATCTTCCCGCCCCGTCCTAGCCTTCGCCTCATCACGGACATCTTCGCGTTCTGCGCCGACCAGGTGCCCAACTGGAACACCATCTCCATCTCGGGCTACCACATCCGCGAGGCCGGCTGCACCGCAGCCCAGGAGATCGCCTTCACCCTGGGCGACGGCATCGCCTACGTGCAGGCGGCCCTGGACGCGGGCCTGAAGCTGGAGACGTTCGCGCCGCGCCTCAGCTTCTTCTTCAACGCCCACAACCAGTTCTTCGAGGAGGTGGCCAAGTTCCGCGCTGCCCGCCGCCTCTGGGCCCGGATCATGAAGGAGCGGTTCAGGACAGACGATCCCAGGAGCCAGATGCTGCGCTTCCACACCCAGACCGCCGGCAGCACGCTCACGGCCCAGCAGCCGGACAACAACATCGTCCGCACGGCGGTGCAGGCCATGGCCGCCGTCTGCGGGGGCACCCAGAGCCTCCACACCAACAGCCGCGACGAGGCCCTGGCCCTGCCCACGGAGGCCAGCGCCCGCATCGCCCTGCGCACCCAGCAGATCCTCGCCTACGAGAGCCGCGTGGCGGACGTGGTGGATCCCTTCGCCGGCAGCTACCTCATCGAATCCCTCACGGACGAGCTGGAATCCCGGGCCCGCGCCCTGCTGGACAGGGTCGACGAGCTGGGTGGCATGGTCAGCGCCATCGAGCGAGGTCTCCCCCAGCGCGAGATCCAGAACGCCGCCTACGCCTACCAGAAGGCCGTGGAGAAGGGCGAACAGGTGGTGGTGGGCGTCAACCGGTTCGCCCTGGAGAACGAAGCCCAGCCTGAGCTCCTGCGGGTCGACGAGGCCCTGGGGGCCACGCGCCGCCAGCAGATCGCCGCCGTACGGGCGGGCCGCGACAACGGCGCCGTGAAACAGCGCCTCGGGGAACTGGAAGCCGCTGCAGGAGGCACGGAGAACCTCATGCCCCGCATCCTCGCCGCCGTGAAGGCCGAGGCCACGGTGGGCGAGGTCTGCGATGCCCTCCGCGCGGTCTTCGGTGAGTATCAGGAACAGCTCGTATTGTGAGGTAAAACTGAGTCGGCATCTCAGTGTCAGAAACGCGCTCTTTTCCATGTAGGAACAAGAACCTTCGGGAGTGCAACCCCAGGTAAATCGTGATTCAGATCAAGCAGTGGGATGGAACATCCGCGCTAGGGTGATTGTTGACTCGCGGGGGTGTTATGCGGTTCCTGCTGGCTGGTCTCCTTTCCTGCCTGGTGCTCTCGGCGGCCGCGCCGAAGCCCCAGGACTGCGCCGGTTGCCATGACGTGGACCTGGCGAAGTTCGAGAAGACGCCCCACGCGAGCCTGGGCTGCACGGGCTGCCACAGCGACATCACGAAGCTTCCCCACACCGGCAAGCCCGCGCCGGTGAAGTGCGCCGACTGCCATGCGGACGAGGTGAAGGATTACGCGGGAAGCGTCCATGGGCTGGCGAAGAAGCAGGGCATGGCCGATGCCGCCACCTGCGCCTCCTGCCACGGATCGCCCCATGAGCTGTTGTCCGCCAGCGATCCGGCCTCGCGAGTGGCCAAGCCGAACCTCCCAGACACCTGCGGATCCTGCCACTCCAATCCGGATTTCATGGCGAAGCACAAGATCCCCTTCGCCAAGCCGGTGGAGGCCTACCGGCTCAGCCTCCACGGGCGGGAAGTGGCCAAGGGGAACCTGGCCGCCGCATCCTGCTCCGACTGCCACGGCAGCCACGGCATCCTCGCAGCCACGGATCCCCGGGCCAAGGTCAACCACGCCCACGTGATGGAGACCTGCGGGACCTGCCATACCCGGATCAAGGATGCCTATGCCCAGAGCGTGCACGGCGTGGCCGTCGCGCGGGGGGCCGAGGATGCCCCCACCTGCACGGACTGCCACGGCGAGCACACCATCCTCGCCCCCTCGGAGGCCGGATCCCTGGTGAACCCGGCCCGGGTATCCACCGTGACCTGCGGCCGCTGCCACGCGGATGAGCGGCTGGCCCGGCGCTACGATCTCCCGGCGGCCAATGTGACTTCCTTCGAGGACAGCTTCCACGGCCTCGCCCTGCGAGGCGGCCAGCAGACCGTGGCCAACTGCGCCTCCTGCCACGGGGTGCATGACATCCTGCCCTCCAGCGATCCCCGCTCCACCATCAATCCGAAGAACCTCGGCCGGACCTGCGGACAGTGCCATGCGGGCGTGGGCGACAAGCTGGCCTCGGCCCGCATCCACCTCCGTAACGAAGGGACCTCGGAGCATCCCGTGGTGCGCTGGATCCGGCTGGCCTACCTGCTGCTCATCCCCCTGACCATCGGCTTCATGCTGCTGCACAACGGCCTCGATTTCCTCCGGAAGCTGCGGCACCGGAAGATCCACCACGGCACGGGCGAAGAGGTCATGCGGATGAACATCCGGTTCCGCATCGCCCACTGGATCGTGATCGCGAGCTTCCTCACGCTGGTGTTCACGGGCTTCGCGCTGAAGTTCCCGGAATCGGCCTGGGTCAAGGTTTGCCAGGCCTGCGGGCTCAGCCCGATCGCGCGGGCCTACATCCACCGCATCGCCGCCATCCTCATCACCTTCGGGACGGTGTACCACCTGATCCACATGGCCATGGTGAAGCGCGACCGCGTGATCCTCGGGGAGCTGCTTCCGAACTGGCAGGACGCCAAGGACATCTTCAACATGCTGCGGTACAACCTGGGCCTCACGAAGCATCGGCCCACCTTCGGCATGTTCGGCTACCCGGAGAAGATGGAGTACTGGGCCTACATGTGGGGCACCATCGTCATGGCCGTGACCGGGTTCCTGCTGTGGGCGGAGAACTGGACCTTGCGGTACTTCCCCAAATGGGTGGTCGACGCGGCCACGGCGGCCCACTGGTACGAGGCGATCCTTGCCACGCTCTCCATCCTGGTCTGGCACTGGTACCTGGTGATCTTCGATCCCGATGTCTACCCGATGGACATGGCCTGGCTGAACGGGAAGGTCCCCGCCGACCACCTGCGGGAGACGCGGCCGGAGTACTACCGGAGGATCGTCGAGGCCTCCGAGGCCCAGTCCGCCGAACAGGACACGCCCCCCGACGCGCCCTCCAGCCATTGAGGCCGGGGCAGGGCCGGGCTCCGTTGCCCGTCCGATTCCATCGTTTCTCCCCACCCCCGTTTCCTTTCGAGCCGGAGACTTCGCCATGATCCCCATCACGCCTGCAGGCAGCCCCTTCCTGGAACCTCCCGGACGCCACCGTCGACGGGCCTGGTGGATCGCCGCCGCCGCCCTGCTGGCCTGGAGCTTCGCGGGCTCCCTGCCGGCCCGGGCGGCCGCCGGGAAAGCCGCGCCGGAGAACTGCTTCGATTGCCACGGCGACAAGGACTTCAGCAAGGATGGCCCGGGCGGGATGAAGGTGTCCCTCTTCGTGGACGCCAACCGGTTCGGGAAGGCGGTGCATGCCTCCCTGAAGTGCACGGACTGCCATGCCGGGCTGGATGACAGCCACCAGGACGGCAGTCATCCCCCGGCCAAGGTGGCCTGCGGGAACTGCCACGTGGAGGAGGCCAAGGCCTACCAGGGCAGCATCCACGGCATGAGCAAGGCCATGGGGGCTTCCGCGGCGGCCAGCTGCGTGGACTGCCACGGGAACCACTACATCGTCCCGGTGAATCAGCCCGATTCGCCGGTCTACAAGATGAACCTCCCCGTCACCTGCGCGAAGTGCCACGCCAACAGGAACCTCACCGACGAATACAAGATGAAGTACCCCGCGGTGGGGCATCAGTACCAGGAGAGCATCCACGGCAAGGCGCTGCTGAAGAACGGCCTCATCGTGGCGCCGAGCTGCAACGACTGCCACGGCGTCCACGACATCAAGCGCAGCGTGGACCGCAGCTCGCCCATCAACCACGCGAACGTGGCCAAAACCTGCGGCAAGTGCCACGTCACCGTGGAGGCGACCTACCAGAAGAGCATCCA
Organism: Holophagaceae bacterium; assembly: GCA_036391515.1. Taxonomy (GTDB): domain Bacteria; phylum Acidobacteriota; class Holophagae; order Holophagales; family Holophagaceae; genus Geothrix. Next base: position 14,614 of record DASVZU010000189.1, read on the forward strand.
CGGCCAGCTGCTGGCCAAGGGTGATCCCCGTGGGCCGGTGTGCATCCAGTGCCATTCGGCCCACCAGATCGAGACTCCCGGCGACGGACACTTCAAGGCCAACAGCGACCTGGTGTGCGGCAAGTGCCACGCCGACCGCCTTGAGCACTATCGGGACACCTACCATGGGAAGGCCATGGCCCTTGGGAAGGCCCACAACGCGACCGACGTGGCCGCCTGCTTCGACTGCCACGGCAACCACGACATCCTCCCCGTCTCGGATCCCAATTCCCACCTCTCGAAGGCGAATATCGTCAATACCTGCAGGAAGTGCCACGCCAACGCCTCGGAGAGCTTCGCCAAGTACGAGCCCCACGCCGATCCCATGGACCGGAAGCACGACCCGGTCCTGCACTACGTGTTCCTGGCGATGACCACTCTGCTGATCTTCACCTTCGCGTTGTTCGGCTTGCACACGCTCCTGTGGCTGTTCCGCTCGATCTGGCTCTACCGCCACGACTCGAAGCAGTTCCGCGAGGCCAAGGCCACCATCGAGAAGGACGAGGAGCAGTTCACCCGGTTCCAGCCCTTCGAGCGCTTCCTCCACATCCTGGTGGTCACCAGCTTCCTGCTGCTCGTCCTCACAGGCATGCCGCTGAAGTTCTACTACACGGGCTGGGCCAAGGCGCTCTTCGCCTTCATGGGCGGGCCCGGCGTGGCGCGCACCCTGCACCATTTCGGGGCGGTGATCACCTTCGTCTACTTCACGCTGCACGTGGTGGACACCCTCGCGAACTTCTGGCGCCACCGCGGCTTCCTGCGGGATCCCGCGACCGGGAAGTTCCGGTTCTCCCGCCTCGGGAAGGCCATGGCCCACCCCGATTCCATGATCCCCTCGAAGCAGGACCTGGACGACTTCGTGGCCCACAACAAGTGGTTCTTCGGGAAGGGCGACCGGCCGCAGTTCGACCGCTGGACCTACTGGGAGAAGTTCGACTACCTGGCCGTGTTCTGGGGCGTGTTCGCCATCGGCCTCTCGGGCCTGATCATGTGGTTCCCGGAGTTCTTCAGCCGCTTCATGCCCGGCTGGATGATCAACGTCTCGCTCATCGTGCACTCGGACGAGGCACTGCTGGCGGCCGGCTTCATCTTCACGGTCCACTTCTTCAACACCCACTTCCGGCTGGAGAAGTTCCCCATGGATACGGTCATCTTCTCGGGCCGCATCGCCAAGTCGGAGATGCTCCACGAGCGGAAGCGCTGGTATGACCGGCTGCTGAAGGAGGGCCGCCTGGACGCCTTCCGCGTCAAGGACGAGTGGGAGGCCTGGAAGGGCATCGCCCGCTCTTTCGGCTACATCTTCTTCGGGCTGGGCGTCGTCCTGCTCGTCCTCATCGTCTACGCCATGGTGTCCCGCCTGGCGCACTGAGCCCCCTGGGCAGGGAAGGCGCCGGTTCCAACCGGCGCCTTCTTTTTCCTGGAAATGCCAGTGTTGTGGAAAAGCTGAGACTCAGTCGTAAGTGACGTCCTGCATTGATTTAGCGTCATGCGGATGTCATGATGGCCACTGATCCCCTTCGGGTCGGCTTTCCCCCCTCCCGCTGGGCATTGGCAAGGATCCTGCTCCCCTCCCCTGAGCCCCGCATCCAGCTGGGGCGCCCAACCCCCTAAAGGAGTCCCCATGCGCCGTCTCGTCCTCATCTCCGCCGTCCTGGCCCTGGCTGTGGCCCCCGCCATGGCGAAGCCCACCACCGTGAAGGGTGCGAAGTGCACCGCCTGCCACGAGGGCGCCCCCAAGGACAAGAAGTTCAACGCCGCCGCTACCAAGATGATCGCGAAGTACAAGGAAGCCCAGTGCAAGGACTGCCACGGCTGGGCCGAAGGCAAGCTGACCACCAAGAAGAAGTAGTCGCCTTCTCCACCACGGAAAAGGGCGCCGCAAGGCGCCCTTTTCCGTGAGCAGGGGATCTACAGCCCCAGCAGGGACCTGGCCTCGGCCTCGAGGCGGTCCAGCAGGGCGGCATCCGTGCGGCTCTGGAGGTAGACCTTGAGCTTCGGTTCGGTGCCGCTCGGCCGGAAGGCTGCGAAGGCGCCGCTCTCCAGGCGGAACTTCAGCACGTTGCTCAGGGGGATGGGCAGGGCGCGGTCCCGCGCGTCCGGGCGGTCCAGGATGGGCTCCGTGCGGCCTTTCCCGTGCCACTCGCCGGTCTGGAAATCCTCCCAGGCCACGACCTTCTCGCCGCCAAGGGTGGCGAGGCCGGCGGTGCGGATGCGCTCCATGGCCTCGGCGAAGCGCTTGGCGCCGCCGGGGCGGGGATCCTCCAGGTTCACCAGGCGGTTGTGGAAGGTGCCCACGCGAGCCATGAGGGCTTCCACGGCCTGGAAGAGGGTCTGGCCCCGGGCCTTGAAATGGCCGGCCATCTCGCCTACCACCAGGGCGGCGGTGACCCCATCCTTGTCACGCAGGTCGGGGGGCAGCAGCATGCCGTAGCTCTCCTCGGCCCCGAAGGCGTAGGGCTCGTCCAGGGCTTCCAGGCGATCCATGCAGACGGCGATGTTCTTGAAGCCGGTGAGGGTCCACATCACGGGAAGGCCGTGGTGGCGGGCCACCTCGGCCATGAAGTCGGAGGTCACCACCGTGCTCACCACCACGCCCTTCCGGTTTCCCCGGGCGCAGAGGTAGTCCAGGGTGAGGGCGGCCAGGTCGTTGCCCGACATCAGCTCCCAGGCCCCGTTGCGCTTCGCCACGACCCCGATGCGATCCGCATCGGGATCGTTGGCCAGGATGACCTCCGCGCCCTTGCGCTCGGCCTCCTCGAGGGGGGCCCGGTAGGCCGCCAGCTCCTCGGGGTTGGGCCGGGGCGCCGTGGGGAAGGTGCCGTCCTGGACACCCTGGCTGGGGCTCACCGTCAGGGGCAGGCCCGCCCGCTCGAAGAGTGCGGGCACGAAGGCGCCGCCGGTCCCGTGGAAGGGCGTGAAGAGGATGCGGGCGGGCTCGAACGGCTTGGGGTGCTGGAGAAGTCCCAGGCCCATGGCGAGGTAGGCAGCCTCCACCTCGGCGGGGATGGGCTGGATGCGGCCTGCCGGCACCACTGGCGGCTCGGGCACCAGGGGCTGCAGGGCCATCTCGGCCTCGATCTCCGCGTCCCAGGGATCCACCACCTGGCCGCCGAGGTCGTTGTAGGCCTTGAACCCGTTGTACTCCTTCGGGTTGTGGCTGGCGGTGACGATGGCGCCGCAACCCGCGTGCAGGCGCTTCATGGCGAAGCAGAGGAAGGGGGTGGGCAGGGGGCGGTCGCCCAGGAACACCTGGTAGCCCGCGGCCGCCAGCACCTCGGCGCAGGCCCGGCCGAAGCTGTCCGAGTTGAGCCGGGTGTCGAAGCCCACCACGGCCACCTTCCGGCCCGGGGCGCGGCGGGAGGCCACCGCAGCCAGGGCGAACGACACGCGGCGGACATTGGGGCGGTTCATGCGCCGCAGGCCGGCGGCCATGAAGCCGCGCAGGCCGCCGGTGCCGAAGGCGAGGGGCTCGGAGAAGCGGTCCTCCAGCTCGGCCAGGGCCTTGGCATCGCCACCCCCGGCGGCGGTCACGAGGGGTTCAAGCTCAGCCCGGAGCTCCGGCTCCAGGTGGGGGGAGGACAGGTATTCGCGGGCGGACTGGAGGCTCATGGGGATCCCGATGCAGAAGACCCCAGGATCGCAGATCCGCGCCCCTGCAGGCTAGGCCGGCTTCCGCGCCACCACCTGGACCACGGCGCCGGGACCATGGTGGTAGGGCCCCTCCAGGATCTCGCGCACGGTTTCCCGGCCCACCTCCAGGTCGAGGCCCGGCAACAGCTCCCGCAGTTCCGGCAGCGTGCTGAGGAGGTCCGGTTCCTTCGGCCCACCGGTGCCGTAGGCGGGCTGAGCCGGCGTGTAGGACTCCAGGATGAGGACGCCGCCCGGGGCCAGGACCTCGGCGCAGCGGGGGTACAGCCGCCGTCGGAGGGCCGAGGGCACATGGCAGAAGATGGAGATGATGCCGCTCCAGAGGCCGGGGCCGGGATCGAAGTCCGCGAGGTCGGCGGCGACGGTCGTGATGGCGACGCCACGGGAGGCCGCCAGCTCAGCGGCCCGGGCCAGGCCCACGGCGGACTGGTCGACGGCGGTGACGGCATGGCCCAGGCCGGCGAGGAACACCGCGTTGCGACCCTGGCCCTCGCCCAGCCCCAGCACGGGGCCGGGCGGGATGCGCGGCGCCATCTCCCGCAGGAAGTCGTTGGGCTCCGCCCCGTAGGTGAGCTCGGGTTCCGCGTAGCGCTCGTCCCAGAATCCCGCGCTCATCACGCGCCTCCCAGGGCGATGTCCTCCAGCAGGAGGCTGAGGCCGGCGCTGCTGCCATACCAGCGGAGATCGCTGCCCAGGGCCACGATGCGGGTGAGGAAGTCCCGGAGGTTGCCGGCGAAGGTCAGCTTGTCCACGGGCTCGGCCAGCACCCCATCGCGGATGCGGATCCCGCTGGCGCCCACGCTGAGGTCGCCGCTCACGGGATCCACAGTGTGCAGGCCCATGATCTCGGTGATGAGCACGCCGTTCCCGGCCATGCGGTAGAGGGCGTCCGGAGCGGTCTGACCGGCCAGGGGGAAGAGGTTGAAGGTGGTGGCGCCGGGCTGGCTGCCGAGGCCGCGCCCCGCATTGGCGGTGGGGGCGACCCCCATCTCCGCGGCGGTCTTGAGGGTGTGCAGGTAGGTCTGCAGGACACCCCCCTCGATGAGCACATTGCGCCGGGTGGGCAGGCCCTCGGCATCCCAGGGCTCGGTGCCCAGGGCCGGCCGACCCGGCGCCTCCGCGAGGCGGCCATCGTCCACCAGGGTGAGCAGGGGCGAGGCGATGGCCTCCCCCACTTTGCCGGCGAAGAGGCTGCGCTGCTTGATCACGGCCTCGGCATCCAGCATGCCGGCCACGATCCCGAGCAGGTCCACGGCGACCTCGGGATGGAGCACCACGGGGTACCTGCCGGCGGGCAGCCGCTTCGGGTTCAGCTTCCGCTCGCCCTTGAGGGCGGCCTCCGCGCCGATGGCGGCCAGATCCAGCGCGGGGCGACGGGCCACGTCCCAGTGCCAGGCTGCCTGGCGGTCCTCGCCCTCGGCCACGGCCAGCTCGATGGCGGCAGAGCAGCTGGAGCCGAGATCTGCAGCCCTCACGCCCTTCTGGGTGAGGAGCAGGCTGGCGCCGGCCCCGTCGCTCCAGGAGGATTCGCGCACGGCGGCCACCTTGGCGGAGGCCTTCCGGGCCTCGGCTTCCAGGGCCAGGGCCCGCTCGATGCGCTGCTCGGGGGTGAGCGCATCCCCGGCGGGATCGAAGCGGGAAGGCAGGTCATCGACGCCGGAGGGCTCTGCCTGCCGCAGCCAGGGGTCCTCGTCCCCGAGGGCGCTCAGTTCCCAGGCCTGGGTGAAGAGGTCGCGGAAATCGGCCGCCGCCAGATCGCTGGTCGTTGCAAGGCCCGTGCGGTAGCCCTTCGATCCGGCGCGAATGACCCGCACCCCCAGCCCGCCCCGCTTGCTGGCGGTGAGGTCCTCCAGGGCGCCGTTCTGCACCTTGGCCTTGCGGGAGCGGGATACCGAGAGGAAGGCCTCGGCCCCCTCGGCGCCCAGCTTCATGGCGTGGGCGAGGCCCTCCTGGAGGCGGGCC
>DASVZU010000190.1:0-21607 GCA_036391515.1 Holophagaceae bacterium
GAGGGGGATCTCCTCCTGGGCGAGGGGAAGCTTCTCGCCGCGGGCCACGAGGATCTGCCACTTCACCAGGTCCAGGCCCGTGATCCACTCGGTGACGGGATGCTCCACCTGGAGGCGGGTGTTCATCTCCAGGAAGTAGAAATTCCGGTCGGCGTCCGCCAGGAACTCGATGGTGCCGGCACCCCGGTAGTTCACGGCCCGGGCCACCTTCAGCGCCGCCTCGCCCATGGCCCTGCGCATCTCGGGGGTCACGTGGGGGCTGGGCGCCTCCTCGATGACCTTCTGGTGGCGCCGCTGGACGGAGCACTCCCGCTCGTGTAGGTAGACGTGGTTGCCGTGGGCGTCGGAGAAGATCTGGATCTCGATGTGGCGGGGCTGGACGATGGCCTTCTCCACGTAGACGCTGTCGTCGCCGAAGGAGGACAGGGCCTCGCCCCGCGCCCGGGCCAGGGAAGAGGCGAAGTCCTCGGGCTTCGTCACCAGGCGCATGCCCTTGCCGCCGCCGCCCATGGCCGCCTTGAGCATCACCGGGAAGCCGATCTTCGTGGCCGCCACCAGCAGATCCTCGTCGCTCATGGTCTCCTGGATGCCCGGCACCACGGGGCAGCCCGCGGCGATGGCCACCTCGCGGGCGGCGGTCTTGGAACCCATGCTCACGATGGCCTCGGGCGGGGGCCCGATGAAGGTGACGCCAGCCGCCTCGAAGGCCTTCGCGGCCTCGGCGTTCTCGGAGAGGAAGCCGTAGCCGGGGTGCACGGCGTCCGCGCCGCTCCGGCGGCAGACCTCCAGCAGCTTCTCCACCACCAGGTAGCTCTCCCGGGCCGGCGCGGGCCCGATGAAGTAGGCCTCGTCCGCCATGCGCACATGGAGGGCGGCCCGGTCGGCTTCGGAATACACCGCCACCGTGCCGATTCCCATTTCCCGGCAGGTCCGGATGACGCGGCACGCGATCTCGCCCCGGTTCGCAATCAGCACTTTGGTGACGGGCATGGGGGTTCCTCGCAGGGATCGGGCATGATGGAGGCACGATGCGTCCCACCAGCCTAGCAAAGCCCCTGCTCGCCTTCACCCTCGGCATCCTGGCAGTCCACTGCGGGCGGAAGGGGGACCCCATTCCCCGCCCCCGGGCCGCGGCCCAGGCCGCGGAGGTTCGCCTGGACACGCTCCGGGTGCTCACGGTGACCCTGCCCACCCTGGACGTGCGCGGCGAGCCCCTGGTGGGCGTGGAGCAGGTGCGGGTGCTCTACCTGCCCCTGGGCCTGACGCGCCCCACCCCGGAGGAGGTCTTCAGCCGGGGCGAGGTGGTGCTGGAGCGCAGCCGGCCGGACCTGCCCGGGCCCGGCGAGGCCCTCACCCTGAACCTGCGGTCCCTCCAGCGCCCGGCGGGCTGGATCGTGGTGGTGGCCGTCCGCGTGGGCAACGTTCCCGGCCGCCCCAGCGACGTCCTGCCCTGGCTGGATCCCCGGATCTGAAGCCGGTCAGCCGAGCCCGAGGGCCCGGAGCTCGGGTTCCAGCTCTCCGGTCGTTCCGCCGAGGGCGAGCCGCAGGAGGAACTCCGTGTTGCCTTCTCCCCCCTTGATGGGGCTCTCGGCCAGGGCCAGGGGCCGCAGCGCGGTCCCGGCGAAGAAGGTCCAGACCTCCTCCACCACTCGCCGGTGGACGGCGGGATCGCGCACGATGCCGCCGGCGCCTACGTCCTCCCGGCCGGCCTCGAACTGCGGCTTCACCAGCAGGATGGCCTGGGCGCCCTCCGCCAGGCTCGGCAGGATGGGCGGGATGGCCAGGCGCAGGGAAATGAAGCTCAGGTCCGCCACCAGGAGGGCGCAGCGCTCGGGGATGGCGGCCGGATCCCAGGAGCGGAGGTTCACCTGCTCCAGGGAGACCACCCGGGGGTCGGAACGCAGCTTCCAGTGGAGCTGGTTGGTCCCCACATCCACGGCGTAGACCCGCACTGCCCCCCGCTGGAGAAGGCAGTCCGTGAAGCCGCCGGTGCTGGCCCCCGCATCGAAGCAGACGAGGCCTTCAGGCCGGATGTCCCAACGGTCCAGCGCCCCCGCCAGCTTCAGGCCGCCGCGGCTGACGAAGGGCGGCGCATCGCCCCTGAGGCGGATCTCCGCCTGCTCGTCCACGCCGGAACCTGCCTTGGTGACGGGGTGGCCACCCACCAGGGCATCCCCCGCCAGGATGCGGGCCTGCGCCTGGGCCCGGCTCTCGCAGAGCCCTCGCTGCACCAGCAGCTGGTCGAGTCGCACTTTAGCCATGGGCCATCCGGCGCTGCCGGGCCAGCTCCTTCCGGTAGGCGTTCACGTTCCGGTTGTGGAGGGAGAGGGTGGGGGCGAAGGCGTGGCCCCCCAGGCCCGTGGCCACGAAGTAGAGGTCCCGGCCCATCTCCGGCGCCCGGGCCGCTTCCAGGGCGGCCGGGCCGGGAATGGCGATGGGCGTGGGAGGCAGGCCCGCGACGGTGTACGTGTTGAACCGGCTGGGCCGGCGGATGTCCTCCGGCGTGGGCGGCGTGAACCGGAGGTCCCCGGAGGCCCAGCGGGCGTAGAGGCTGGTCGGGTCGCACTGGAGGCGCATGCCCATCCGCAGCCGCTTGAGGTACACGCCGGCCACGCGGGGCTGTTCCGCGGGGAGGTGGGTCTCCTTCTCCACCAGGCTGGCCAGGATGAGGGTCTGGTAGGGCGGCAGGGGGCCGCCCTCCAGCTTCGGCCTCACCTGGCTGCGGAAGGCCTCCACCAGCATGAGCAGGATCTCCTCCGGCTCCATGGCGTGGTGCAGGCGGTAGGTGGCAGGAGCCACCAGGCCCTCCAGGTCCTCCGCCTCGGGAAAACCGGCCGTCCGCGCCAGGCGCGGGCTGCGCCACAGCTTCCAGAATACCTCCTCGGGCACGAAGTCCTTGAGGCGCTTCTGGAGCGACCAGGCCTGGATGCCGTCGGGGACGACGACGTTCGTATAGTGGATCTCTCCGCGCCGCAGCTTGCCCGCCACATCCGACAGGCTGGCCCGGGGGTTGATGGTGTATTCGCCCCGGATGAGCTGGAGCTTGCGGGCCCGGGCCCAGAGCTTGAACAGCGAGGCGGAGCGGATGACGCCGTCCCGCTCCATCTGGTCGGCCACCTGGTTGAGGGTCATGCCCTTGCGGACAAGCACCGTGCCCGGCTGCTGGAGGGGACCCTGCCCCTTCCAGGCCCACCAGCCCCCGGCCAGGGGAGCCAGGGCCAGGATGGCCGTGACCACCAGGAACCGGAGGGAGACGTGGGACCGCGCCATCCCTTCAGCATGCCGTGATAGCGTTGTCCGATCCACTCCGAGGAACCATGAACGCACCCGGCTACCGCCGCCACCTGGGCGTCTTCTCCAGCACCATGCTCATCGCCGGCTCCATGATCGGCTCTGGCGTGTTTATCGTCGCGGCGGACATGGTGCGCACGGGCCATTCCGGGGGGTTCCTCCTGGCGGCCTGGGGCCTGACCGCCGTGCTGACGCTGTTCGCGGCCCTCAGCTACGGCGAGCTGGCCGGGCTCTTCCCCCAGGCCGGGGGCCAGTACACCTACCTGCGGGAGATCTACGGCCCGGGCACGGGTTTCCTCTACGGCTGGACCTTCTTCGTGGTCATCGAATGCGGCACCATCGCCGCCGTGGCGGTGGGGTTCGGCAAGTACCTCGGCAGCTTCTTCCCCGCCGTCAGCGACGCCGTATGGATCGGCCCCCACCTGGACCTGCCCATGGTCCACCTCACCCGCGCCATCGCCGTGGGCCCCTACCACCTGGGCCTCACGCCGGCGCGGCTCTCGGCCATCGCGGTGGTGGCCCTCCTCAGCGCCGTGAACCTCTACGGCGTGAAACTGGGCACCCGCATCCAGGACCTCTTCACCGTCGCCAAGATCGGGGGCCTCGCCGCCCTGGTGATCCTGGGCCTCTGGCTGCACCCAGCCTCCGCCCCCGCCGCGGGCCCCTTCGTCCCGGCCGCCCACGACCCGGTCCTGCCCTTCCTGACGGCCCTGCTCGTGGTGCAGACGGGCAGCATGTTCTCGGCGGACGCCTGGAACTCCGTCACCTTCATCGCGGGCGAGGTGAAGCACCCGGAACGGACCATTCCCCTCTCCCTGCTCATCGGCACCACGATGGTCTGCGGGCTCTACATCCTGGCCAACGGGGCCTACCTGCGGGTGCTCGGCCCCACGGGCATCGCCAACGCCCCCCAGGACCGGGTGGGCAGCGCGGCCCTGCAGGCCCTCCTGGGCTCCGGCGGCGGCCTGATCATGGCGGGCTCCATCCTCGTGTCCATGTTCGGCTGCCTGAACGGACTGATCCTCTCGGGGGCCCGGGTCTACCAGCGCATGGCCGAGGACGGCCTCTTCTACCCCCAAGCGGCGGAGCTCAATGCCCATGGCGTCCCTGGCTTCGGGCTCTGGATCCAGGCCCTCTGGACCTGCGCCCTGACCCTCACGGGCACCTACGGCCAGCTCCTCGACTTCGTCATGCTGCCGACGATCCTCTTCTACGTGTTCACCGTGGGCGGAGTGTTTCTCCTCCGCTGGCGGCGGCCCGACCTGCCCCGGCCGGTGCGCGTGTGGGGCTACCCCTTCGTGCCGGCGCTCTACCTCCTGGGCGCCACCGCCATCGTGGGGGCGCTGTTTCTCTACCGCCCCAGCTTCTCCTGGCCCGGCCTCGCCCTTGTGGCCGCCGGCTGGCCCGTCTACCTCTGGGTGCGGCCTCGCGCCGTGCCCGCCTGATCCTGGAGTCCCCCATGAACCACATCGTCGTCCTGGGCGCCGGCCGCGTCGGCAGCGCCATGGCCAGGGACCTGGCCCCGGATTTCAAGGTGACCGTGGCCGATCGCTCCGAGGCGGCCCTGGCCCGCATGGCTGCTTCGGGCCTGGCCACCCGCCAGGCGGACCTGGCCACGTCCGCCGGGGTGCGGGCCGCCGTGGCGGACGCGGACCTGGTGGTGGGCGCCGTGCCCGGCTTCATGGGCTTCGCCACGGCGAAGGCCGTGCTGGAGGCCGGGAAGACGCTCGTGGACATCTCCTTCTTCGACGAGGACTGCTTCGAGCTGGACGAACTGGCGAAGGCCCGGAACCTCACGGCCGTGGTGGACTGCGGCATCGCCCCGGGCTGCGGGAACATCATCCTTGGCGACGCGGCCCGCCAGTGGGACCGGGTGACGCGGTTCGAGTGCCTCGTGGGCGGCCTGCCCGTGGTGCGCACCTGGCCCTACGAGTACAAGGCGGGCTTCAGCCCCATCGACGTCATCGAGGAGTACACCCGCCCCGCCCGCTACGTGAAGGAGGGGCGCACCGTGACGATGCCCGCCCTCTCCGAGCCGGAGCTGCTGGACTTCAAGGGCCTCGGCACCCTGGAATCCTTCAACACCGACGGACTGCGCAGCCTCATCCAGTCCTTCCCGGGCGTGCCGGACATGAAGGAGAAGACCCTGCGCTACCCGGGCCACATCGAGAAGATGCGGATGCTGCGGGAGAGCGGCTTCTTCCGCAAGGACCGGATCAGGGTGGGCGACGTGGAGATCAGTCCCCTGGACCTCTCCACCGCCCTGCTCTTCCCCATGTGGTTCATGCAGGAGGGGGACGAGGATTTCACCGTCATGCGCGTGATCGTGGAGGGCGAGCAGGGGGGCCGCCCGGTGCGGACCGAGCTGGACCTCCTGGACCGCTACGATCCCGCCACGAAGACCACCTCCATGGCCCGCACCACCGGCTACACGGCCACGGCGGCGGTCCGGCTGGTGGCCTCGGGCGGCTTCACCCGCAAGGGCATCAGCCCGCCGGAGTTCATCGGGCGCACCCCCGGGGGCTGGGGGTTCATCCGGGCCGAGCTGGCGAAGCGGAACGTCGTGTTCCGGGAGGCCTAGCCCTTCAGTTCACGGTGCCGGACCACCAGGGCCGCCACATCTGTCTTCAGCCGCTGGGCCAGCAGTTCCACCAGCGCCACGGACCGGTGCTGGCCGCCGGTACAGCCGATCGCCAGGGTGTGGTAGGCCCGGCCCTCCTGGCGCACCAGGGGGAGGGACCAGCGCAGCCAGGATTCGGTGCGCTCAAGGAATTCCCGGAACTCGGGGTATTCGAGCAGGTACTCCTTCACCGCGGCGTCCTTACCGGTGAGGGGCTTCAGGGCCTCCACGTAGAAGGGGTTGGGCAGGAACCGGGCGTCCAGCACCACGTCCGCGTCCGGCGGCACCCCCCGCTTGAACCCGAAGCTGAGGAGGCGGATGGCCGTCTCCCGGGCGGGGAGGTCCGGCAGGAGGGAGGCCAGTCGCTGGCGCAGCTCCGAGAGGCTCAGCTGGCTGGTGTCGAGGATGATGCTGGCCTGGGCCCGGATCGGGGCCAGCATCTCCCGCTCGCGCCGGATGCCCTCCTCGGCGGTTCCGAGCAGGGCCAGGTGGTGCGGGCGCCGGGTCTCCGAGTAGCGCCGCAGCAGCACGCTGTCCTCGGCCTCCACGAAGACCACCTGGACCGGGATGCTGCCGTCCTGGAGGCGCGCCATGAGGGGTTCGAAGTCGTGGACGAAGTCCTCCTGGCGGCTGTCCATGCCCACCGCCAGGCGATCCCGGCCCGGCCGCAGCCGGGCCTCCAGTTCCAGCAGGGGTTCCAGGAGCCGCGCCGGCACGTTGTCGAGCGCCGTGCAGCCGCTGTCCTCCAGCGCTCCCAGCACCGAGTGCCTGCCAGCCCCGGAAAGTCCCGTGACGATGATGAGTTCCATATCCAGAGAACCTACCAGGGCCGAAGGCCCGGCTCCAGAAGAACGCGAGGGCCCTCCGGCCCTCGCGTTCCTCCGGAGGGGGACCCTGGTCAGTCCTCCAGCCCGCCCGCGGTGAAGCGCATGACGCGCTGGATGCCCTCGGGGGGGTTGCCCTGCTCATCGGGTCCCAGTTCGAAGACCTCCGACGGGCCGCGGAAGAAGTCCTCGTCCGGCACATAGGCCGGCTGGGGTTCCACGCGGTAGAGGTACGAGATGATCTCGTCCTCGTAGCCGAAGCGCATCTGCTCGAAGTATTCGTAGGATTCGCGCTTGTACTCGACCAGCGGGTCCTTCTGGCCGTAGCCGCGGAAGCCGATGGCCTCCTTCAGGTGATCCATGACGAGCAGGTGCCGCTTCCAGGCGGCATCGATGATCTGGAGGATCGACCAGCGCTCGTAGCTGCGCATCCCCTCGCCGCCGAGGCGGTCGTCCTTCTCGGTGTAGATCCGCTGGACCAGCGTCGCGAGGGCCTCCGTGGCCTGGGCCTGGGGCAGCTGGGTGACGGCCTCCACGTCCTCCCCGGAAATGGCGAAGAGCTGTTCCACCCGCTCTCGGAAACCGGCCAGGTCCCGCTCGCCCTTGTCCTGGAGGAAGTCGTTGCAGATCCCTTCGGCGATCTCCCCCGCGACCTGCAGCACGTAGTCCTTGGTGTTGCCCTTGAGGATCTCCGTGCGCAGCCCGTAGAAGAAGATGCGCTGCTTGTTCATCACGTCGTCGTACTCAAGCAGGTGCTTGCGGATCTCGAAGTTGTGGGTCTCCACCCGCTTCTGGCTGCGCTCGATGGCCCGCGTGACCATGCCGGCCTCGATGGGCTCGTCATCGTTCATGCCCATGGCGCCCATGAGGTTCTTGATGCGGTCGCCGCCGAAGATGCGCATCAGGTCATCCTCCAGCGACAGGTAGAACCGGCTGGAACCCGGGTCGCCCTGGCGGCCGGCGCGGCCACGGAGCTGGTTGTCGATGCGGCGGCTCTCGTGCCGCTCCGTGCCGAGAATGTGCAGGCCGCCGATCTGGACGACCTCCTCGTGCTCGGCTGAGGTCTGCTTCGCCATGTCCGCCACGAGGGCGCTGAAGGCCGGGGTCTCGAGGCCGTTCTCGTCGTAGAGCTCGATCTTCCGCTTCTTCGCCTCCAGGCGGGCAAGGCCCTCCGGGTTGCCGCCCAGGATGATATCCGTGCCGCGGCCGGCCATGTTGGTCGCGATGGTGACGGCTCCCTTGCGGCCCGCCTGGGCCACGATCTCGGCCTCCCGCTCGTGGTGCTTGGCGTTCAGCACCACATGGGGGACCTTGGCCTGCTTCAGGGCCTCGGACAGCATCTCGCTGCTCTCGATGCTGGCGGTGCCCACGAGGATGGGCTGGCCCTTGGCATGGAGCTCCTGGATCTCCTGCACGATGGCCTTCTTCTTGCCCTCCCGCGTGGCGTAGACGATGTCCGCATAGTCCTTGCGGACCATGGGCATGTTGGTGGGCACGATGATCACGTCCAGCTTGTAGATGGAGTGGAGCTCCGTCGCCTCCGTCTCCGCGGTGCCGGTCATGCCCGCCAGCTTCTTGTACATGCGGAAGAAGTTCTGGAAGGTCACCGTGGCGAGCGTCTGGTTCTCGGCGTTGACCTCCACGCCCTCCTTGGCCTCGATGGCCTGGTGGAGCCCGTTGGACCAGCGCCGTCCCGGCATCAGGCGCCCCGTGAACTCGTCGACGATGACCACCTCCATGCCCTTCCCGTCCTCCTTCGGGCGGATCATGTAGTCCACGTCCCGCTTGTAGAGGTTGTGGGCCAGCAGGGCCTGGTTCAGGCCGTGGAGGGTCTCGATGGCGGTGGGGTCGTAGAGGTTCGGCACCCCCAGAAGCTGCTCCGCATGGCGGATGCCCTCGTCGGTGAGGGTCACCTGGCGGTCCTTCTCGTCGACCTTGTAGTCCTTCTCGACCACCAGCTTGGGGATGATGGCGTCGATGCGGAAGTACTTGGAGGTGTCCTCCTCGCTGCTGCCCGCGATGATGAGCGGCGTGCGGGCCTCGTCGATGAGGATGCTGTCCACCTCGTCCACGATGGCGAAGTGGAACTCGCGCTGGGTGAAGTCCGCCAGGTCCCACTTCATGTTGTCGCGGAGGTAGTCGAAGCCCAGCTCGTTGTTGGTGGCGTAGGTGATGTCGCAGGCGTAGGCCTCGCGCCGCTGGTGGTCCTCGAGCCCGTGCTGGATGACGCCCACCGAAAGACCGAGCCAGGTGTAGAGGCGGCCCATCCACTCGGCGTCGCGCCGGGCCAGGTAGTCGTTCACCGTCACCAGGTGGGCGCCCTTGCCAGCCAGGGCGTTGAGGTAGAGGGGCAGCGTGGCCGTGAGGGTCTTGCCCTCACCGGTGCGCATCTCGGCGACCTTGCCCTCGTGCAGCACCATGCCGCCCACGAGCTGCACGTCGAAGTGCCGCATCTTGAGCACCCGCTTGCTGGCCTCCCGGGCCACCGCGAAGGCCTCCGGCAGGATGTCCTCCAGCGTGGCGCCGTTCGCGAGCTTCTCCCTCAGGTAGGGCGTCTTGGCCTTCAGGGCCTCGTCGTTCAGCGCCGAGATCTCCGGCTCCAGCGCATTGATCAGCTGGACTTTGGCCCACAGGCGCTTCAGCTCCCGGTCGTTCTTGGAGCCGATGATTTTCTTGAGGAGGTTGTCCAGCATGGATCCGTCCGATCACGTAAACCGTTGATTGTAGCGCGGCGGATCCCGGATGCCCACCTCGGGAGCCGGGAGCCAAGGGTCCTTGGTTGCGGGTTTTACGTGCCCCGGGCACACTGATCGTTTGGATTCCGGAGGAACCATGGCCCTCGAGCGCACCTTTGCCATTGTCAAGCCCGATGCCGTCAAGGACGGCCATGTCGGCGAGATCCTCACCGCCATTGAGCAGGGCGGATTGAAGATCGTGGGCCTGAAGCGGACCCGGCTGACCGCGGACATCTGCAAGGGCTTCTACCACGAGCACGTGGGCAAGGGCTTCTACCCCGAGCTGGAGGCCTTCATGACCGAAGGTCCCGTGGTGCTGATGGTCCTCGAGGGCGAGAACGCCATCCTCCGCTGGCGCGACCTCATGGGTGCCACCGATCCCGCCAAGGCCGCCGAGGGGACTCTCCGCAAGCGCTTCGGCGCCAGCATCGGCCGCAACGCCACCCACGGCTCCGACAAGCCGGAGAGCGCTGCGTTCGAGGTGAGCTATTTCTTCAACGCCTTCGAGCAGTTCTGATTCTTTCGGGGCGCAGCCCCTGCGAAAATCGGCGCCATTCGGCGCCGATTTTCGTATGAACGGACGAAGGCTGGGACTTCAGGCTTCCATCACCGCCTGGATGGCGGACTGGCAGAGGCGGCGGACGCCGGGGAGCAGGTCCACGGTCTGCAGGGCCCGTTCGCTGATCCACTGCCCCCCGGCCGGGGGCGGAGGGAGCAGATCCTCCGGGGCCTTGGTCCGGAGCAGGTGGCTGAGGTAGAGCCTCTGCTGGCCTTCCAGGCCCTCCAGGCGCAGGAGCCAGGGGGTGGGCAGGCGGCTGGTGCGCTCGTCGAAGACCACGGGCAGGGTGGAGTAGTCCACGAACCGGAAGGGGATCCCCCAGGCCGCCTCGACCTGGGCGTTCAGCAGGGCGGTGGGGAGGAAGCCCGGCGACCAGGGCACCTGGGCCGGCATGAGGAGGCCCCGGTGAGGGCTGTGGGGCGAGGGGACCAGCAGCACGAAGGGGGTCTGCTTCCCGTGGACCAGGACGCCTTCGATGAAGGTGGTGAGGTGGACCCGGCCTTCGGCCATTAGCGCCCTCCCGCCGTTTCCAGTTCCTGCAGGATGCGGTCGCGAGCCGCGGAGACCTCCGCCACGGCGGCCTCCGGCTTCAGCTTGAGCACGGCCTTGGTCCTGCGGTCCCGCAGTTCCACCACGCCTTCCTTGAGGCCCTTGGTGCCCACCATGAGGCGCAGGGGGAACCCCAGCAGGTCCGCATCCTTGAACTTCGCGCCGGGGCTCATGCCTTCCCGGTCGTCGTGCAGCACCTCGAAGCCCGCAGCCTCCAGGTCGCGCTCCACCTGCTCCGCCACCGTGGCCACCTCGGCATTGCCGGGGTCGAGGCTGAGGAGGTGGACCTGATAGGGCGCGATGGGCCAGGGCCAGAGGATGCCGTCGGCATCGTAGTTCTGCTCGATGGCCGCGGCCACCGTGCGGGTGATGCCGATGCCGTAGCAGCCCATCACCATGGGGTTCTCCCGGCCCTGCTCGTCCAGGAAGGTGCAGCCCATGCTCTTGGAATACTTCAGGCCCAGCTTGAAGACCTGGCCCACCTCGATGCCCCGGAAGGCCTGGTAGCGGCCCTTCCCGCAACGGGGGCAGACATCCCCCTCCTGGGCCATGCGCAGGTCGGCGAAAGTGCAGCCCGGCAGGTCGCGCTTCGGGTCCAGGCCGAAGTGGTGGTAGTCGGTCCGGTTCGCGCCGCAGGTGAGGTTGACGGCGCCCTCCAGGCTGCGGTCCACGAGCATCTGGACATCCTTCAGCCCCACCGGCCCCATGAAGCCGGTCTTGGTCGCGGTGAAGGCCTCCGCCTCTTCGAGGGGCATCAACTCCAGCTCTGCGGCCCCCACGGCGTTCTTCACCTTGACGGGGTTCACCTCATGGTCACCCCGGAGCACCGCCCCCACCAGCCGGGGCTGGCCCTCCGCGAATTCGGCCCGGTAGAGGAAGAACTTGCTGGTCTGCGTGATGGGCATGCCCTGGGGATGCTCGGCGTCGATCATGCCGGCGGCCTGCTCCACCTGCCCGACGACACCCGGCGTGCGGAAGTGATCGCGCTTCAGCTCGAAGGCGGCACCGTGGTCGTCCGCGGGCAGCGCCGGCGCCTCCGTCTTCTCGATATTGGAGGTGTACTCGCAGCCGTCGCAGCTGAGGATGGCATCCTCGCCACTGCCCGCCAGCACGTGGAACTCGTGGGTGAAGCTGCCGCCGATGGCGCCGCTGTCGGCCTCCACGGGCCGGAACTTCACGCCGAGGCGGCTGAAGATTCGCTTGTAGGCGTTGAACATGGCCCAGTACTCGCGGTCGGCGTCGGCGTCATCCACGTGGAAGGAGTAGCCGTCCTTCATGGTGAACTCGCGGCCGCGCATGAGGCCGAAGCGGGGGCGGCGCTCGTCGCGGAACTTGGTCTGGATCTGGAAGAGGTTCATGGGCAGCTGCTTGTAGCTGCGCACGTTCTTCCGCACGATGTCGGTGATGACCTCCTCGTGCGTGGGGCCCAGGCAGAAGTTGTAGAACTCCCGCTCGTCGGGCGTCTCCCCGCGCTGGCGCCGTTCCGCGATCTCGGCCTTGGCCTTCCGGTCGCAGAAGCGCAGCAGCTCGTCGCCATAGAACTTCCAGCGCCCGCTCTCCTGCCACAGCTCCGCGGGCAGCACGGCGGGCATGAGCAGCTCCTGGCAGCCGTCCTTGGCCAGCTCCTCGCGGACGATCTCCTCGAACTTGCGGATGCTGCGGTAGGCCAGGGGCAGGTAGCTGTAGATGCCGGCGGCCGCCTTCTGGATCATGCCGGCCCGCATCATGAGCTGCTGGCTCACCACGTCGGCGTCCCGGGGGGTCTCCCGGAGGGTCTGGATCAGGAGCTTCGACTGCTTCATCAGGGGCCTCGAACCTTCGAGTCTACCTCAGGCCCAGACCCATTCCCCCTGGCGAACAACAAACCGCGGATGGCGCGAATCGCCCTCCGGGCGCGCGAAGGGATGGCAGGAAGGCACAAACGAGGAGCGCCTGGCACCCGCACCCCGCGCTTCCCACCCCTACCTTCGCGCCCATTCGCGGTTTCAATTAAGCAGTCCCTGCACCATCGCGCTGGCGGCCTTGCCGTCGAAGGCGCCGCCGTGGGCGGCCTGGAGGGCCTTCATGACGGCCCCCATGTCCTTCTTCGAGGTGGCGCCGGCCTGGGCGATGGCGGCCTTCACGGCCGCCTCCAGGTCGGCGCCCTCCAGCATGGCCGGCAGGTAGGCCTTGAGGAGGACGATCTCCGCCTGCTCCTGGGCGGCCCGGTCGGCCTGGCCCACCTTCTGAAACTGGGCCACGCTGTCCTCCCGGGACTTCACCAGCCGCTTCAGGACGGCCAGGGCATCGGCCTCGGCCAGGACCCCCTGGGGACCCAGGCCTTTGGCCACGGCCTCGTTCTTGTAGGCGGCCAGGGCCATCCGGAGGACCTGGGTCCGGGGGGCGTCCTTGGCCAGCATGGCGGTCTTCAGGTCGGCCTGCAGGCGGTCGAGCATGGCTTCCTCCGGGCTGGTCCTCCATCCTGACCGCCTGGAACCTCCTGCTCAACGCCCATTAGTCAACCCCGGGCGGCCCCCGGCCGAAAACGGGTTCATCCGACTGGAAAGGCCCCCATGAACGTCGCCTTCATCAACCCCTTCATCGAGTCCACCCTCCGCAGCCTCGAGATGATGGCCAGCATCGCCGCCGAGAAGACCGGGCTGTCGGTGAAGGAGGACCTCATCACCACCTATGACATCTCCGCCATCATCGGCCTGACGGGCGATACCTCGGGATCCATCATCCTGAGCTTCCCCAAGACCCTGGCCTGCCGCATCGCCAGCAACATGCTCATGGAGGAGATGCGCGAGATCAACCAGTCGGTGGAGGACGCCGTCGGCGAGATCGGCAACATCGTGGTGGGGGATGCCCGGCGCATCCTGATCCAGGACGGGTTCAGCCTCTCCATTTCCGTCCCCACCGTGGTGGTCGGGACCGGGCACAAGATCAGCCGCAGCGGCGACGTCCCCTGCATCGCCATCCCCTTCCACACCAAGTTCGGCGAGTTCGAGGTGAACGTGGGGCTGAAGGAATAGGTCCCGGGTCCCGGCAAACACGAAGCGGGCGCCTTCCGGCGCCCGCTTCGCTCAGGACTGGAGCCTGCGCTCAGGCCTTCTCGTACTTGATGACTTCCACCGGGCAGCCGGCGGCGGCAGCCTCGATGCTGGCTTCCTGGTCGGTGCCGATGCTGCCGGCGAGGGCGCTCTGCTCGTCGCGGTTCTCGCTGTCCACGCCATCCTCGCGCACAGAGCCATTGATGTTGCAGCTGGTATCCGTGACGTGGAAGACGTCGGGGCACTCGGCTTCGCAGGCGTTGCACACGATGCAGCCTTCTTCGATCCAAACTTTGGTGATGGCCATGGGGGGTATCCTCCGGATCCGTGGAGCCCTGGGACGGGCGAACCCATCCAACCTAGCACCCCCCCCGCCCCGGGACCAAGGGCCCCCGGGCCCCGCAGGCCGTGGGAGACTGGAATTGTGACGGAGGTCCACCCATGAGCCTGCAGGAGACTGGGATCCTGGCCCGGATCCGCGCCCTGCTGCCCGGCGGGGGGAACCTGACCGACGACTGCGGCGCCCTGCCCCATCCGCCGGCGGACCGGCAGCTTCTGGTGACCACGGACCTCATGGAGGCCGGCCAGCACTTCCGCCTGGACTGGCACCCGCCGGAGCTCCTGGCCCGCAAGCTGCTCATGGTGAACCTTTCCGACCTGGACGCCTCGGGCGCCGAGCCCTTCGGCTACACCCTCACCCTGGCCCTGGGACCCGAGGTGGGGGAGGCCTGGCTGGAGGCGTTCCTCCGGGGCCTGGCCGACGCCTCCGTCAGGACCGGCGTCCAGGTGCTGGGGGGCGACACGGTGGGCCGGCCCTCGGGCGTGGGCCTCGGCCTCACGGCCTTCGGCTTCGCCTCCCGCTGGCTGCGCCGGGACGGACTCCGACCCGGGGACCGGATCTTCGTGGACGAAATCCCCGGTGCCAGCCTGCGGGGCCTGCGCAAGCTCGAGGCCGGCCAGCGCTGGGACCCCGCGCACCCGGACGCGGACCTGGCCGCCCATCTGGCCCCCGAACCGCGTCTCGGCCTCGGGGTACAGCTCGCCGCCATCCCGGAGGTCCACGCCTGCCTCGATCTCTCCGACGGCCTCAGCCGCGATCTCCGGAACCTCGCGGAGGCATCCGGCTGCAGCATCGCCGTGGATCCCGCCCTGGAGGCGGATGCGCTGCAGGGCGGCGAGGACTACGCCCGCTGTTTCGGCAGCCCCCTGCCCCGAACGGAGCTGGAGGCGAGGCTCGGGATCCCCCTCCTCGACGTGGGCCAGGCCCTGGAACGCCGGGATTCGCCCCTGCTGGCCTATGATGGAGGATTGCTCCGGCCCCTGCCGGACCTCAGTTTCGACCACTTCGGACGTTCATGAAGCACCAGGACAAGTCGCACCTCTGGGCCCGCACCAAGCGGTACATGGCGGATCCCGACCTGGAGCCCCACCACCTCGGCTGGAGCTTCGCCCTGGGCCTGTCCATCGCCATGAACCCCCTGCTGGGCCTCCATACCGGCCTCGTGGTGGTGCTCTGCGCCCTGTTCCGCAAGCTGCACCGCCCCCTGGCCTTCCTGGGCGCCTTCGTGAACAATCCCTGGACCATGGTCCCCATCGCCACGGGCTCGGCCCTGCTGGGGAACATCCTCCTGGGACGGGGCTTCACCCTCGACCTGAGCGACGTGGACTGGACCAGCCTCGGCTGGCGGAGCTTCACCACCCGCGAAGGTTTCCAGGCTGCGGCGGAGATGCTCCGTCCCATCCTCGTGCCCTACCTGCTGGGCGGCTTCGTGCTGAGCCTCGTGGCCGTGCCGGTGGGCTATTTCCTCATGCTGCGGCTCGCGCACCGGCTGCGCGCCCCCCGGCCCATCCCCCAACCCCGATCCGGAGGCTGATCCCATGGACATGCGATTCCTCATGAAGCAGGCGCAGCAGATGCAGGCCAAGCTGCAGGAGACCCAGGCCAACCTGCGGGCCGAGGGCACCGCCGGCGGCCAGCTGGTGAAGGTGACCCTCAACGGCTCGAAGGAGCTGGTGGCCGTCTCCATCGCCAAGGAGGCCATGGATCCGGAAGATCCCTCCATGCTCGAGGACCTGCTGATGGCGGCCTTCCGCGATGCAGCCCAGAAGGCAGACGAGGCCATGAAGCAGCAGATGGGCGGCATGGGCGCCGGCCTGAACCTCCCCGGCCTGGGCCTGTAGAACCGCCGGGAGATTCCAGATGAAGCTGCCGGCGCCCCTCGAGGCCGTGGTGGAGAGCCTCCAGAAGCTGCCCGGGGTGGGCGCCAAGTCCGCCCAGCGCATGGCCCTGCACCTGCTCAAGGAGGGGCCCGAGGCCATGGCGCACCTGGCCCAGCAGCTCCAGCAGGCCGCCGACCGGGTGGGCTTCTGCCAGGTGTGCGGGGCTTTCACGGACCAGCCCACCTGCCCCATCTGCCTGGACCCCCGGCGCGATCCGAACAGCCTCGTGGTGGTGGCCGAGGCCTCCAACGTCCTCAGCTTCGAGCGCAGCGGCCACTTCCGGGGCCGCTACCACGTGCTGGGCGGGCTGATCTCCCCCCTCCGGGGCGTGGGCCCCGACCAGCTCCGCGTCCGCGAGCTGCTGAAGCGCCTGGAGGACGGCGCCATCCAGGAGATCATCCTGGCCACCAACCCGACCGTGGATGGCGAGGCCACGGCCAGCTGGCTGGCCCGGATCCTGGAACCCATCGGCATCCGCACCACCCGCATCGGTCTGGGACTGCCCATCGGCAGCGACCTGGAGTACGCCGACGAGCTCACCCTCGACCGGGCCCTGGAAGGACGCCGGCCGGTCTGAGTCAGTACTTGCAGCTGACCTCGCCCCGGGCCCAGGCCTGGCAGGCCAGCCTCTGGTCGGGCTGGGCCTTGAGGGCCTTGAGCACGCGGGTCTCGGCGGCGCCCATCTCGGTGAGGTGCTCGGCGCCCCCGGCGATGGTGACGAGGCAGGTGCCGCAGCGGGCGTGGCCGCCGCAGCGGTGGTTCAGGGGCACGCCCGCCTTGGCGCTGGCCGCCAGGAGGGAGATCTCCTGCTCGCAGTCCGCGGAGCCGGGTTGCTTGCCATCGAATCGGATCGTGTGCATGGACGCCTGTCGGGAGGTGCCGCCCGGCACGGGCGGCAGGACCGGTTCCCACTCTATCAGACGGCCCCGGAGGCCCGTTTTCACGAGGGGTGCATCGCCTATCATGGAGCCGGAAGCCCTGCCATGAAGCCGACCTCCGCGTCCCCTGCCCCCGCCGCCGCCCGGCAGGCCGGCCTCTGGGCCCTGGCGGCCCTCATCATGCTGGGCTCCATCGTCTTCCAGCGCCTGACCGGGCCCACGCACCCCCTGCGGGGCACCTTCACGGTCCAGGGGGAGACCTACCGCACCCGCCTCTCCCGCAGCGGGGACAGCAGCCGCGACGAGCGCATCGCCCTCCCGGATCCCGGCCGGGGGGTGCATGGCACCCTGGCCTACCGCCGCTTCCGCACCGCGGATCCCTTCACCTCGATCCCCCTGGTGTCCGAGGCACGGGACGGCAAGGCCGAACTGGCCGCCCGCCTGCCCCGCCAGCCCGCCGCCGGCAAGCTGGAGTACCGACTGGTCCTGGACACGCCCGCCGGGCCGCAGCGGGTCCCCGCGGACGGGAGCGCTGTCGTCATCCGCTTCAAGGATCCCGTGCCCGGGCCCCTGCTGGCCGCCCATGTCCTTCTCATGTTCCTGGGCGTGCTGATCGGCGTCCGGGCCGGCCTCGCGGCCCTGGTCCACGGCCCGGACATGCGCCGGCTGGCCTGGATCACCCTGGCCGCCCTCACCCTGGGGGGGCTGGTCCTCGGCCCCTTCGTCCAGAAGCACGCCTTCGGGGCCTACTGGACCGGCTTCCCCTTCGGCGGCGACCTCACGGACAACAAGACCCTCCTCATGTGGGGCGCCTGGGCCCTGGCCTGCTGCCTCCTCCTGGTCACGAAACGGCACACGCCACGACGCCTGGCCCTGGCCCTGGCCGCCCTGGTGATGCTGGCCGTCTACCTCGTGCCCCACAGCGCGCGCGGCAGCGAGCTGGACTACACGAAGCTCGACCGCGGCATGGATCCCGCCAAGGCCGTGGTGACAGGCCGCTGAGGCGGGTCCTTCAGGGATCCAGGCGCAGGGACGAGGCGCCCACGTGGTAGGCGACCGCCAGGGCGAACACGCCGAAGCACAGCAGCGCGGCCAGCGCCAGACGGCGCTGCAGGCGCGGCAGCACCCCGGCGAGGCTGGCCCGGCGGCGGAAGGGCATGAGGGCGGCGGTGCCCAGCCCCGTGATGCCCCCGCCGAGCAGGGTCCCGTAGAGCAGGTAGCCCACATGGCCGTACTCCGCCTGGAGGAAGCAGAAGGGACAGTGGTGGGTGGGCAGCTCGTAGATGTAGACGGAGACGAAGGAGACGAGGGAAGCGCTGCCTGCCAGGAAGGCCAGTCCGCTGAGGAGGCCGAAGGCATAGCCCCCGCGGCGGGTCCGGAGGAACATGCCTCCGGCGATGAAGAGCGCCGCCAGCGTGGCCGCGAGGACCACCATGGCGGTACGCTCCGGCCAAGCCGCCAGGTCCCCCGCCAGGCCGCCCTGCCCCTGGCTGAAGAGGCTCCCGCAGCAGGAGGTGATGACCTCGGCCTTCAGGCCGGTGAAGAAGCGGAAGGCCAGGAAGGCCTCGACCCACACCAGGGGGGCCAGCACCAGCAGCAGCGCGTACTTCAAGCGGATCAGGGGGTAGTCGTAGCCGCGGGTGTCGGCATGGTTCAGGATGAGCCACACGCCGGCCAGGAGGCAGTCGGCCACCTTCAGGAGCAGGGTGGCGTACCCGCCGGGCGCGGCGTTCAGGACCCCCGCCGCGCACATGGCCCCGGCGAAGCGCCCATGGAGGCCGTCGGCGGTGAAGACGAAGAGGAAGAGGGAGACCACCTCCGCCGCCAGGGCGAAGGCCACGAGGGTGGACACCAGGTAGGTCTCCCGCTCCAGGGCCAGCTGGAGGTCGCTGCCACTCGTCAGGTCCCAGCGCCGCAGGATGCGCAGCCCGAACCCCGCGGCAAGCCCCAGGAAGGCCGCCACCAGGGCCGAGGCGGCAAGGAGCGCCAGGACGCCGGGCTGCTGGATCATGCGGAGGCCGCCCGGAGGCGCCCGTCCCGCAGCTCGTGGGTGGCATCCACCAGCGGGGAGTCGTAGACCAGGGGATCGTGGCTGGCGATGAGGAGCGTCCGGCCGCCCTCCTTGAAGGTGCCCATCAGCGCCATGAAGGCCTCCGACAGGTGGCTGTCCAGGTGGGCGGTGGGTTCGTCCGCAATGATCACGGCGGGATCGTTGACGAGGGCGCGGGCGATGGCGACCCGCTGCATCTCACCGCCGGAGAGGCGGTCGATGGGTTCCCGGGCCTGGCGGGAGAGGCCGAAGCGCTCCAGCAGTTCCCCCGCCCGGCGGCGAAGGGCGGCGGGGTCGCCCCCCAGGGGGTAGGCCGGCAGCATGACGTTCTCCAGGGTCGAGACGCCCTTGATGAGGTTGAAGTGCTGGAAGATGAACCCGAAGGTGGCGCGGCGGATCTCCGTGAGGAAGCGCTCCGGCAGGCTGGTGATCTCCAGGGCCCCGTCCGCCTCCGGCACCGGCAGACCCATGGCCTTCACGCCGCGGAGGTGGATGCGCCCGGAGCTGGGCCGGGCCATGCAGCCGATGAGCGAGAGCAGCGTGGTCTTGCCCGAGCCGCTGGGGCCCTTCAGCACCGTAAGCTTCCCCCGCTCGATGGCCAGGCTGACGCCGTCCACGGCCGTGTAGGCGTTGGGCCGCCCCGCGTGGTAGGTCTTCGTGACGTTCGCGACCTCGATCATGGTCAGGACCTCATGGCCGCATCGGGATCCACGGTGGCGGCCCGCCAGCCGGGGATGAGGGTGGCGGCCGTGTAGGGCACCACCGCCAGGAGGAAGAGGAGCGAGAGCTGGTAGGCATCCACGGCGGGTACCAGGCGGTACCTCGGATAGAGCACCGACCAGCCCTTCAGGGCCCCCTCGAAGAGCGGCGCGGAGAAGAGGAACACATGGCCGTAGGCCAGCACGCAGCCCGTGAGGAAGGCCGTGAGCGAGACGGCGAGGCCCTCCAGGAGCTTCAGCAGGAGGACGTCCGAGGTCTCCCAGCCGATGGACTTCAGGATGCCGATCTCCCGCCGTTCCTCCGCGGAGAGGCCGGCCGCCCGGTCCCAGGCGAAGATGGCGAAGCACAGCACCGCGATCATCAGCACCGCGACCAGGAGCCCGCCCCGCCAGTCGAAGATGGCGTCGTAGGTCCGCAGGATCTCGCTGTGCAGGATGGGGCGGGCCTCCGGATAACGCTCCGCGATCTTGGCGGCGAGGGTGGGCAGCTCCCGGGGATTGGCCACCTCCACCGCCAGGTCCGTGGCCTGGTCCAGGGGCAGGCCGAAGAGGGACTGGAAGTCCTCCCGGGGCAACAGCAGCAGATCCGAGGCCACCAGCTCGGAATCCGAAGACAGGATCCCCTGCACCGTGAGGAGCAGGGGCAGGTTGTCGTGGCCGCGGAGGGTGATGAGGTCCCCCTCCTTCACCCGGAGGATCCGCGCGGCCCTGGCCCCGATCCGGGCCGAGCCCGCGGCCAGGGCCGCATCCTCCGAGGCCTGCACGGTGAAGTTGGCCCCGAAGGCCCCGTCGTAGTAGTACCCCCACCAGCGGGGGCGCACGGACCGCACACCCCGGAGGCCGCGCACCCAGTCCGCCCAGGCCAGGGGCACCAGGTCCTGCCGCCCCGCAAGGGTCCGCTGGACCACGAGACCCGGCGCGTCCGCCAGCACCTGGCGGGCCTCCCGCTTCACCCCCTGGGTGAAGAAGACCAGCGAGGCCGCCACGAACACCACCAGGATGTAGACCGCCAGCAGCGCGGCATTCCGCCCCTTCCGGCGCAGGAGCGAGGCCAGGGCGAAATCAAGGATGCTTCGGGTGCGGCGCAGGGTGCCAGGCATGGGGACTCGTCAGGTGCGGGGGTGGGGAGGCCAGGGAGCCGGAAGGGAAGTGCTCGAGGGCCGTGGGATGGTCCTGGAAGGGGGTGTGGAGGTCGGCCAGGGCCGGATTCCGGGTGTAGCGGGCCTCGGTGAACAGGCAGAGATCCGTGAGCCGCAGCTCGGCGACCCAGCGGCGGCACTCCGCCACGGCCGGATCGACCGCCCGGCCCGCCCACCAGGCGTGGGCGAGCATCCCCAGGAAGAGCCCCAGTTGCAGGGCCAGGAGCCCCAGGAAGATGCCCGAACGCCTCACGGCAGGGTCCGCAGCACCGAGGCGGTGATCTCGCTGAACCGGAGGCTCCGCTGGCCATGGTGGTCCTGCAGGAAGGCCGCGGCATCCCCGGCCTCCGCGAAGGGCACCAGCTCCCGGCCCATGGGGCCCGTCACATCGCTGCCGATGACGAAGACGGCCCTGAACCCGTCGACCGGCCGGAGGCTGTAGTAGTCCTTCACTTCGATGGCCGCCACGTCGGCGGGGGAGCGGCCGGGGGCGTACCGCTTGAGGTCCAGGTAGGCCGTGAACAGGTCCTTGGGCCCGTCGAAGTGCAGGGCACTCCCGTCCTTGAAGCGAAGGACCGCCGCCCAGTCCGGGTACTTGGCCACGAACATGCCGCAGACGGGACACTTATCCCGGGCGGAGGGCGCCTGGCCCGCCGCCAGGGGCAGCGCCAGGATCGCCGCCGCCAGCCAGCCGTGCCATCTTCCCCTGCGCCCCATGCGGTTCCTCCGTCCGGTCAATGGATCACCCAGTCGCTCCGCTTCACCAGGACCGGCTGGGGCCCGGGCGTGAGCTGCATGACATAGCACCCCTTGGCGGCGTAGCGCTGGCCGGGACCGAAGCTGAGGCGCTCGTAGTCGGGCAGCACTCGATCCTTCTGCATGCCCAGGGCGTCCAGGAGGGCGTCCCGGTAGTAGTAGCGGTCCATGTCCATGAGGGCCTGCTTGAGCACTTCCACCAGGGAGTACATCCGCGTGTAGATCCGCTCCGTGT
>DASVZU010000191.1:0-2759 GCA_036391515.1 Holophagaceae bacterium
CGGGCCGCAGCCGCAGGGCCTGGCAGGCGCCCACGGCCCGCACCGTGGCCGTGCGCCGCTGGGCGCCGAAGTAGGCCATCTCGCCCACGATGGTGGGATGTTCCGCGCTGCACTCCAGGTGGGCCAGGGGGCGCTGGGAGCCATCCGCCTCCCGCCGCTCGACCACGAGGCTGCCCCGCAGGACGACGAACAGCTCCTGGGAGGTCTCCCCCTCCACCACGAGCCGCTCCCCGTCCCGGAAGCGGAGGGGGGCGATGTCGGGGCAGACGACCAGAAGATCCGGGATCTCCGAGGCGGGATCCAGGGCCATCCGTTCGGGTTCGAGGGGTTCGGGCATGACCGCTCCTGCCTTCTCCATCGTCCAGCCACGGCGGAGCCTGAACAAGGGGGGCCGCGCCGTGTCCTCCGCATCCGCGCTGGGGTCGCCGGGCGGTTCGCGGTACCCTGGAGGATTCACCCGGGGCGGACCCGCCGCCCCCTGTTCCGGCCGGCCATGATCTCCTTCGCCAACGTCAGCAAGCAGTACGGGAAGCAGGTGCTCTTCATCGACGCCAGCTTCCAGCTCAACCCCGGCGAGAAGGCCGGCCTCGTGGGCCCCAACGGGGCCGGCAAGTCCACGCTCTTCCGCATGATCCTGGGCGAGGAGTCCGCCGACGACGGCGTGGTGAGCCTCCCGAAGAAGCTCACCCTCGGCTGCTTCCGCCAGGAGGTGGACGAGATGTCGGGCCGCTCCGTGCTGGACGAGGCCATCGCGGGCAGCGGACGCCTGGGCGACCTGCACCACGAGTTGGCCGACCTGGAGCGGGGCATGGCTGATCCGGAGCGGGCCGACGAGCTGGAGGCCATCCTGGAACGCTTCGGCCACGTCCAGGAGGACTACCAGCACCTGGGCGGCTACGAGCTGGAGGCCCGCGCCCGGGCCTGCCTGCAGGGCCTGGGCTTCGAGGACACCCAGATCGACGGCGACGTGGGCGCCCTCTCCGGCGGGTGGAAGATGCGCGTGTCCATGGCCAAGGTGCTGCTCGGGAACTTCGACGTCCTGCTGCTGGACGAGCCCACCAACCACCTGGACATCGAGAGCATCCTCTGGCTGGAGCAGTACCTGAAGGCGTCGCCGGCCACCATTCTCATGACCAGCCACGACCGCGACTTCATGAACCGCATCGTGTCGAAGGTGCTGGAGATCGACGGCGGCGACATCGTGACCTACTCCGGGAACTACGACTTCTACGTGAAGGAGCGGGAGATCCGCGAGGCCAACCAGGAAGCCGCCTACGCCCGGCAGCAGGCCAAGCTGGCCAAGGAACAGCGCTTCATCGAGCGGTTCTCCGCCCACGCCGCCAAGGCCGCCCAGGTGCAGAGCCGCGTGAAGGCCCTGGACAAGATCGAGCGCATCGAGCCGCCCAAGAAGCGGCGCGTGGTGAAGTGGGACTTCCGCAT
This sequence comes from Holophagaceae bacterium, assembly GCA_036391515.1. Taxonomy (GTDB): domain Bacteria; phylum Acidobacteriota; class Holophagae; order Holophagales; family Holophagaceae; genus Geothrix. Next base: position 1,441 of record DASVZU010000191.1, read on the forward strand.
CCCCGGCCGCTCCGGCGACGACGTGCTGATGCTGAAGGGCGTCGCCAAGCGTTACGGCGCGCGCACCCTCTACGACGGGTTCGACTTCCACATCCGGCGCGGCGAGCGCTGGTGCGTCATGGGCAAGAACGGCGCGGGCAAGTCCACGCTCCTGAAGATGGTGGTGGGCGCCCTGGCGCCGGACGCCGGCGAGGTGAAGCTGGGCGCCAGCCTCAAGCTGGGCTACTTCGCCCAGCAGAGCCTCGACCTGCTGGACCCCGAGCTGACCGTGCTGGAGCAGCTGCAGAAGGATTTCCCCCTCGAAGGCCTGGGCGTGCTGCGGAACCTGTTGGGCGCCTTCCAGTTCAGCGGCGACGAGGTGGACAAGCGCATCCGTGCCCTCTCGGGCGGCGAGAAGTCGCGCCTGGTCATGGCCCGCATGCTCTTCGACCCGCCCAATTTCCTGGTGCTGGACGAGCCCACCAACCACCTGGATCTGGCCACCAAGGAGATGCTGGTGGACGCCCTCAAGGACTTCGAAGGCACCCTCCTCTTCGTAAGCCACGACCGCGCCTTCCTCCGCGGCCTCGCCAACCGCGTCCTCGAACTGGGCGGCGACGAGCATCCCGGCCCCGTCCCCTACCTGGGAACCTACGCCGAATACGTCGAGAAGACCGGGCGAGAGGCCCCGGGCGTGCACAACTAGGGCGGCGGTCAGCCCATCGAGGGCGAGCCTCCCTGGAAGCCGCAGGACAGCCGCTCGGGGAAGAGGGCCGAGATCCAATCCTCCGCATCCTCCTGGGCGAACCCGTTCCCCTTCTGATGCTCGCACCCCGCGCAGGTGGCGAAGGAGGGGCCGGACACGCCATGGTCCCGATCCACCAGGTCATGGGCCTCGATCCACGGGCAGCCGAGGATCAGGAGCCAGCTCCCATGGCCGGAGGGATCGGGGGTGGAGACGTGGTGCATGGATCGTCCCGTTGGCAGGCAAGGTACCAGAAGGGTCCCGGATTGCGAGGGAAGGCTGGTCTGGCGCAGGGCAGGTTGCCGCGATCCTAACACAAACGACTTTCGGGTGAGTTATTGTGAACCGCAAGGGAAGGGGCCTTACTGAGTCAGGGCAAGAATTTCCACGAAGGGCACGAATGGAAGACAAAGACACGAAGAAAAGAGAAGGGCGGGATGGCTCCCGCCCTTTCATTTTCGAAAATACCTAACGAATGAAGCGAACCGGCCTTGCCTGTACCGAGGCGCTAGGCGGAGCCGTGGACGCGAGAAGATGAGAAGGAGTGGAAGACAATGCAGGCGGGGTCCGAGTTGAGCGACAGGTTAGGCGCTTG
>DASVZU010000192.1:0-4588 GCA_036391515.1 Holophagaceae bacterium
CTCGGTCGTGGCGATCCGGTTCCTCTGAGCCTCAGCCCCCACCCACCAGCCGCACCACCTCCAGCCGGTCGCCCTCCTTCAGGGGGGTGGCCGCGTGGTCGGCGCGGCGGATGACCTCGCCGTTCAGCTCGATGGCGCTGCCGAAGGCCGGCAGGGCCAGCCAGGCGGCCAGGTCGGCCACGGTGGCGAGGTCCGGGGCCTCCCGGGGCTGGCCGTTCAGGACGAGCTTCACCGGGCCTCCGCCGCCGCTTGGAAGCCCCGCTCCAGGTCGGCGATGAGGTCCGGCTGGTCCTCGATGCCCACGGAGAAGCGCAGGAGGCCGTCGCCGATGCCCAGCCGGGCCTTCACCTCGGGCGGGGTCTTCAGGTGGCTCATGCTGGCGGGGTGCTGGATGAGGCTCTCCACGCCGCCCAGGCTCACCCCCCGGGTGACGACTTCCAGGGCCTCGCAGAACCGCTGGCCCGCGAGCAGGCCCGCCCGCAGCTCGAAGCCGACCATGGCGCCGAAGCCATCCACCATCTGGCGGGCGGCCACCTCGTGGCCCCGGTGGCCTGGCAGGCCGGGGTAGTCCACCCGGGCCACGGCCGGCTGCCAGAGCAGCCACTGGGCCAGGGCCTGGGCGTTGTCCGAGGCCCGGCGCACCCGCAGGGCGAGAGTCTTGAGGCCCCGGTGGAGGAGCCAGGCGGCCATGGGATCCAGGGTGGGCCCGAACACCTTGGTCATCTGCCAGCAGGCCACCACGTCCGCCTCGGAGCCGGCGATGACGCCCGCCACCACGTCCGAGTGGCCGGCCAGGTACTTGGTGGCCGAGGCCACGCTGAGGTCGATGCCCAGGGCCAGGGGCTTGGTGTGGATGGGGCTGGGGAAGGTGTTGTCCGCCACCGTGCGGATGCCGTGCTTCCGGCCCAGGGCCGCCACCCCGGCCAGGTCGGTGATGGCCAGGGTCGGGTTGGAGGGGGTCTCCACCCAGAGCATCCGCGTCTCCGGGCGGAGGGCGGCTTCCCATTCGCCCAGGTCCAGCGTGTCCTGGATCCAGGTGACCTGCAGGCCCCGCTCCGCCTCCCAGCGCCGGATGAGCTGCTCCGTGCCCAGGTAGATGGCGGCGGGGGCCACCATATGGTCGCCCGCCTTCAGGAAGGCCTCGAAGACCAGGGCGAAGGCGCCCATGCCCGACGCCGCCACCAGGGCCCGCTCGGCCCCCTCCAGCTCGGCGAGGACCGCCTCCACCTCGCTGGCGTTGGGGTTGCCCCAGCGGGTATAGAAGGCCGGCGGCTCCACGCTGGCGGCGAACTCGGCCCCCTCCCGGTTCTCCATGAGCTGGAACACCGAGGTCTGGAAGATCGGCGTGGTCACGGCCCGCGTCGGATTGAAGCGCTTGCCGGCGTGGATGGCGGTGGTGGTGGGTCCCCAGGGTCTGGGCATGGTCGGCTCCCGCCTCCCAGCATAGGTGGAGACGACTCAGCGGTTCCAGAACACGATGACGAGGGCCACGATGGCGAAGGCGAGCAGGGCGATGACCCGCCAGAAGGTGGGCCGGTCGTCCGGCAGGTCCACGGGGCCCCGGTCCTCCAGGGCCTGGCGGGTCAGCTCGTCCTCCGGAGGGGACACCAGGCCCCGGCACTCGATGCAGCGGAAGGGCTCGCCCGGTGTCTCCACGGCGTCCACGATGGCGCGGCCGCACTGGGTGCAGAGGTGGCTGGCACCGGGGAGGTAGGCCTGCAGCGAGGGGGGGATCTCGTTGGACATGCCCCAGGATGGGGCCGGGCTCAGGGTTTGGCGAGGCTCTCGTCGAGGGCGCGGTTCACGGCCTTCGGATCCAGCTTCCCGCCGCCGGCCTTGAGGACCTGGCCCACGAGGAACCCCTTGAGGTTGGCCCGGCCGCCCCGGATCTGGGCCACCACGTCCGGGTGGGCCGCGAGGACAGCGGCCACCTGGGCGGCCACGGCCCCGGGAGACGCCTCCAGGGCGAGCCCCTTCCGGGCCACGAGCTCCCCGGCCGTCCCCTCGCCCGCGAGCAGGGCGGGGAAGACGCCCTCCCGGGCGGCGGCCAGGCTGACCTTCCCCTCCGCCACGAGGCGGACCAGCTCGCCCAGGGCCTCCGGGGCCAGACCCAGGGCCGCCAGGTCCTGGCCCCGGTCGTTAAGGACCCGGCTCAGGTCCCCCAGCATCCAGTTCGCGGCGGCCCGGGGCTGGCCGCTGGCCCGGGCCACGGCGTCGTAGTAGTCGGCGAAGGTGGGACTCTGCATCAGGGTGAGGACCTCGTCCCCGGACAGGCCCGTCTCCGCCCGGTAGCGGCGGATCCGCGCTTCGGGCAGCTCGGGCAGGGCCGCCCGGGCGGCCGCCACCTCCTCCAGAGCCACGGCCAGGGGCGGCAGGTCGGGCTCGGGGAAGAAGCGGTAGTCCATGGCCGCCTCCTTCGTCCGCTGGGCCCGGGTCTCCCCGGCGGCCGCATCCCAGCCCCGGGTCTCCTGGACCACGGCCTCGCCCCGGGACAGGCGCGCGGCCTGCCGGTCGATCTCGAAGGCCAGGGCCTGCCGCACGAAGCGGAAGGAGTTGAGGTTCTTGATCTCCACCCGGGTGCCGAAGGCCGCGGCGCCGGCGGGGCGGACCGAGACGTTGGCGTCGCAGCGGAAGCTGCCCTCCTCCAGGTTGCCATCGCAGATGCCCAGGAAGACCACCAGGCGGTGGAGGGCCTTCAGGTAGTCCGAGGCCTCCTGGGGGCTTCGGAGGTCCGGGGCCCCCACGATCTCCAGGAGGGGCACCCCGGCCCGGTTCAGGTCCACGAGGCTGGCGGCTTCGCTGGTCTCGTGGCTGCTCTTGCCGGCGTCCTCCTCCAGGTGGGCCCGCTCGATCCGCGCCCGCACCGGACCCTCCGCCCCCCGCACGGCGGGGTCGCCGGGGATCTCCAGGACCCCGTCCTCCACCAGGGCCACGGGCCCCTGGGTGATCTGGTAGCCCTTGGGCAGGTCGGGGTAGACATACTGCTTCCGGTAGAAGGTGCTGAGGGGCTGGATGCGCGCCTCCAGGGCCGTCCCCAGGACCAGGGCCTGGCGCACGGCCTTGCCGTTGAGGACGGGGAGGGACCCCGGCAGGCCCAGGCAGACGGGGCAGGTGAGGCTGTTGGGCGGGGCCCCGTAGGTGTTCCGGCAAGCGCAGAAGAGCTTGGTCCGCGTCCGGAGCTGGACGTGGACCTCGAGACCGATGATGGCTTCCAACCCTGGCTGCATGGCGCTCCCGTTCCTACTTCCCCAGACAGAATCCGCTGAACACCTGGTCGAGGGCGCTCTCGGCCCGGTCCTCCCCCGTGAGGCGGGCCAGGAGGCCCCAGGCCCCCTGGAGAAGGGAGGCGGGCAGCTCCGGCGGACCGTCCGCCGCCAGGTCCAGGAGCAGGTCCACCTGGCGGGCCAGGTCGTCCAGCAGCGCCCCCTGGCGCCCCGTGGCCAGGGCCCCCAGGCAGGCCTCCGGCGTCAGGCCCCCCAGGATCCGGTCCTTCAGCAGGGCTTCCAGGGCATTCAGGTCGCCCGTGAGGGCGGACACCACCACGGCCTCCGCCGGGCCGGACCCGGACAGGTCCCCCATGGTCCGAACCACCGCCACCTTCCCCGCGAAGGGGGCCAGGGCCCGGTCCAGGGCGGGGTCGGGGGGCGCCTCCCCGGGAGGCACCAGGTGCAGGACGAGATCCGCGGCCTCCAGCACCGGCCGTACCCGGGCCACGCCCAGGCGCTCGACGGGATCCTCGGTGTCCCGCAGGCCGGCGGTGTCATAGAGGCGGAGGGGCAGGCCCCGCCACTCGCAGCGGACCTCCAGCACATCCCGGGTGGTGCCGGGGATCTCCGTGACGATGGCGCGATCCTCCCCGACCAGGGCATTGAAGAGGGTGCTCTTCCCCGCGTTGGGGCGGCCCGCCAGGGCCAGCCGTAGCCCGTCCCGGAGGTGGCCCGCGGCCCGGGCCCGCCGCTGTTCCACGTGGAACCGCGCCCGGAGGGGGGCCAGCGCCCGCTTCATCTCGCTGGAATCGATGGAGATGCCTTCCTCCTCGCCATAGTCCACGGCGGCCTCGGCCCGGGCCATCCAGGGGGCCAGGGCCGCCCGGGCCTCCGGGATCCAGGCCGGCAGGGCCCCGGCCCGGGCCTGGGCCAGGCGGATCTGGGTGTCGGTCTCGGCAGACACCAGGTCCCGCAGGGCCTCCGCCTCCAGGAGCCCCTGCTTCCCATTCAGGAGGGCCCGCCGGGTGAACTCCCCGGGCTCCGCCAGCCGGATCCCGAGGGTGCCCAGGCCCTCCAGCAGCCGCTGGGCCAGCAGGGGGTTGCCGTGGACCTGGAGCTCCACCACGTCCTCCCCCGTGTAGCTGGCCGGGGCGGGGAAGTAGAGCACCAGGGCCCGCTCATGGAAGCCCGCCCAGGCCAGGGTGCGCAGGGTCGCCCGCCGGGGCTCGGGGAGGGCCACCAGGGGCCGGAGCCGGTCGGCCAGGTCCGGACCCGACACGCGCACCACCGCCACCGCGGAGGGCAGCAGCGGCGTGGCCGGGGCGCAGATGGGATCGGAGGAGGGCACGCCGGCAGTGTACCGGCTACTTGCGGAAGACCCT
>DASVZU010000193.1:0-15727 GCA_036391515.1 Holophagaceae bacterium
CACCCTCAGCGTGAAGCTCATGGTGGCCCGGGACGCGGACCTGCCGGCCTGGGTCTTCGCCTACCCCATCGTGGACGTGAGCCTCGTGGTGGCCATCCGCCGATGGAAGGGCCAGCCCCTCAGCACCGCGGACCGCAGCCACCTCCACCACTGGATGATGGACCGGTTCGACCAGCGGTCCTGGGTGGCGACGCCGATCCTTCTGACCATTGCCTGCCTGCCCATGATGCGGGTGGCGGATTTCCCCGGAGCCCGCGCGATCTCCCTGTTCGGGGTGGCGGCGCTCGGACTCCTGGCCCTCAAGGCTTTTCTCGACCGCATCCTGCCCGGGGCCGAAGCGGCGCCGGCGGCTCAGGTCCGGCGGGAAATCCCCTTCATGGCGGGCACCGCCAGCACCCGGGAGCCCTCCGGCACCCACCGCACGCTCTGAAGCTCGGGCATACTCTCCCGGGGGAGGAAGGTCGATGGGCCTGCCTCGGGCACGGCCGGCCCCCGGCCCGGAAAGGAAAGATTCGATGAGGCATGTCGTTCGGAAGCTCGGTCTGGCAGGTCTGGTGGCGACGGCGCTCGCCGGTCAGGTGCCCCAGGGGATGGACCTCCAGGCGCTGAAGCAGATGGCCACCGCCCAGGGTGTGACAGGCACCGCGGAGGCGGTGCCCACTTCCCGGACGACGCTGCCCGCGACGACGACCCCGGACCGGGTGGACGACGCCCGCCGCCGTGAGGAGGACCGCCTGGACCAGGAGATCCGGGCCATGAAGCGGCGCGAGAAGGGACCCCGCCGCTTCGCGGCCGACCTGTTCGACGTGCGCCAGTACGGCACGGCCGCCACGGACGGGGGCATCGCCGAGGACTACGTGCTGGGCACGGGCGACCAGCTGGCCCTCAACGTCTTCGGCAGTGCCACCTTCGAGGTCCCCGCCCAGGTGGATGGCCGCGGCGAGATCGTCATCCCCAAGGTGGGCACGGTCAAGGTCGGGGGCCTGACCCTGGCCCAGGCCAAGCGGGCGGTGCAGGGCACCGTCAGCCGCAACTTCTCGCGCACCAGCGTGGATCTCCAGGTGGTGAAGCTCCGGGAGGTGCGGGTCTTCGTCATGGGCGAGGTCTACAAGCCGGGCAGCTACCTCGTGTCGAGCCTCAGCTCCCTGGTCAACGTGCTGGGCCTGGCGGGCGGCCCCACCGCCGCCGGCAGCTACCGGGACATCCGCGTGATGCGGGGCGGGCGGGCCGTGTACCACTTCGACCTCTACCCCTTCCGCGCGGAGGGCCTGGGCAACCCCAATGTGGCCCTGCAGAGTGGGGATACGGTGTTCGTCCCCCTGGCCCAGGACCAGGTGATGCTGGAGGGCGCCTTCCAGCGGGTGGTGGCCCAGCCGGTCGATCCCGTGAAGAAGGCCGAATCCGACGAAGCCGAGGTGGATCCCCTCAAGGCCCAGCGCGACCGCGTCCGGCGCGAGATGAGATCGATCGAGGTCCAGCTGGACCCCTCCCTGACGACGCAGGTCCCTGAAGGAAGGCGGGAGGGGCTCTCCTCCGACGCCACAGATCGGACCTCCCCGCGAGGGGAAGGGCGGGAGGCCCAGTATCCAAGGAATGGGGAGGCTTCCCGGCCGATGGTGGAGAAACCGGCACTCTCGCTCACCGAGCGGGCCAACCTGGAGGACCGGCTGTTGTTCCTGAAGCGGCAGCTGGCGGCCCTGAAGGACGCCCCGCCCGATGATCACCGGCTCCGTCTGGATCCCGAGACGGGCCTGCCCTATCCCGCCCAGGACCCCCTCACGCCGGACTGGCTCCGTCGCTGGGATCAGCAGGGCGTGGCGCCCATGATGCAGTTCGAGATGCGCGCCGGCGAATCCGCGGCCGACGCCCTGCGCTTCGCGGGCGGGTTCACGCCCGAGGCCGGTCCGGGCACCTTGACGCTGCGCCGCCGGACGGCCGCCGGCGTGATCACCGGGGAGGACGTGCCGGTGACCGGGGCCGCTGCGGTGCCCCTCCAGCGGGGCGATGTGCTGTCGGCCCTCCCCCAGCGGGAGCGCACCGGGGCGGTGGTGCAGGTGATCGGCTGGGCCCGCGTGCCAGGCTTCTTCGCCCGCACCCAGGGCCTGCGGGTGGGTGATCTGCTCAAGCGCGAATCCCAGGTGCTCCCGGACACCTACCGGGCCCGGGGGGAGGTGGTGCGGACCCAGGTGGACGGCACCACCCAGTACTTCTCCTTCGATGTGGACAAGGCCCTGGCCGGCGATCCGGCCCAGGACCTCCTGCTGGAGGACCGGGACCGCGTGGAGCTCTACCGCGTGGAGGATCTGCGCATCCCGATGACCGTGAAGGTCCTGGGACCCGTGAGCCGCCCCGGCACCTTCGCCTTCCACGAGGGCATGCGGGCCTCGGACCTGATCTTCCGGGCGGGCGTGCCGCTGAAGTCCGCGGACCGCCTGGTGGCCGAGCTGGCCCGCAGCAAGGACGGCAAGCCCAGCGACGTGATCCACCTGGATCTCACCAGGCTGCTCTCCACGGAGACCGCCAGCCCGGTGGCCCTGGTGGACGATGCGGTGAACCCCAGGCTGCGGCCCGACGACCAGATCAGCCTCTTCGAGAAGCCGGACTTCAAGGTGCACCGGACCGTGCGCATCAGCGGCCAGGTGGCCCGGCCCGGCTCCTACGCCCTCGACACGGACCGGCCGACGCTCCGCGAGCTGCTGAAGCGGGCCGGCGGGCTCACCCCCGACGCCATGCCCCAGGCCGGCATCTTCCTGCGCCGCATGAGCACCGCGGACGCCAGCCTGCAGCGGGCGGCAGAGGAATCCGGCCTCTCCGGTTCCGATCCCACGGCCAAGGGCATCAACGAGATCCTGGAACGGCTCAACGAGACCAAGCGCCAGCCCAACACGGGCCAGCTGCTCAAGAACCCCGTGCTCCACGGCCTCCTGGCCGGGAACCTGAACCGCATGGTGGTGGACTTCGAGGCCGCGCTGAAGGGCGATGCCCAGGCCGATGTGGAGCTCCAGGACGGGGACGAGGTCATCATCCCCCGGGCCACGGACGGCGCCTACGTGGTGGGCGAAACCGCCAGCCCCTTCGCCACCTACAAGGTGCACCCGGGCATGAAGGTCTCCGACATGCTCAAGCTGGCGGGCGGGATCACGCGCAACGCGGACACCTGGAACATCCGCCTGCTCAAGGCCAACGGCCGCATCGTGGACAGCTGGGTGATGAAGCAGCCCGTGGGCCCCGGCGACACGGTACTCGTGCCCCAGCGCTTCCGCCGCGATACCAGCTGGCAGGAGAACCTCCAGGCCCTGACGCCCATCGCCCTCATCCTGAACGCCATCAAGCTCTGAGGTCAGCCATGAACGCCGCCTGGCAGGCTCTGGACGCCCATCCGATGGCCGGCTGGTACCGGCCGCTGACGGTGCCGCTTCCGGACCTGGCGGGGGCTCGCCGCCTGCTGTGGTGCGGCATCGGGGGCTCGCTGCTGCCCTCGGAGACCCTGGTACGCGCCCTGGGGGATGCCGGGGCCCAGTCCGCCTGGATGCCTCTGGCCTCGCCGGAGCCCCGTCCCGTCGACCTGCGCCCCGATGACCAGTTGGTGTTCGCCTCCAAGAGCGGGAAGACGCTGGAGCTCTGGACCTGGATCGGCCGGCTGCGGGCGGATCCCGGCTGGTCCCGGCTGATCCGGCCCCCCGTCGTGATCACCCAGGACGACCAGAATCCACTGGCCCGCTGGGCCCGAGCCGAGGGCTACCCCATCCTGCCGATCCCCCTGGACGTCGGCGGCCGCTTCTCGGCCTTCACGCCCGTGGGCACCCTACCCCTGGCCTGGATGGGCCGGGATCCGGAGGCCTTCCTGGAGGGCGGCCGGGCGGTCGCCGCGGCGGCCCGGGACCCCAGGACGCCCTGGGGCGCCCGCATCGCGGACATGGTGGAAACCCTGCACCAGGGCTACCTCCGGGGCATCTCCGAGTGGGTGCTCATGCCCTACTGCCTGCCCCTGGACTCCCTGTCGGCCTGGTGGGTGCAGCTGGTGGCCGAGAGCCTGGGCAAGGTGGCGGCCGACGGCACGCGCCGCGGCTTCACGCCCCTCCGGTCCGTGGGCCCCATCGACCAGCACAGCCAGCTCCAGCGCTGGATGGCGGGACCCCGCAACCTGGGGGTGATCGTGCTGACGGTGGACGGCGGCGCCACCCCGGAGCGGCTTGAGGTCCCCGGGGCCTGCCCCTACCCGGGGCTCGCGGGACTGCAGGGCGCCCGGATTCTAGCCGCCCAGGCCGAGGGCACCCTGGAGGCCCTGCGGGGCGCCGGCGTCCCGGTAGTCCACTGGGCGCTGCCGGCCCTCGACGAGCGCGGGCTGGGCGAACTGATGATGGCCTGGCAGGTCATCGTGGGGCTCACGGGCTTCGCTCTGGAGGTGGATCCCTTCGACCAGCCGGCGGTGGAGGATGGGAAGGTGCGGACCTTCCGGATGCTCGGCCTGACCTGAGGCCGGGCTGGGCTACAATGGAGGGCCCCGCGTCGCGGGGCCTTTTCATACGGACGTCCCGATGATCCTGCGCAAGGAATACTGGTTCGAAGCGGCCCACTTCATCTACAACCACCCGGGGAAGTGCCGGAACCTGCACGGCCACAGCTACAAGCTCTTCGTGTCGGTGGAGGGCACACCGGACGTGGCCACGGGCATGATCATCGACTTCGACGACCTCTCGAAGGTGGTGGTGGAGAAGGTCATCGGGCGGCTGGACCACCGCTTCCTGAACGACCTCATCCCCCTGTCCACCGCCGAGAACATCGCGGTCTGGATCTGGGAACAGCTCAAGCCCGACCTGCCGCAGCTCTGCCAGGTGGAGGTCTATGAGACCACCGACAACTGCGTGATCTACCGGGGGGTCTGATGCGGCGCTGGCTGGCCCTGGTTCCGGTCGTCCTGCTGGCGGGCTGCGATGCCCTCAATCCTGCGCTCCAGTACCAGGAGGCCGCGCGCCAGCTGCGCTTCAGCCTGGACCGGGTGGAGCCGCGGATCGACCTGGCCTTCCCGCTGGAGCAGTCCCGTCTCCGGTTGCGTCTGGACCTGGGCGTGGACAACCCCACGGATGTGCGCCTGCGGACCCGGCGGGTGTCTGGGGACCTGCGCCTCCAGGCCCAGGGCGGGGATCATGCCCTGGGCACCGTGGCCTTTCCCGAGGGGATGGACCTGGCCCCGAAGGGCCGCAGCACCCTGCGGGCCGAGCTGACCTTCGGCTACGGCGACCTCAAGGCCGCCTGGGGCCCCTTGTCCGGGGCCGTGCTCCGCCACGAGTCCGCCACCTGGACCCTCACCGGCGAGGCCCGCTTCGAGGTGCTGGGCCTCGAGTTCGGCGTCCCCTTCCGGACCCGCACGTCGAGCGGATCGTGATCCGGGCGGTCGTCTTCGATCTCTGGAACACCCTGGTCTACAGTCCCGGGGGGAGCCCCTTCCAGAGCCTGAAGCCCCTCCTCCGGCCCGAGCAGGCGGCCCTGCACGCTGAGCTGATGCGGGATGGCATGGTGCGGCCCTACGGCTCCGTGGCGGCCTTCCTGGCGGCCTGGCGGGACCGGATCGCGCTGGACCCCGACCAGGAGGCGGCCATGGCCCAGGCCTTCCTGGAATCCGGCGACCAGGCCCTGTGCTTCCCCGGTGCCTCCGAAGCCGTGGAGGCCACGCGGGGGCTCGCCCGGGTGGCCCTCCTGTCCAACACCCAGGACTTCGGACTGGAGCTGCTGGACCGCCTGGGCATCAGCGAACGCATCCGCACCCGGATCCTCAGCGCCGACCTGGGGGCCCTCAAGCCCGAACCTGCCGCCTTCGAGGCCGTGCAGCGCCGCCTGGGCCTCTTTCCGGGCAACCTGGCCATGGTGGGCGACAGCTGGACCGACGACGTGGAAGGCGCCCTGGCCGCCGGCTGGACGGCCGTCTGGGTGAACCGCGAAGGCAAGCCCCGGCCCGACCACGACCCCGAGGCCCCCCTCTACGAAGTGCGGAGCCTGGACCTCGTGCCCCAGCTCATCGGGGACCTCCAGGCGGGGATGCGCTGTCCGACCTGCCTGGGGTGAGCCGCCTCAGGCCGACGCGCTGTTCTGCTCGCTCAGGTCGAGGTCGAGGACCACGGCCTGGCGGGGGGCGTCGGAGCGCTCGATCCACTGCACCCGGGCGCCCAGGAGGCGGGCCAGCTGAAGGAGGCCTTCGCGGGCCTCGCCGTGCAGAGCCGCGGACAGCTCCGGGTGGAGGGTGAGGCGCACCTCGGCGCCGCGGAGGCGGTCGCCCAGGCGCACGAGCTCCCGGTAGGCCCGCAGGAGGGCGGTCTCGGGGCTGACCAGGCGGCCGGTTCCGCTGCAGGCGGGGCAGGGCTGGGTGAGCTGGCGCTCGAGGGAGGGGCCCGTGCGCTTCCGGGTCATCTCCACGAGCCCGAACTCCGAGATGCCTCCGGCCCGGGCATGGTTTCGGTCCCGCTTCAGCTCCTCCTGGAGCCGGGCCAACACGGTGTCCCGATGGGCCGGATCCACCATGTCGATGAAGTCGATGACGACGATGCCGCCCAGGTTCCGCAGGCGGAGCTGGCGGACGATCTCGGGGACGGCCTCCAGGTTGGCCAGGAACACGGTCTCCTCGAGATCCTTCTTTCCCACGAACTTGCCGGTGTTCACGTCCACGCTGACCAGGGCCTCGGTCTGGTTCAGCACGATGGACCCTCCGTGCTTGAGGAAGACCTTGGGCTGCCGGGCGGCCTCGATCTCGGCCTCGATGCCGAAGGCGTCGAAGATCGGCAGGTCGGAGCCGAAGCGCTTCACCCGGTTGGCCCATTCGGGGTGCAGCTTCTCCACGAAAGCCACGACCTCGCGGTGGACGGCGGCGTCGTCCACCCAGAAGCTGGCCACCTCCTCGCGGAAGATGTCGCGGAGGACCTTCTGCAGCAGGCGCAGGTCCTGCCAGACCAGGCGCGGGGCCTGGAGGGGCGTGGCCTTGACCTGGATCTCCCCCCACATCTGGCGGAGGAAGGCCACGTCGCCCACCAGGTCTTCGTCCTTCTCCCCGATGGCGGCGGTGCGGACGATGAAGCCCTCGCCCGGCAGGGCGTGGCTCCGGATGAGTTCCCGCAGGCGGTCCCGCTCCCCGAGATCGGTGATCTTCCGGGAGATGCCGATGTGCTCGATGCCCGGCATGAAGACCAGGAAGCGGCCCGGGAAGCTGAGGTGGCGCGAGAGGCGGGGCCCCTTGGAGCCGATGGGGTCCTTCACCACCTGGACGAGGGTCTCCTCGCCTTCCTTGAGGGGCGGGAGGGGGGCGGGGGCGGGGGGCAGGTCCTCGACGGCACCGTCTTCATTGGCCTCCCCCTCCTCCTCGGGGGCCAGGTCCGCGGCCAGGCGCTGGGACACGGGGTCGTCCAGGTAGAGGAAGCCGTCCTTGGCCCCCCCGATGTTGACGAAGGCGCTCTGCATGCCGGGCAGGAGCTTGGCCACCCGGCCCTTGTACACGTCGCCCACCTGGCTCTTGTTCATCGTCCGCTCGACGAACAGCTCGCAGAGCTGGCCGTTCTCAAGCAGGGCGATGCGCGTCTCCAGGGGGGTCGCATTGACCACCAGGGACTTGCGGACTTCCATGGAACCAACCTTTCAGAACCTTGCGGGGCGACGTCCTGCCGTCCGCGCGGGCCCCGGGGCCGTACCAGGCCGCAGGGAGGTGCTTCTTTTCTACCATACCCCTTGGATGCCGGCCCAGGGGCCAAAGGTTCCGTTCCCGGCGTCAATCCCAGGGAAAACGGGGACAGGATTAACAGGATTAACTGATTGATTAACAGGATTTAAAGAAACAAATCCTGTTAATCCTGTCCCCGCTTTTCAGTCCGGGAAGGCCTGGGTGCAGAGGGGGGTGCGTTCCTGGGTGCGCTGCTCGGTGATGCGGTTGCGCTCGTCCACGAAGACCACCTTGGGGGCATGGGCTTCGCTTTCCTCGGCGGTCATCCAGCCGTAGGCGGCGATGATCACCAGGTCGCCCTTCTGCACCAGGTGGGCGGCGGCGCCGTTGATGCCCACTTCGCCAGATCCCGGCGTCCCCGGGATGACGTAGGTGGCCAGGCGCGACCCGTTGGTCACGTCGTAGATGTCCACCTTCTCGTTCTCCAGGAAGCCGGCGGCTTCGATGAGCAGCGGGTCCAGGGTGATGGACCCCACGTAGTCCACATCGGCCCGGGTCACCGTGGCGCGATGGATCTTGCCGAGCAGGAAGTGACGCAGCATGCTCCCTCCGGTCCAGGCTCCCTCCGGAGTCCCGGCCAACGGACAAGCATGGCGCCAGGTGAACCCTGGGTCCAGCCTCGATTTTTTACGAACCCCCGGTCCTCAATTGAACAGCACGACATGCAGGTTGATGCCGAGCCCAACGTGGGGTGGCGGCACCGGGGGCGGCGCCAGGGGAAGCTCGAACGCCCCCTCGATGTCGATCCGCGCCTGGGGATCCGTGATCCGGCGCAGCACCCAGCGGCCCTCCACGAAGACGTAGCACCGGGAGGGATCCCCGGGGATCAGGGCCACGTAGCGCCGCTCGCGGGGGCGCCAGTAGCCGGCCATCCAGGGGGGGGCCAGGTAGCGCCCGGGATGGCGCCGATCCTCGTACCGGTAGCGCTCCGGCCGCCGTCCTTCCCAACCGTGCTCCCGCCGGTCGTCCCGGCGATCCTCGCGCCGGTCTTCGCGCCGGTCCTCGCGCCGGTCCTCGCGTCGGTCTTCCCGGCGATCCTCGCGACGGTCATCCCGCCGCTCATGGCGATCCTGCCACTCCCCCCGGTGATCGTCGGGCCGGGCCTGGGCGATCGCGCCCTGGGCCAGCAGGGCCAGGAACAGGGTGGAACCTAACGTGCGCTTCAGCATGGGGCATGACTCCAGTCGGGAAGGGACAGGCGCGACCTGCGGCTAGTTGAACAGCACCACGTGGAGATCCACGCCCACATGGGGCAGGGGCACGGGCGGCGGGGCCGCGGGCATCCGGAGGGAGTCGCGGACCTCGGCCTGGAGGCTCAGGTCGAAGCCCCTGCGGAGCTCCCACCGGCCGTCGATCAGGAACCAGGCCCGGTCCTGGTAGCGGGGATCGATGGCGATGTAGGGCTGTTCGGGAACCCGGCGCCCGAACTTCTTGGCCAGGCCGGGAGGCAGCCCGCCCTTCTTGGCCAATCCCGGCGGCATGCCCCCCTTCTTGGCCAGGCCCGGCGGCATGCCGTGGCCGTGGCCCTGGGGCATCCCGAGGGCGGAGAGGGCGAGCAGGGCCTGGAACAACATGAGGCCTCCTGGCGGGGTCCGCATCCAGCCTAGGCCTTCCGGCGCCGGGCGTCCATGCACCGAAAGGACTACCGCCGGGACCGACGCGTTTGCGGCGGTCAGCTCTTCTGGGGGCTGAGGCTCACGTTCAGGCCGGCCTCGTCGGGGGAGGGGGCCAGGATGACGTTGTCGATGAGGCGGGTGCTGCCCACGTACGCGGCCACGCAGAGGGCGACGGTGCGGTTCACCGTTCCCTTGAGGGGTTCCAGGGTCTGGGCGTCCACCAGTTCGAGGTACTGGACCTTGTCCACCCCGGCCAAGGGGGCCTTGGCCAGCTCGATGAGCTTGGCCACCCGTCGCTCGCCGCCCTCGAAGGCTTCCCGGGCGGTCAGCAGCCCCTGGCTGATCGACAGGGCCCGTTTCCGGTCGGCGTCGCCCAGGTAGGTGTTGCGGCTGCTCAGGGCCAGACCGTCGGCCTCCCGCACCGTGGGGACCACCACCACGTCCACAGGCAGGTTCAGATCCCGCACCATGCGGCGGATGACCACCGCCTGCTGGTAGTCCTTCTGGCCGAAGAAGGCCAGGTCGGGCTGGACGATGTTGAAGAGCTTGGCCACCACCGTGGCCACACCCCGGAAGTGCCCGGGACGGAACTTCCCGCAGAGGGGCTCCGCCAGGCTGCCGGGCTCCACGTGGGTCTGGAAGCCCGTGGGGTAGATCTCGGCCACTTCGGGGAGGAACAGCACGGAGGCGCCCGTCTCCAGACAGAGGCTCTGGTCCCGCTCCAGGTCCCGGGGGTAGCTGGCCAGGTCCTCGCCGGGGCCGAACTGGTTGGGATTCACGAAGATGGAGACCACGGTGGCATCACACCGGGCCGCGCTCTGGCGGATGAGGGCCCCGTGGCCCTCGTGGAGAAAGCCCATGGTGGGAACGAAGCCGATCCGCTGGCCCTGCTCCCGGAGAGACTTCAGGAGGGCCCTCAAATCAGCGATGGTACGCACAACGCGCATGGCCAAAAAACGACTCCCTTACGATGGTGCCGCTCAGAATACCAAGGCTCGGGTCAGGGATTCCACTGGGCCACGGCCGGACGGACGGCTTCTGGAAGGGTATAGGATTCCCGGGCATCCGGGAAGCCTCCCCCCCGCACATCCTCGGCCCAGGCGGCCAGGGCCGCACGCAGGTCTTCGAATCCCTGGGCATAGCGCCGGACGAACTTGGGACCGGGTTCCGGGGACAACCCCAGGACATCGTGGAAGACCAGGACCTGGCCCGAGCAGTGGGGACCGGCCCCGATGCCGATGGTGGGAATGGCCAGGGTCTCGGTCACCCGGGCCGCCAGGTCCGCCGGGATGCCCTCCAGCACCAGGGAGAAGCAGCCCGCCTCCTGCAGGCGCTGGGCGTCCTCCAGCAGGCGGAGGGCGTCGGCCTTGGCCCGTCCCTGCACCTTGTAGCCCCCCATGGCATTGAGGCTCTGGGGGGTGAGGCCCAGGTGCCCCATGACCGGGATCTCGGCGTCGATGAGGGCATGGATCATGGGGAGGCGCTTGGCGCCGCCCTCCAGCTTGACGCCCGCGGCCCCCCGCTGGAGGAAACCCCCGGCATTGCGGAGGGTGTCCTCCACGCTCAGGTGGAAGCTCAGGTAGGGCATGTCCGCCAGGAGGAGTGCCGTGGGGTGCGTGCGGGCCACAGCCTCCAGATGGTGGTTCATCATGGCCATGCTGACGGGGAGCGTGTTCTCGAAGCCGAGGCAGACGTTCCCCACGCTGTCGCCCACGAGGATCATGTCCACCCCCGCCGCGTCGGCGATGCGGGCCGTGGGGGCGTCGTAGGCCGTGGTCATCACCAGGCGCCGCCCGGAATGGGCCCAGGCCTGGATCTGGGGGATGGTGACGCGGGCGCGGGCGTCCGGCGACTGGTGGCTCATGGGGGTCTCCGCTGGAAGGTCGAAGCCGTGGGCCCCTATGAGTACACAAAATGGCGGGACGGGACGAACAGGATTCCGGGAAGACGGGGGCGATCGCGGTTACCGCCGACTTTGAATTTAGAGTAAAGCCATATTAATCCTGTTAATCCTTCTTTTAATCCTGTCAATCCTGTCAACGCTCTTCTTCCGACTCGGGCAGGGCCGGCAGGTTCATCTGCGTGGGGGTGTAGTCCACCAGGGGATCCACCCGCTCGGGACGGACGAATCGAAGGCCCACGGCGGTCACCGTCTGCTGGAACTGGTAGAGGTCCGCCCGGCCGAGGAAGCTGACCTCGTGGCTCTCCGGCAGGCGGACCCACAGCCGCTGGAGGCTGGGGAAGGCCTCCTGCATCCGGGCCCTCGCGCCCAGCTTCTCGCCCCGCTGGAGGAGGAGGGCCGCACCCTCGGCGCTGGCCTCCAGGACCTGGGCCGGGAAGTCCAGGGCCCGGGCGGCGGCGAGCACTTCGCTCCAGGCCAGGAGGGTCTCCTGGGCCACTGCCTCGGAGGGTGGGGCGGTGGAGAGGAGAAAGGCATGGGCCCGGTGCCATTCCAGGTCCAGGAGCCGGGAATCGGAACCCTCCACCGGGCCCTTGAGGTTCTCCAGGATGGCCCAGCCCTGTTCGGGGGCCTCCTGGCGGGTCCGCTGGGCCTCGCGGGCCTCCGCCTGGGCGAAGCGCAGCTGGGCGATGCGCTGGCGCCAGAGGAGGCCCGTGGATTCGTACTGGCTTGCGGCCTCCCGGTAGAGGCGGGCCGCGTCCTTCCAGGTCCCGCGGAAGCGGGCCACCTCGCCCTGGAGCAGGAGCTGGTCTCCCCGCTCCTCGGGGGAGAGGACCGTGGGCTGGGCGGCCAGGGCGGCGAGCTGGGCGTGGTCCGCGGCCACCGGGTCCCCCAGGGCTGCCAGGGTGCGGGCCCGCCAGCTCTGGGCGGTGGACACCAGGGCCGCATCGCCGAGCCGCTGGGCGTGCTGGAGGGCGCGGTCCAGGTGCGCCAGGGAAGGGCCCAGGAACTGCTGCAGACCCCGGACCGCCCCCAGGGCGAAGTGGGCCTGGGCCTGGAGCGCCACATCCGACTGCAGCCTCGCCGTCTGGAGGGCCTCCTGGAGGAGCTGGAGACAGGGCTCCGAATGACCCTGGGCGAAAAGGACCTGGGCGAGGGCGATCTGCACGGGGACGAGGCTGCGTGGATCCTGGCCGGGTTCCAGCATCCGCTGGGCCGACTGGAGCAGCGAGGCGGCCCGCCGGAACTGGGACTGGCCCGCCAGGGCCCGGCCCAGAGCCAGGAGCAGGGCCGCCTGGTCCTGGGGGAGAGCCTTCCCGCCGCTCCCGTTGAGGAGCTGCAGCCCCTCCTCCAGGGATCGGATGCCCTTGGTGAGGTGTCCCTGGAGCAGGTGAAGGGAACCGAGGGCCAGCCGCAGGCGGGGCTGCTCGGGGTGGATGGGGTGGTCCGACAGGCGCTCCGCAGCCCCGAGGATGGCCTCCTGGGCCTCTGCCGGGCGCCGGAGCAGGAGATCGATCATGGCCTGCTTGCGGAGGAGACGAGCTTCGGCCAGGCGCTCTCCCCGGCGCTCGGCGATCGGGATCCGGGCCAGGGCTTCCCGGGCCTTTCGCAGCGCCTCGAGGGCCAGGACTGCCGCCGGCTTGGGCGCGCTCTCCCCCTGGGGCGCCAAGGCCCCCTGGGAGCCCGTGCTCCAGGCATCGGCCAGGTACTCGTAGAGTTGGGCTTCTTCCGCGGGACCGGGCTGGAGCTCCAGGGCCTGGTCCACGATGCGCTGGGCCTCCTGGGGAATGGCGGTGGGTTCCCGGCGGATGGCCGCCAGGACGGCGGCCAGGGCCGTGGCCTGGTCCGAGGCCAGGGCCTGGAGGGTGACGGAGAAGGCCAGGGCGCCGCCCTGCTCCTGGATGGCCGCCAGAAGGGCCCGGGCCAGCCGCTTCAGCTCCGGCTGGGGAGTGTGGGCCAGCACCAGCTCCCGCCAGCGGGGATCGGGGATGGCGGCATCGTTCCGCCGGAGCTGGACGAGCCGCGAGCCCACCGCTCCCTGCAGGGCGTCCTCCAGGGGATCCCCCGTGAGGCCCAGGAGGCGGCCCAGGGAGCCGGTGGGGAGGGGCCGGTCCGCCAGGGCCAGGAGCCGCACCAGGGTGGCGGAGGCCGGCGGAAGGCGCTGCAGCCGGCCCAGGAAGATCTGCCGCATGAGGTCTTCCTCGGCCCGGGGCGCGGGCGGGTGGTCCGTGGCCAGGGCCCAGCAGCCGTCCTCCCAGATCAGGGTGCCGTCCTGGAGGGCCAGCTCGAGGAAGTTCCGGAGGAGGCCCGGGTTGCCCAGGCTCCGGTCGAGGAGGTCCCCCAGGTAGTCCGCGGGCAGAGTGTGGCGGGCGAGCAGGTCCTCCAGCACCCGCCTCAGGTCCGCGTCCTCCAGGCGGTTCACCCCGATGAGGGCCGCTGCGGGTTCCGCGCGGAGCTGGGCCACCAGGGGCTTCAGGCCCGCACCCTGGGCTCCGGTGGAGAGGGAGAGCAGCCAGGGCGTCCTGGACCCGTGCACGAGTTCGCGGACCAGGGCCAGCACCTCCGGCGTGGCCCGGTCCAGGCCCGAGAGGTGGATGAGCCGGGGATGCATGAGGGAGGCGAAGTCGAGCGCCTCCAGGGCCGCCTTCAGCTCCTCGGCCTCCGGCCCGGATTCCTGGCGGTTGAGGGCCCGCCCGCCCGTGAGGAAGGCGAAGGCCTGCACCCGGAGGGCCAGGGCCTTGGCCGAGGCGGGATGCCCAGCGTAGAAGTCCACCTCGCTCCCCTGGAGCAGGGCCTCCACGAGCCGGCCCAGGAAGCGGCCCGCGGACTCCTCATGGGAGGCCGCCAGGTGGTGGACCCAGATGCCCTCGCTCTCCGCCACGGCGCAGGACCAGGCGGCGAGCTGCTCCTTGCCGACCCCCTCCTCGCCCTGGAGCAGGATGATGCGTTCCATGGGAATGGGGGCGCTGAGACCCAGCACCAGGGACTTGAGGTAGGTCAGTTCCTGGCCGCGCCCGCGGATGGGCCGGGAGACCAGGTCCGAGAGGTCGCGGGGCTGGGTCCAGGGCCGCTCCTCCGGGAGCGGCGGTTCCGGGACCGGGGCGGGCAGCAGATCGGAGAGGTGGTCCAGGTCCCAGGGGGCCTTGCCCAGGGCCCGGGGGGCGAGGATCAGGCCCGGGCGGAGGGTGAGGACCTCGGGATGGAGGAACCGCCGGTGGGGGCTGGCGGCCACCAGTTCCCCCAGGCGGCGGAGGAAGGCCTCGCGGGAGGCAGGTCCCCACTCGGGCCAGAGCCGGCTGAGTGGCGCGCCCTGGATCGCCTGGAGGTGCCAGGCCTGCTCGTCGTCGTAGCCGAAATGGGCCTGGACCGGGTCCAGGGCGTCGGCATCGAGGAAGCGCCCCAGGAAGGCCTCGCGCAACTGGTCCAGATCCCGGTCCGGAGGTCGGGGGGTCCAGAGCTGGAGGAGGAACCGTGCGCCGTCATGCTCCCGGCGCATGAGGTGCCAGGCGCACTCCCCGTCCAGAGCCAGCTCCGCCAGCCACGCGAACCGGTGGGCGCCCAGGAAGCGGGTCACGTCCATGGATGCGGCTCTCTCGCGGACTCGGCTTGGCGGCGGGGCATGGCGGGCAGTGTACCGCAGGCCCAAATCGGAGACAGGATTAACAGGATTAGGAAGGATTAACAGGATTAATGATTAAAAAACCTAAGAAATCGTCATGATCACGACGTTTTTTTGTAAATATGATCCATTAATCCCGTAAATCCGATCTTTTAATCTTGTTAATCCTGTCTAAGCAGCTGTAAGAGTCACCGTCCGAAGAACGGATCCAGGATCACCGCCGCCGTGAGCAGGAGGGCGAAGAGGTTGATGTTCATGAACACGCGCCGGAACATCCGCGCGTCGAGTTCGGCCCTCCCCAGCAGGGGCAGGGAGCCGGCGATCAGCCAGAGGGAGGCGCCCGCGAGGAGGATGAGCGAAGGCTGGGTGTCCAGCACCCGGAACACCGGCAGCAGACCGCAGGCGGCGGCGGTGCCGCAGATCCAGGTGAAGGTGAGGCGGGCCAGGCGGCGGCGGCCGAAGACCGACACCAGGGTGGGGAAGCCGGCCTCCTCGTAGCCCTCGGCGTGGAGGGCCACCAGCAGCCAGAAGTGGGGCACCTGCCAGATGAAGAAGACGAAGGCCAGAGCCAGGATGGTGGGATCCTTCACCGCGCCCCCGGCGGCGGCCCAGCCGATGGCGGGGGGCAGGGCGCCGATGAGGGAGCCGGGCACCACGGCGAAGGCGCTGACGCGCTTCAGGGGGGTGTAGAAGCCGTTGTACCAGGCCAGGGCCAGGGCCCCCAGCCAGGCGGAGGCCGGGCCGTGGACGAGGTAGAGCAGCAGGAAGCCCATCAGGGCCAGGCCCACGGCGATCCCGGCGGCCTGCCCGGGCGTGTACTCGCCCCGGGGCAGGGGGCGGTGGGCCGTGCGGGGCATCCGGGCATCCAGGTCCCGCTCCTGCACCTCGTT